>NZ_BAKM01000001.1 GCF_000614185.1 Phocaeicola sartorii JCM 17136 = DSM 21941 | reverse complement strand
AAACTATAGTAAGGAGGGTATTCGTCCGGGAGAAAAAGCGGAGCTGACAGTGATTTATGAAGCGGAAAAGGCTGAACATTTCAGCAAGACGGTTACCATTTATTGCAATGCAGATAATTCCCCACTTCGTTTGAAGGTGACGGGGAATGCTGAATAAAGGATGAAGTATGAATCAATGGGAGTAAAAAGCGGATGGAAAGAAACTCATTTTCTTTGCCGAAAGTCGATTCTTTCCACCCTGCGGCTCTCTCCTAACAGAAAAGGAGGTTAAGTCCGATGTAAAAGTAGTGTAAATAATCAGAATAAGCAAGCGGTATTTTTGTTTTTTCTGCGGTGGAGTTCTTTCCGAGAATAAGATGAAAACACGAATCATTAATCATCTTTAAAATTAGAAACAAGATGAAAAAGAATATTTTGAAAGCAACTTTGGTTGCTGCATTTGCTTTGATAGCAGGAATGAATGTGTATAACGCTCAGAAATCGGATGTAATGTCTGATTTGGCATTGGCTAATGTGGAAGCGTTGGCAGATGGTGGAGAATGGGGTAGTACCACTTGCTATTGGATTGGTGACTATTATTCATGTCCACCTTGGGGTACCGGGGTTGCCTGTATCTGTTGGAATTGATAGATTGTTACGAAATAAACTGAATCATAATGAAAATTGTAAATTACCTTTTAGTTATAGGAATTCTGATTGTGGCATTATCTTGTTCTGACAGTCAGCCGAAAGACAAAGTTGTATTAACTGTTACGCAAGATTCTCTCCAGTTTATAATACCGGACGATGTAAAAGGGCCTATGCTTTTTGTTGAAACATTGGAGGATGACGGGAAAGCTTATCTTTCTTTTAAGAATGAAGTTGAACCGGAAATTTTATTTTATGAAATATCTTCTGGAAATTTAGTGAAAAGAGTGATGTATGGTGTGGAAGGAGATAATGCTATAACTGGAGGATTTATGGGGTATCGTGCCATTGATTTCGATCATATTTATATTCCTAGTATGTATATAACTACAATTTTTATTACTGATACTACAGGAACTATCAAAGATAAAATTAATTTTTCTCAAACGGATACAAATCAACCTTTAATACCCTTTATACCGGGATTATATGGAACTGTTGAAATTATTGACGGACAATTTTATATCTTGCAGACCGTAAATCCGATGTTGCGTGAAAAGGCGTTGGAGGACAGCCCTGTTTCTGTTGTAATTGATACAATGCAGCATGTTGTTCGTGCGTTGCCTATGAAATTTCCTCAGTTGATCACGTATGAGGATTTTGGTACTTCTGCAGGTAATGGAGAGGATTATTACCGTTGTTTTACAGGTGATAATTTTGTATATTCATTTTATTATAGTGAGTTGATGTATAAGGCTGATATCATGCATCAAAGTGTGACATCCTGTCCGGTGAAGAGCCGCTATATTGACAAAGTGGAGATTTTAAGAAACTCTTCGAATAATCAGAATGCTATATTGAAAAATAGGGCGGAACAGGCGAATTATGGTTCTGTATTGTATGATAAATATCGCAAGGTATATTATCGTGTGGCATATCCGGCAAGTACAATAGAGGAGAGTGATAATTATCTTAAAATTATCCGTTCAGGCAAAAAGAATTTTTCTATTATGATTTTAGATAAGGATTTGAATGTTATTGGTGAAACATTATTTCCTGATTATACTTTTAATCCTCATTTATGGTTTGTGCGTGAAGAGGGATTGTATATTTCAACGAATAATGAAATGAATCCTAATTATGACGAGAATCAGCTTGTTTTTAAGAGGGTGGAGTTAAAGGATGTTGAGTGATTGATTTTTTTGATCTGTCTTTTCCTTTATAAATTTGAATATATCTCTGTAGGAATAGTTGAGAGCAAAAAGCGGATGGAAAGAAATCCATTTTTTGCTGGAAGTAGATTCTTTCCACCCTGCGGCCTCTCCTCAAAAGAAAGGAGGTAAAGTCTGATACAAAAGTAATGTAAAAATCAGAATAAGCAAGCGGTAGTTTTGTTTTTTCTGCGGTGGAGTTCTTTCCGATAAAAGATGAAAACATGAGTAATTAATCATTTTTGAAACTATAAACCAAATGAAAAAGAATATTTTGAAAGCAACTATAGTTGTAGCATTTGCTTTGATTGCAGGAATAAATGTGTATAACGCTCAGAAATTGGATGTAATGTCTGATTTGGCATTGGCTAATGTGGAAGCATTAGCTAGCTGGGAATCTGATGGTGATAGATATTGTCCCTATTCAGGATATAAATGTGTAATAAAATACACTAATGGTACTTCAATAACAGTTGATGACCGTTGGCCATAATTATTTTTTAACCGGTCGATTGTATGGATATTTTTCTTTTATTTGATTGGAAACGTTCTATATAATGACCGGTTACTTGTTAGTTTAGTTAGTATGTTATAAATAATCTATGTATGAAAGCATATATAAGAATTTTAGTTGTTATCTTGGGCGGCATATCCTTTGTGGCGTGTGGTAATAAGGTGGAATCGGTCTACCAAGATGAGACTTGTATAGAGTGGGAGGACTTCGAAAGTCAGGAATTGACTGGCTCTGAAATAGCATTTGATGAACCTGTGATGCAACCTAATCAATTGGTCGTAATGGATACATTATTGATAACAATTAATAGGAAGACAGAGAAACTTCTCCATCTCTTTAACTTGAATACCAAGAAGAAAATAGGTGAACAAATGACGATGGGGGAGGGACCTAATGAGATGATTTCCCCTAGTTTCATTTTAGGGCAAGATTCAGTGAGACTATATGATATGGTGACTTCAACAGTTTGTACGTATGGAGTCGGTGAGTTCGTTTCTGCTCCGTCTTTAGTTCCGTCCCGGCGATATAAATTGAGTGAGGCTGATTTCTTTAGTGAGCTTGTTCTGCTGAAAGATAAACTGGTCGGAGTCTCTTATCGTCCGGACGCTCCTTGTTACATGTTCAATGCTGCCGGACAGAAGCTAGGAGCGGTAGGAAACTACCCCGAGGTCCGGAAGCCTATACCGATCTGGAACGGGTGGATGCCTATCGTGCTATTCCCGCTAGCAATGGGAATGATCGTTTTGCCGTCTGTCATTTCTTTACTGATTTGATAGATATTTACAGTGACAGCGGAAAGCTGGTAAAACGACTTTATGGTCCGGAACATTTCTTTACACGTTTTACGGAGTTTAATGACGGTGTTCGGATAGGCAGTCGTCCTAAGCCTGACTACTATCGTGATGCCTTTTACAGTCCGGTTGGTGTAGGAGATGAATTATGGGTGCTTTATAATGGGAAATTTGTAAACAAACCTGGATATAATTTGCTTGCAAAGGATATTTTGGTATTCAGTTGGGAAGGGGCTCCATTGCGGCATTATATTTTGAACGATGGCGTTTCTCGTATTGCGGTGAATCCTGAAAAACGCAAAATATATGGCATAAGTAGCAATCCTGAATATCATATAGTGGAATATTCTTATTAAGCCGCATTTGTTATGGATAAATGGAGATCATATTGTTCGGGTATTGGTATATGCTTGATTTTGATAGCTGTTATCGGTATATGTGCATTGCATGACCAGATTTATATGTGGAGTTTGGGAGATATTTCAGACAGATATCGGCAGGCCATGAATGCTTATAGAGAGCATGACTATGATGAGGCACGGAATCAGTTCATACCACTGGCAGGTATAGATTCGGCTTCATACGCCCAATATTTGTTAGGTGATATGTACTATCGTGGCCTTGGTGGAAGTACGGATTATGAAAAAGCATTTGCATTATTTGAAAAGTCCGGAAAGGCTGGTAATACGAATGCCTGTAACAATATGGCTTTCATGTATGCCTATGGTTATGGGGTTTCTGAAAACCTGTCGAAAGCTAGAAGGTATTTTCAGTATGCTGCCCAACAGGGAAATGCTCAGGCTCAGCTGGGACTGGGGAATCTTTACCGTTTGGGATTAGGGGTGGCACGTGATTATCGGGAAGCCATTCAGTGGTATCGTCGTTCTGCTTCTCATGGTGATTCTGATGCTATGAATAATTTGGGTTATATGTTTTTCAACGGCTTTGGGGTATCTCCTGATGTGGCAACTGCCCTGTTTTGGTTCAGAAAGTCTGCGGCTGTTGGTAATCCTGTAGCGCAATATAACATAGGTGTGGCTTATAGTTTGGGTAAAGGCGTGGAAATGGATTTATCGGTTTGCGCATCATGGCTTGAAAAGTCGGCTTTGCAGGGAAATGCCCCTGCGCAATATAATTTGGGCAGGATGTACTATTGGGGTAAAGGCGTTGTTCGTGACTCTGCAAAGGCTATGTTATGGTACAGGGCAGCTGCTGGTCAGGGACATGTAAAAGCTGCTGAATCTTTTATAAGGATAGAAGAAAATATTCAGGCGGAAGAGTTGGATTCTGTATTTTTTCTTGATATGCAGGTGAGACGATAAGTTTGGAATATTAGGAAGCAATTTCCGCCTCTTAAAGAATAATATGAAGCGAATGAAGAGATGTATTGGTTTCTTATATAACTTGCTGGTTTGTGTGGCCGGAGGGAGTCTGTTAATGATGATTATTTGGTTGTTATTACAGATATTTGTTTTTGCCTCATTTGCCATTCCTTCTGACTCCATGGAACCTGCCCTGATTGCGGGAGATAATATATTGGTGAACAAGTGGGTGATGGGAGGGCGTCTGTTTGACATTTGGGAAGCAGCGGGGGAAGTCAGGTAGATATATCCCGTCTTCCCGGTTTCGGGCGGATAAAGCGCAATGATGTGCTGGTGTTCAATTTTCCTTATCCGGCTCGATGGGACAGCTTGGGACTGAATTTAAAGACTTATTATGTAAAGCGTTGTGTGGCTGTGCCGGGTGATACCTTTGAAATTAGAAATGCACACTATAAGGTGTATGGATATAAGGGAACTTTAGGGTGCGTAGCTTCACAGGACAGGCTGCAACAGATTCTGTCGGCAGGAGAGGAACGGAATTGGGGCATAGTGATGAGGGCTTACCCCAATGATAGTCTGGTGAATTGGACGATAAAGGAATTCGGTCCTTTTTATATTCCGACTAAAGGAAAAAGTGTGAAAATGAATACTATTAATCGGATATTGTATAAGAATGCGATAGAGTGGGAGCAGAAAAAGAAATTGGTGCAGCAGGGAGACGTTTTTCTGTTGAACGATAGTGTCATACAGGAATATCAGTTTAAAGAAGATTACTATTTTGTGGCAGGTGACAAAGTGATGAATTCCAAAGATTCCCGTTATTGGGGATTGTTACCCGAAAAGTTTATTGTGGGAAAAGCGACATTGATATGGAAGTCCGTTGATTTGAATACAGATGAGATTCGTTGGAACAGGGTATTTAAAAGAATAGAATAATAGTAAGAAGCCAGATGAAATATTGTATAGTCAGCATCATGATAATTTGCTCTTTTTTCCTTTGGGTAAGTTGTACAGATAGGGCGTTGGAAACCTCTTTGAAGTTGAGTGGTGAAAATCGTGCGGAGTTAGAGTGTGTACTTTTACACTACAAAGACAGTGAGCTATATGAACTTTTTTACTGGGATAGAGAGTGGAAAAGTTTAGGAAGGCAGGTCGGTAGCAGGCAATTACAGTATTTGGAATATGATAATGTTCCTGATAATGCTTTATTGCTTTTGCGCAATCTGACAAAAGGAAAAGAAGAGTGGATTTTTACATACGAAGATGGGAAATAAGTTTGGTGGTAAAGTTATGAAAAGTGGAAATCCGATAGGCAAAATGACAGGCTTGTGCATGATAGGTATAATCTTTTTCACCATTTCATGCAATTCTAACTCACGTTTGGAACATACATTGGAACAAGCGGGAGAAAGAAGAGCAGAGTTGGAAAAGGTATTATCCCATTATGAAAGTGACTCTTTGAAAAAGCAGGCGGCAGAGTTTTTAATTAGTAATTTGGTAGGGAATGTCGCCTATGATACTACTTTACTGTATAAATACCGTCCGGTTTTGCTCCATTATGATTCCTTAAAGAAAGTGGAGAAGAGTCTGCATATTAACGCAAAAGATTCATTGAACAAAGAGTGGAGAAAAATTCTTCAATATAATGATCCACGTATCGATATTTATTCACGGTTGGTTTCAGATCTTAGTATTGTATCGGCAGACTATTTGATTGGAAATATAGATCTGGCCTTTCAAAGTTGGGAACGATGCTTGTATAAGGACAGTATTCCATTTAATATTTTTCTGAAATATGTATTACCTTATCGAAGAAATAACGGATATGTGGTAGAGAAATGGCGTAATTATTTCATTTCCCGATATGAAGATTATATGCTACAATATTCTTCTCCTCATGAGTTGGTTGACTCGCTTTTGGAGCAATTTAATGATTATCAAGTGGAGTGGTCGGATATAAGTACTTACCCTTATGTTTGTTTGCAAGATTATCATTTATCCAAGATGTCAAGGTGCCCTGCGCGTTGTTGGTTTAATTCCATGTTGTTGTCAGCTTTGGGGGTTCCTTGCACTATCGACTTTGTACCGGCTTGGGGAAATCGTAACAGCAGCCATGAATGGAATGCCATTGTAGTAAACGGAAAGACATATCCATTCGAAGCTACGGGGGGACGCGGAAAATGGAAAGCAGGTAAGGTATACAATAATGTCTGGGTAGATGAATATTGGATGAAATCACGCCTGCCTAAAGTTTTCCGATATAGTTATGAGACGATGATACAGGGACCTTCTTCCGGAAAAGGTTGTAATGCAGCCAATACTCCGGTATTTTTCCGGAATACGAAGTATGAAGATGTATCGGATGCCTATTTTGTAACATCTGATATTCATATTCCTATAAAAAAAGGGATAAAACTTGAAGGAGTGGAATATGCTTATCTGTGTGTGTTCAACGAAGATGTATGGAAACCTGTGTTTTGGGGAGAGGTCGGAATATCCGATGTCTCTTTCTGTAAAATGGGACGTGATATGGTTTATTTACCTGTCTTTTATAAAGATGGAAAGTCCATTCCGTTCAATGATCCTTTCATTCTTCAAGCTGATGGTAGCATTCTTTTCTTAAAGGCTGATGCACAAAGAACGGAGTCTGTTGCACTGAAACGTAAATATTATGCTCGGCCTGACATTGGATTTTGGTGTGAATGGAACAAAGGTGCTAAATTTGAAATTTCACAAGACCGTGCCTTTCATCAGTCACAGATTGTGTTTACTGTTCCGGAATGTGAATCCAGACCTAATGTATGGCAGTTGGATACGTCAGTGAAATGCCGGTATATCAGATATGTATTTCCGGAAGATAAAGACGTGCTTGCGGAATTGTCTTTTTATGGAAAAAGCGAAGGGAAAGAGCAGTTACAGAGGTTAACGGGAGTACCTTTTTCTTCAGATGAAAGCAGAATGAAAACGCTGAGTAAATTATTTGATAATGATATATTGACATTTGCGGATTTAAATCCTTATCTTTCGGAAAAAGACAGCATCGGTTGGGTGGGTGTTGATTTCGGCAAAGAAGTGGAGGTCAGTGCTTTAGGTGTTTGCCCACGGAATGATAAGAATAATGTGATTCAGGGAATGGCCTATGAGTTATTCTATTGGGGCGGTTCTTGGATTTCATTAGGCAAAAAAATGGCAACCGATTATTTATTGAATTATGATAATGTTCCCTCTAATGCTTTATTGCTTCTGAAGTGTACCACGGAAGGAAAGGAAAATCGTATTTTTACTTGGGAAGATAACAAACAACGATGGTGGTAGAAATTAAAAATAGATGGATAGGCTATAGTGTGATGCTAGTACAAGCTATATTGATTGCGGTATGTCTTAGTGCGGTGTGCTATAATGTCAGTTCATTGCCATCCGGTATTTTGGATGGACAGTGGAAATGGTTGTATGGTTGTGGAATTTGGTTTACTATGGGAATGGTAATATACATTATCCTTTTCCCGAAAGCAATAAAGCAATATTTTGCTGTAACTACTTCGTGGATTTTTATTTTATATGGTTTTATGGAAGCCGTTTGGGGCATCCGCCAGGTGTATGGCTTTACCTATTCCAACCATTCCCTCTATACCTTGACCGGTTCATTCTATAATCCCGGTCCTTATTCAGGCTACCTTGCATGATATTTCCTGTTTGTCTGCACGAATGGTTAAAGCGGAAAGAGTCTAAGAAAACCATACCTTACTATATGTCTGTGGCTGGAATGCTATTGATTCTTTGTGTGTTGCCTGCCGGAATGAGCCGCTCGGCATGGATAGCCGCAGCGGTCTCTTCCGTTTATGTTTGTGGTATGCACTATAGGATGGAAATTCAGCATTATATCAGGCATTATCGTAAGCAGGCAGTGTCTTTTGCCATAGTAATCTTTATTTTGGTCGGTATAGCATTGGGTGGCATTTATCAAATGAAAAAGGATTCGGCAGACGGCCGTCTGTTTATGTGGAAAATTGCTGCTCATACTGTCAGTGAGAATCCGTGGGCAGGATGCGGATGGAACAGTGTTCCGGCTGCTTATGGACAGGCGCAGGAGGATTATTTTGCCACCGGAGATTATACGGCGACAGAGGAGCTTGTGGCAGGCGCCCCGGAATATGTTTTTAATGAATATCTGCAAGTAGCCATTGCGTGGGGAGTGCCTGTGCTTTGCTTCGGGCTGCTGATAATGGGAGGAAGCATGTACATAGGTCATAAACAAGGCATTTATGGGCTATGCGGTGCATTGCTTTCTTTAATGGTATTTGCATTCTCTTCTTATCCTTTGCAATTTCCGGCTTTTGTTTCAGCCTTAGTGATATTGGTGCTGGCTTGTGGTATCCGGGTTCTGCCTTTAGAGAAAGGCTGGTTTCGCCTTTTGTTTACTATCTTATTGTTAGTTGGAAGCTATGGTTGTTTCTATAACTATCAGCAGAAAAGCAAAGCGGTGTCAGCTTGTAAACAATGGACTAAAAGCCGTATGTTTTACCAGTCGGGAGCTTATCGGCAAGCGGTGGAATGTTATGCAGAGATTCAGAAAGAAATGGTGGGGAATGCCCGTTTTATGTTCGAATATGGTCATGCTTTGCATAAATTACATGAACCGGAACTGTCGAACAGGGTACTGAAGGAGGCGTTGAAAGTGAGTGGTGACCCTATGATACTGAATGTGATAGGGAAGAATGAACAGGAAATGAAGCACTATGCCAGTGCGGAACAGTGTTTATGCGTGCTGTTCATCGGCTGCCCGGACGGATTTATCCTTATTATCTGTTGGCTAATCTATATGCGGAACCGGAGTTTTACCGACGCGACAAATTGGAACGGATGGTGAGGACGGTCCTGGAGAAAGAACCGAAAGTTCAATCGACTGCTATTAAGCAGATGAGGCGGAAAGCACGGGAATTATTAAAAAAAGTACCCGAAAATTAGTTTATTAGAAATAAAAGGTTTTTATTTGTTACAGATATCACAAAACATGACCATGAAACTACACATAGTATTCGTATCGGGCTTATTAGTAGCCGTTTCTTTCACTGCATGTTCAGGGGAAAAAAAGGAAACAATGGAAAAAGAGGGAGTGGAGACAGTACTTCCTTCTTTACCCAATGAAGTGACGGTGATGCCGTTGAAAAAGCAGGTCTTCAATCATGAATTAATCAGTAACGGGAAAGTGACGGCCCGGGATTATGCCGATTTGTATTTCCGCACGTCGGAAGTGGTGGCAAACATCTGGGTAAAGAACGGGGAGATGGTGCGGAAAGGGCAGAAGATAGCCCAACTGGACTTGTTTAAGTTGAACAATACGCTGGTGCAGAATAAAAACAGCTTGGCGCAAGCTACCTTGGAGATGCAGGATGTATTGATAGGACAGGGCTATGCTCCCGATAACCTGAAGGCGGTACCTGCCGATGTGCTGGAACTGGCCAAGGTAAAAAGTGGGTACGAACAGAGCAAGGCTCAGTACGAATCTGCCCGATATGATATGGAACAAGCTACATTGACGGCTCCTTTCGACGGAGTGATTGCCAACCTCTTTGAAAAGAAATATAATATGCCCAAGACTTCCGGAGCTTTCTGCCGGGTAATCCATACAGGCAATATGGAGGTGGATTTCACCGTACTGGAAAATGAACTGCCATTGCTGAAGGTAGGGGATAAGGTGGAGATCACTCCGTACGCTTCGGCGGCAGGGGTGCGGCAGGGAAGTATCAGCGAGATTAATCCGCTGGTGGACGAGAATGGAATGGTACGGGTAAAGGCGCGGGTGAACGGTAGTAATAAATTGTTCGACGGCATGAATGTGAGGGTGAGCGTGAAACGCTCTGTAGGCGAGCAACTGGTTATTCCCAAAACGGCCGTTGTGCTGCGTTCCGGCAAACAGGTGGTGTTTACACTGAAAGAGGGGAAAGCCATGTGGAACTATGTGCATACGGGATTGGAGAATATGGAGGAATATACTGTCACAGACGGACTGGAAGAAGGCATGGAGGTGATAACTACCGGAAATGTGAACCTGGCTCACGAAGCCCCGGTGAAGGTCATTAAAAATTAGAAGGTATGGTTAAGTTCTTATTGCAACGCCCCATTGCGGTGCTGATGGCCTTTACCGCCTGCTTTATTGTGGGGTTGGTGACCTATTTTTCGCTGCCTGTTTCTTTGCTGCCCGATATTGCCATACCGCAGATTACCATACAGGTGACGGGCGAGAACTCATCGGCACGCGAACTGGAGAATACGGTGGTGACCCCTGTGCGCAGGCAGCTGCTGCAAGTGGCCGGACTGAGGGAGATAAAAAGTGAGACCCGTGACGGAGCAGGCGTGATTCGGCTGGAGTTTGATTTTGGCGTAAATACCGATTTGGCGTTTATAGAGGTAAACGAGAAGATAGACGCTGCTATGAACAGTCTTCCCAAGGAGGTGACACGCCCCAAGGCTATCAAGGCAAGTGCGACGGACATTCCTGTACTCTATGTCAATATGACCTTGAAAAACGACGGTGCTTATCAGGAAACCAACGAACGGCAATTCCTGGAATTGTGCGAACTGGCGGAAAATGTGGTGAAACGCCGTATCGAACAGTTACCCGAAGTGGCCATGGCGGATATAACCGGAGTGCCCGGACGACTTTTGCAAATACTTCCGGATAAAGATAAACTGGCCATGACGGGCATTAGTGTGGAGGATATAGAGAACGCGCTCTCCGCCAATAATGTGGAACCGGGAAGCATGTTGGTGAGGGATGGCTATTATGAATATAATATCCGCATAGCCACTTTGCTCCGTACACCGGAGGATGTAAGGAATATCTATATCCGTAAAGGGGAACGCATTATGCAGTTGAAGGAACTCTGCAAAGTAGATATTGTTTCGCAAAAAGAAATGGGACGTTCCGTTGCCAGAGGAAAAAGGGCGGTGACGCTGGCCATTATCAAGCAGAGCGATGAGAATATGGATGCCATGAAAGAGAAGCTGAAGGAGACAACCGATTATTTTGCTTCTCTGTATCCGGATATTGAATTCAGTGTAAGCCGTAACCAGACGGAATTGCTGGACTACACCATTTCAAATCTACAGCAAAACCTTTCTTTGGGCTTTTTATTTATCTTTATTGTGGCCGTGTTGTTTCTGGGTGATGTCCGTTCGCCGCTGATTATTGGTATCAGCATGGTCACTTCGATTGTTATCACGTTCTTTTTCTTTTATTTCTGCCATGTGTCGTTGAATGTGATATCGTTGTCGGGCTTGATCCTGGCGGTGGGTATGATGATAGACAGCGCCATTATTGTTACGGAGAATATTTCGCAGTATCGTGAACGGGGATATTCGCTGAAACGCTCTTGTGCCGCGGGTACGACCGAGATGATCACACCGATGCTCAGTTCGTCGCTTACTACTATCGCGGTATTTGTGCCTCTGATCTTTATGAGCGGCATAGCCGGAGCGATCTTTATGGATCAGGCTTTCTCTATAACAGTGGGGCTGATGGTGTCCTATGTTACAGGCATCATGTTGCTGCCCGTATTGTATCTGTTGTTCTATAAGGCGGGTATCCGCAGCAAAGGGCTGCTTTCCAGACGCTTTGACAATCTGTTGAAAAATGAGTGGCTGGAGAACTTTTACGACAAGGGTATTGACTGGGTGTTCTCGCACAAGAAACTTTGTATGGCAGGTACGCTGGCCACCCTTCCGCTGTGTGTGTATCTTTTTTATGTAATGGGGAAGGAGCGCATGCCGCAGATTGACCAGAATGAACTGGTGGCAAGGATAGAGTGGAATGAGAATATCCATGTGGACGAGAACAACCGCCGGGTGGATGGATTGATGAAACGGGTGGACGACAAGGTGGTGGAGCATACGGCCTATGTGGGTATGCAGGATTATATATTGAACGGGGGCAGCGAACTTTCATCTACCGAGGCGGAACTGTATTTCAAAACGGAAGAACCGTCCGGAATCTCTCCGTTGCAGGAATCATTGGAGAAGGAGATAAGGGAGAAGTATCCGCTGGCGGTGGTTACTTTCTCGCCTCCCGAGACCATCTTTGAAAAGTTGTTTGTGACAGGAGAGGCGGATGTGGTGGCGGAGCTTCATACGGCGGACAAGTCGAAAGCGCCGGAAGCGGAACATCTGCAACGGCTGGAAAAGGAGATTACGCAGGTGACGGGCTGTGCTCCGGCAGGCATCGCTTTCAGAAATCAGATGAATTTGATTGTGGATAAGGAAAAACTGCTGTTGTATAATGTATCATACGATGAACTGACACGGGTGCTTCGCACGGCTTTTAAGGAGAACAGGGTTTCTACTTTACGCTCTTACCAGCAATATCTGCCTATCGGTATTGCCGGCGAGGAAAAAAGTGTAAACCGCGTATTAAGTGAGACTTTGGTAAAGACGAGGGCGGACGCTGACGGAGAGGTGAATCATATTCCTTTGAACGACCTGGTGACGGTGGTGCCTGCCGAGGATTTGAAAAGTATCACAGCGGGAAAGAACGGGGAGTATATTCCTTTGAGTTTTTATGATGTGAAGGGGGCTCCGGAATTGATGCGGAAGGTAAAAAAGGCGGTTGATGAAGATAAAGAGTGGGAAGTGGATTTCTCGGGCAGTTTCTTTTCAAATGAGAAGATGATGGGGGAACTGACCGTTATTCTTTTTGTTTCTGTGCTGCTGATGTATTTTATTCTCTGTGCACAGTTCGAGAGTTTCCTGCAACCGCTGATCGTCTTGATGGAAATTCCTGTGGATACGGCTTTTGCTTTGCTGGCGTTATGGATTTTCGGCCATACGCTGAACCTGATGTCCGCCATAGGTATTATCGTGACGTGTGGTATTGTGGTGAATGACTCTATTTTGAAGCTGGATGCTATCAACGAACTGCGGAAAACGGGCGTCCCTCTGGTGGAGGCCATCCATACGGCGGGCAGACGAAGGTTGAGGGCGATTATCATGACTTCGCTGACAACCATCTTCGCAATGGTACCGCTGCTGTTTACTTCGGATATGGGGTCGGAGATGCAGAAACCTTTGTCTATTGCCATGATCGGGTCCATGCTGGTGGGCACATTGGTCAGCTTGTTTGTCATTCCTTTGATTTATTGGTTTATTTATAGAAAACATGATAAGAATGAAGTGCATTAATAATATATGGATAGTGGGGTGTATGCTGTTGTCTCTCGGAGCAAAGGCCCAGCAGGTGGTGAAACTGGACTTGCAACGCACGATAGAGATTGCGAATGACAGTTCCTTGTCCGCTTTCAGATATCAGAACCTGTATTTGTCCGGATATTGGGAATACCGTACGTACAAAGCGAACCGTCTGCCGAGCCTGACACTGGACCTGACTCCGGCTAAATATTATCGTTACATCACCCAGCGTTATGATTCGAACGAGGATATGGACGTGTATCGTGAACAGCAGATGTTTAGCGCATCGGGCGGACTGAGTATCAAACAGAATCTGGACTGGACGGGCGGTACGTTTTACATTGACTCGGAACTGGACTTTATGCGTAATTTCGGTGATTCGAAATCGACTCAATATTCCACCATTCCCGTGCGTGTGGGCTATCAGCAAAGCCTGCTGGGATACAATGCTTTCCGTTGGGACCGGAAAATAGAGCCGCTGAAGTATGAAAAGGTGAAGAAGCAATTCATCTATAACACGGAAAAGGTGTCGGAAGAAGCGGTGACTTATTTCTTCGCACTGGCCATGGCGCAGGCCGATTACCGGCTGGCAGAGGAGAATGTGGCGTCCAGTGATACCCTTTACAGCATCGGACAGCAGCGTCACAAGATAGCGGCCATATCGCGTGCCGATTTGCTGACCTTGCAGCTGGACAAAGTGAATGCGCACAATACGTTGCAGAATGCGCGGATAGCCTTGAAACGTGCGATGTTCTCATTGGCTTCCTTTCTGAATCTGGACAAGAATACCGTGATTGAACTGGATATACCGGGACGTCCCACCGGAAAGATGATTCCGGTAGATGACGCCTTGATGCGGGCCAAAGAGAATAACCCTACTTTCCTGGAACAACGGCAGAATGTGCTGGAAGCGGAACAGAATGTGGACAAGACAAAGAAGGAGTCCCGGTTCAATGCCAGCTTTAATGCCAGTGTGGGGTTTAACCAGGTGGCGGGTAAGCTGGGAGACGCTTACAGGCATCCTCTGCAACAGGACTTGGTGTCTGTCAGTGTCTCTATTCCCTTGATTGACTGGGGAGTAAGGAAAGGGAAGTATAATATGGCGAGGAATAACCTGAATGTGGTGAAGATTGCTGCCCGGCAGGAGGAACTGAGTGTGGAGGAAGAGGTGATTATGACGGTGAATGATTTCAATATCCAGCAAAACCTGATTATGAGTGCGGAGGAGGCTTTGGATCTTGCCGTAATGGCATACGAGCAGACCCGACAGCGTTTCATTATCGGAAAGGCGGATGTGAACAGTCTGACTCTTTCGCTGAACCGGCAGCAGGAGGCACAGAAAAATTATATTTCGGCTTTGCAGAATTACTGGCTGAACTATTATAAGATACGCAAACTGACACTGCATGATTTCGATTCGGGCTTTTCTTTGTCGGATAGGTTTGATTTTAATACAGGAATTTATCAATGAGCAATCTGCGCAATCTGTCTTCGTTTACCTTGATCGTGATATTTGTCTGTCTGTCACTGATCGGGGGGGTATTGGTACCGTTGCTGCCGGTGAAACTGGCACCGTCGCGTACCTTGCCCGGACTGACTGTCTCTTTCAGTATGCCCGGCAACTCGTCGCGGGTGATTGAGGCAGAGGTGACCAGCAAACTGGAAGCGATGATGGCCAGAGTGAAGGGGATCAGGAAGGTGAACTCTACTTCGGATAACGGCAGAGGCTCTATAACGCTGGAACTGGACAAGCATGCGGATATTGATGCTACACGCTTTGAGGTCTCAACGCTTATCAGGCAGACTTGGCCGCAACTGCCGGAAGGTGTGAGTTATCCGAAAATCAGTACACGCCGCTCGGACGACAAGGCTGCCAGACCTTTTATTACCTATACACTGAATGCTCCCGCCAATCCGATTCTGATTCAACGGTATGCGGAAGAGAATATCAAGCCGGTATTGGGACAATTGAAGGGAATTTATAAAGTGGAACTGAACGGGGCGACACCCATGGAGTGGCAGCTGGAATATGACAGTGAACAACTTTCGCGCTTGGGAATCACATTGTCTGCCGTGCAACAGGCTATTAACAGGCATTATGAAAAGGAGTTCCTGGGAGTATGCTCCATTGAAAAGGGGGCTGGCGGCAAAGAGTGGATAAGGCTGGTACGTACATCTACTGAGAAGGAGATGGAGTTTGCACCCGGAGCCATACAGTTGCGGGCGGAGGATGGAACAATGGTTACGCTGGAAAAACTGATAAAGGTGAAGCATGTGGAGGAACGTCCGCAGAGCTATTACCGGATAAACGGACTGAATTCTATTTATCTGTATGTCACTGCCGAGGAAACTGCTAATCAATTAAAATTGAGTGATGAGGTGAAACGCCTTATGGGCGGGCTGCAACAGAAGATGCCTGCAGGGTATGAGGTGCACATCGGTTATGATGCCACTGAGTATATTCAGAAAGAACTGGATAAGATTTATTTCCGTACCGGACTGACTGTGTTGATTCTGTTGTTGTTCGTGGCGTTGATTACACGGAATCTGCGTTATCTGCTCCTGATTGTGACCAGTCTGGTGGTTAATATATCTGTTGCTGTCATCTTTTATTATACATTCGGCTTGGAAATGCAGCTTTATTCATTGGCGGGCATTACTATTTCCTTGAATTTGGTGATAGATAATACGATCGTGATGACGGATCATATTCTGCACAGGCGTAATCTGAAGGCGTTTGTCTCTGTGCTGGCGGCTACGCTGACTACTATCGGGGCGTTGGTCATCATCTTCTTTCTGGATGAGAAGATACGGCTGAACTTGCAGGATTTTGCGGCGGTGGTCATTATCAATCTGGCGGTTTCCCTGTTTGTGGCGCTGTTCTTTGTCCCGTCACTGATTGACAAAATAGGGTTGGAGAAGAAAAAAAGGAAGAAAAAGGGGGCAACGCGTTTCTTGGGAGCTGTCTTACCGCAAAGGTTATGCCCGAGGCCTACTTGGGCGAAACGGCTGGCAGTCTATTTTACCCGTTTCTATCAGGGCTGATTTACTACTTATGCCGGTTCAGGGTGATGGCTTGCCTGTTGCTGCTGCTGGGGTTCGGCCTGCCGGTATTTATGTTGCCCGAGAAAATGGAGGGGGAAGGAAAATGGGCGGAGTATTATAATAAGGTGTTTGATAACTCCACTTATAAGGATAAGGTGAGACCGGTTGTCAACAAGGCTTTAGGTGGCAGTCTCCGTCTTTTTGCGGAGAAAGTATATGAAGGAAGTTATTTTAATCGTGATGAAGGTGAGGTGGTGCTTTCTGCTTATGCTACTTTGCCCAACGGCAGTACGTTGGAACAGATGAATGTGCTGATAAAGAAGATGGAGACCTATTTGAGCGATTTCAAGGAGATAAGGCAGTTTCAGACATACGTCTATAATGCGCGTCAGGCCAATATCCAAATTTACTTTACCAAAGAGAATCAGCGGAGCGGGTTTCCCTATACATTGAAGGCCGGTATCATCAGTAAGGCACTGACCTTGGGGGAGGAAGCTGGAGTGTGTATGGTTTGCAGGATCAGGGATTCAGCAATGATGTGCGCGAGAGTGCCGGCAGTTTCCGGGTGAAGCTATACGGATATAATTATGACGAGCTTTCTTATTGGGCGGAACAGCTGAAAGAGAAGTTGTTGTTGCATCGCCGTATCAAGGAGGTTACGGTCAACTCGGAGTTCTCCTGGTGGAAGGATGATTATAGTGAGTTTTATCTGGATCTGGACAGACAGAGGATGGCGAAGGAGCATATTACGGCTACGCAGCTTTTTACCGCTTTGCGTCCGATATTCGGACGGGACATTTATTGTGGTAACGTGTTGTTTGACAATCAGACGGAACAGTTGAAACTTTCATCGCTCCAGGGACAGCAGTATGATGTGTGGGGATTAGTGAATATACCGTTTGTGGTCAACGGACATTCTTATAAACTGGCCGATTTCGCTACCGTTCAGAAAGGGCAGTCGCCCCAGAAGGTGGCTAAAGAAAACCAGCAATACCGGCTTTGCCTGCAATATGAGTATATCGGATCGTCCGAACAGGGGAAAAAGCTGTTGAAGAAGGACTTGGAAGAATTTAACAAGGTGTTGCCTATGGGATATACTGCCGAGAATGATCAGGACTACTGGTCATGGAACAAGAAGGATAACAAGCAATATGCGTTGCTGCTGATTGTAATCGCCATCATTTTTTTCACGACAAGTATTTTGTTTAATTCCTTGAAGCAACCGTTGGCTATCATTTTTGTTATTCCGATATCCTACATCGGTGTATTCCTTACGTTCTATCTTTTCGGGTTGAACTTTGACCAGGGAGGATTTGCTTCCTTTGTGTTGCTTTGCGGCATCACGGTGAATGCCAGCATCTATATCCTGAATGAATATAATGCGATAAGGAAAAGATATCCTTTGCTGTTGCCGGTGCGTGCCTTCACCAAAGCATGGAATTCGAAGATTCTGCCTATATTCCTGACAGTCGTTTCCACTATACTGGGCTTTATTCCTTTTATGGTGGGAGATGGGAAAGAGGCCTTTTGGTTTCCTCTGGCGGCAGGTACTATAGGCGGGCTGGTGATGTCCATACTCGGCATATTTTTGTTTCTGCCCATATTCTCACTGAAGAAACAAAAAAGATAATGAAGGATTTGTTTTTCTTTCTCGATAGAAGTATTTACTTTTGTTGTTGCAAAGAACATTAAATAAATATTATCTAATACTCGCTAATCATGTTGACTCAGATTATTAACGGCAAAATTTTTACTCCGCAAGGCTGGCTGGATGAAGGCTCTGTACTGATACGGGATAATAAGATATTGGAAGTGACTAATTGTGACCTGGCGCTGATCGGTGCGAAACAGGTTGACGCCAAGGGAATGTACATTGTACCCGGATACGTGTGTATGCATGCCCATGGTGGCGGGGGACACGATTTCAACGAATGTACGGAGGAGGCGTTCCGCGCAGCTATAAAAGCGCATCAGAAACACGGGGCGACCAGTATTTTCCCTACTTTGTCTTCGTCTCCTTTTTCAGAAATCCGCAAGGCGGTAACGGTATGTGAAACCTTGATGAACGAAGAGGACAGTCCGGTGCTGGGACTGCATGTCGAAGGACCGTATCTGAATCCGAAAAGGCAGGTGAGCAGTTCGCCGGGAAACTGAAAAATCCGGATAAGGAGGAATATACTTCTTTATTGGAAAGTACTGACTGCATCAAGCGCTGGGATGCCTCGCCTGAACTGCCGGGTGCTTTGGAGTTTGCCCGTTATTTGAAATCAAAAGGAATATTGGTGGCCGTATCACATACGGAATCGGAATACGAGGGGATAAAAGCTGCCTTTGAAGCCGGATTCACCCATACGGCTCACTTCTATAACGGTATGCCGGGATTCCATAAATGCCGTGAATATAAATACGAAGGAACTGTGGAAAGTGTTTATCTGACAGACGGAATGACCATCGAGCTGATAGCCGACGGCATCCATCTGCCTGCCACTATTCTCCGGCTGGCCTATAAACTGAAGGGAGTGGAAAAGACTTGCCTGGTTACGGACGCGCTGGCATACGCCGCCGCTGATGGAAAGGAAATGACAGATCCTAATGTGATTATAGAGGATGGTGTGTGCAAAATGGCCGACCATTCTTCATTGGCAGGCAGTATAGCCACCATGGATGTATTGGTACGCACCATGGTGAAGGCGGGTATTCCGCTGGCTGATGCCGTGCGGATGGCTTCCGAGACTCCGGCGCGCATCATGGGAGTGGACCACCGGAAGGGGGCGTTGCAGAAAGACATGGATGCCGATGTGCTGATTCTGGACAGAGAGCTGAATATCCGGGCGGCTTGGGCTATGGGCCGGTTGGTAGAAGATACGAATACTTTATTCTAATTTCTTACATTGATTGGAAAGATGCCTTGATTGTTATAGAAAACAGTCAAGGCATCTTTTTTATTGGCTTTTTTTATACGATATCATAGGAAAAGCATAAATTTGCTGTACTTTAATCTTATATTATTTACAATGATGAACATGCGGGTAAAATTATTGGTCGCTATTATATTATATCAGTGTTGTTTGTTTGTGCACGCACAAGGATTGATTGATGTGCGGCATTATTCTATAGAAGATGGTCTGTCACAGAATATAGTACAAGATATTCTTCAGGATGATGACGGATATATTTGGCTTGCCACTTGGAATGGATTGGAAAAATATGACGGATATACTTTCAAAAATTATAAGTCGTATCCTACAGATGCGATAAAATTGAAATATAACAGAATGGTGCAGGTGGTTAAAGGCAGTGGTCATATATTATGGTGCCATACCTATGACGATAAGGTTTATCCGTTTGATACCCGGCGGGAAAGATTTGAGGATGTCTTTGCTTGTCATCCCCAGATAGAGGAATGTGATTTGGTGGAGAAACTAATTCCATTAACTAATGGAATTATATGGGTTGTTGCCTCTGATGGAAATCTGTGGCGTATTGATGAGGCTGATTATCAAAAAAATAATGGGGTTGTCTTTTTGCCGTCAGGTTCTGTCCCTCAGCATGGAAACCGGATCTATTCAGTTGTGCTGGATGCATATAATAATGAGTGGATATTGACAGATAGGGGATGCTTCGTTTATGGAAAACGTGAATTGTCGGACAAAAGGAATTTTAAGTATGCGGTATCTTTGGATCATCAGTTTTATATGGCAACCTCAACTGGAGAAATTGTGTTATATACTCCGGAAAGTGGAATAAAAGAGGCGGATTTTGGAAGAATAGATTGGGATATTGCGGGACTGTTAGCATTGCGGGACGGGAAATGGGGTTATGACTAAAAGAGGTCATTGTGGTTGATACTTATAATAACCATTTAGAGAATATTTTGATAGATAAAGACAGCCCCGACTTATCACCATCCGGATTCTTTCAGTCGGCAGACAATAAATTATGGATGTTTAACGGGAGGTCCAATGTCGTTTGTTGTGATTTGAATCATAATAAAATAGGATTTGTGGGCTATCCGTCCGGCCGGCGTGAGAAAATGTATACCTTTATTCATGAGGATAGTTATGGACGTATCTGGATTCTTGCCTCAAATGGTGAATTTTCATTTTATAATTCCACAACAAATCTTTTTGAAGAGGGTTATACTTATATAAATGGTGAAAAAGTGGCTTATAAGGCTACAGGTAGAAAATTTTTAGTTGATAATCAGAAAAATATATGGCTGAGTTGTGATTCCGGGGTTGACATGATAACGTTCTTGAATGAAAATTACAGTTATTTCTCAATGAATCATTATGATAAAATACGTGGATTGTTTGTGGACTCCGGACAAAGAGTGTGGGTTGCCGATAAAAGTAAACGGATAGAACTCTATGATGGCAAGCACCGTTATATAGGCAATTTGAATGAGACGGGAGATTTGGTTCGGGACAGACAGGTTCTTTTTGGTGCTGACATTTATTGCTTTTTCGAGGATGAAGCCCACCGTTTATGGATGGGGAGCAGGGAGAATGGGATTTATGTGGCTGTTCCCGAAGATGAAAAATTCCGTATTTTTCATTTCAAGCATGATAAGAAAGATAAGAGAAGTCTCAGTTCGGATGCTATTTATGCTTTTGGCAAGGATGTGGATGGGCATATTTGGATCGGTACTTATGGTGGAGGATTAAACGTTGTTGACGGGACTTTTCCCGATTTGTATTTCATTCATTCTGATAACGGACTGGATCTTTATCCTAAAAATGAATGTAGAAAAGTGAGGAGTATATACTGTACCTCAACCGGGGTTATGTTGGTGGGGACAACCGACGGACTGTTAACTTTTCCTGCAAAAACTGATGAATGTAAGAAAATACAATTTAATTTGAATCACTGTGATACTAAACGTGCCAACAGTCTTAGCAATAATGACGTAATCTATACTTTTGAAAGTGGGAAAGGAGAAATCTATATTATCACCCATAGTAGTGGATTGAATCTGGTAACCTCTAAAAATTTGTTGTGCGACAATATAGAGTTTATGCATTTGAACAAACAGAATGGTCTGCCTTCGGATATGGCCTATACCATGATGGAAGGAGACAGTCATGAACTGTGGATTAGTTTTGAAGATCAGATTTGTAAGTACGATCCGGATAGCGGTAGTATAGAATCTTATAATCGTTTTTATTTTCATTCCCATTTGTTGGTTTCTGAAATACCGTTGGTCAGGGATGACAAAAATGGAATGTATGTGGCTTTAAACAGGGATGTTTTATACTTGCATTTGGATAAGTTGGATAAAAGTAGTTTTATACCACCTATTGTCTTTACAGATGCCAGTACTGGTAAGAATAACAAAATGGGAAGTCTTTCTCCGATTGTGGATCAGACTTTGACATTAGAAAAAAATGAGCGGAATGTTTCGATTGCCTTTGCTGCATTGGATTTTGCCGCTTCGGGCAATCTGCAATATGCATATCGTTTGAAAAATATAGATAAGGAATGGAACTATATAGGTCATGGCCATTCTGCCAGTTTGGTCAATCTTCCTGCAGGAGATTTTGTGCTGGAAGTGAAATCCACTAATGGGGACGGCTTATGGGTTGATAATATGGCCCGATTATTTATTCATGTAAAACCAACTTTCTGGGAAACTGGGTGGGCGTGGATACTGTATGTCATATTAATTATATTAATGATTGTCGCTGTCTCGGCAACTTTAGCTTATATTTTTAATTTAAAACGGAAAGTGAACTTTGAACAGCAGATAACAAATTTGAAACTCCGTTTCTTTACAGATATATCTCATGAGTTACGTACTCCGTTAACATTGATCGCCAGTCCTATTGAAGAGGTGATTGATCATGAGAGATTGAGTGAGGAAGGCCGGGAGAATATGTTGATAGCAAAAAAGAATACAGACCGTATGTTGCGCCTTATTAACCAATTGCTTGATTTTAGGAAAATACAGAATAACAAAATGAAATTGTATATTGAAGAAACCGATATTGTGTCCTTGTCTAAAAAGGTCTTTGAAACTTTTACGGCTCTGGCACATCAGCGGAATATTAATTTTCAGTTTATTTGTTCCTGTGATAGTTATGTGCTTTATACTGATGTCGATAAGTTTGAAAAAATAATGTTTAATCTATTGTCGAATGCATTTAAGTATACTCCCGATGGCAGGAATATAGATTTTATTCTTGAACCTCAAAATGATGTTTTCCTTTTCAAAGTCAGGGATGAAGGGAATGGCATAGAATTGCATAAAATAGATATGTTATTCAAACGTTTCGAGACGTTGGGACATACGGACTCTAATTTATCAAGCGGTATTGGTCTTTCTTTGGTAAAAGAATTGGTTGATATGCTACATGGCTCTATTATGGTGGACAGTAAATTGGGACAGGGAAGTGTGTTTTCAGTTTCTTTGGCAAGAAGCTATGAAGTTTTCCGATCGGACAAGAATGTGGAATTCATTTTAAATGACAGCAAAACGATGTCTTCAATAGCGACACAAGTGGAACGAAAAGAAGAATTTATAGAAGATATGACAGTCCTGGTAGTGGATGATAATGAAGAACTGAGACATTTTATTGTGAGCATTCTTCGTAAGGAGTATCATATGATAGAAGCGGAGAACGGAAAAGAGGGGCTTGAAAAAATAAGGTCGGAATTACCGGATTTGGTACTTAGTGACGTGATGATGCCTTGTATGGATGGTATTGAATTATTGGAAGAAGTGAAAAAGAGTCATGATACCAGTCATATACCTTTTGTTCTGCTATCGGCGAAATCTGCATTGGATGATCGTATCAGAGGATTGGAATATGGTGCGGATGATTATATAACCAAACCATTTAGTTCCGGATATTTACGTGCCCGTATTTCTTCCTTGTTGAAGCAACGCGGAGTGTTACATGATTATTTTATGAAACAAGCACTCGGATCTTCTGAACAGGAGAATTTGGCAGTTCCGGGTGCTTCTCTGGATAGCATCTCTCCTTCAATGCCCCAAATTACTTCTTTTGATGAGGAGTTTATTCAGAAAGTGATTCAGGTTGTGGAATATAAACTCCAGGATCAGGACTTTAAAATTGAAGATCTGGCTGATACGATGAAAATGGGACGTACTGTTTTTATAGGAAGGTGAAGTCTATATTGGGAGTGACTCCCATTGATTTAGTAAAGGATATGCGGGTGAAGCGGGCCATACAATTATTGGATTCAGGGAAATATAATATATCTCAAGTAGCCTATATGAGTGGTTTTTCCTCTCCTCAATATTTTAGTAGGGTATTTAAAGAGTTGAAGAATTGTACTCCGAGTGAGTATAAGACAAGAGCCTTTGATTGATCAATCAAAGGCTCTTTTATAGTCTGGCATAAAAAGTACACAGAATAGCATAAATAATATACTTCTCTATCAAGTAGTTTAAAAAGTACACGGAACGGCATAAATAATGCACGTTCCTTTTTTATCTCTTTGCTATGTTTGCAAACAAAGTAATTTGTGGTTGACAAATGGGATCTTATATAATAAACTATTTAATAAAAGTACTATGAAGAAAATTTTAATCTGCTGTGCGATTGCCTTCTCTTTCTGGAGCTGTAAATCAGAAATGCATAATGGTGCAATATCACTGGAAAGGGGATTTCATAGTGACAGACCTGCTAAAATTTGGGAGGAGTCATTAGTTAGTGGAAATGGTATAATGGGGGCTATGGTGACAGGAGATCCATATCAGGAATCCATTGTTTTGAATCATGCCTTGCTTTATTTGCCTATTCATTCTGCAAGGAAACCGGTAACCCAGGGAAAATATTTAGGTAAAATTCAGCAGATGCTGTTGGAGGACAAATATGCGGAGGCATCTCGTTTTATTGTGGATTTGGCAAACTCGGAAGGATACAAAGGGAAACATGCGACAGATCTTTTTATTCCCGCTTTTCAATTCAATCTTTTAGGAGATACTTCTACAGTTAAACAATATGACAGATCTGTAGATTTTACTTCGGGTGAGGTGACAGTGGATTGGGAAGACAATAATGGTGTTTTCACCCGTAAATTATTTGTCTCAAGACCAGACAATCTTGTTGTTTTGAAATTGTCATCAGAAGAGGGGGCATCTATTAATACAACATTGAGCCTTTCGAAGATAATAAGGCATGATGTGGGTCGCATTAAGAAATTTAATCTGGATGATAACTTTTGTATAAAGAAGGTTGAATCTGGAACGATGGATAACGGACTTTATTTTAAGGCATGGTATGAAAGACCTTGGGAGTTTGAATCCAGAAAAAGTTTTAAAGGTTATGAAGGAGTGGTACAGGTCATACGTTCGGACGGAAAAGTGGAAATGGATTCCGACCAATTGATTCTCAGGGATGCCACTGATGTGTTGATTGTTGCCCGGATTGAGCCTTCTGATAATATGGATGAGTCTCGGGTTGTTGAAATGAGTCATGCATTAAAATTATATGATGGAACTTATGATGAACTGCTGGCGGCACATAAGAAAATTCATAAAGAATTGTTTGAGCGTGTTTCTATTGATCTGGATGCCTCAGAAGAGGATCGGATGAAATCTTCTGAAGAATTGTTGAAAACAGGAGGGGATAATCCGGCTCTTGTAGAAAAACTTTTCGATGCGGCACGTTACAATGTAATTAGCGCGACAGGTATTAATCCTCCTAATCTTCAAGGTATTTGGGGGGCTACTATGACTCCTCCGTGGTCTGGTGATTACACGACTAATGGAAATCTTCCGGTTGTCGTTTCGCATTATCTTCAGGCTAATACCCCGGAATTGATGTTGCCTTTGTTCGACAGGCTGGAAGCATATATGGAGGATTTTAAAGTGAATGCGCGTGAGCTTTTTAATTGCCGGGGTATTCATGTTCCTTCACGTTTTAGTTCCCATGGTCTGAATAATCATTTTGATGCTACATGGCCGATGACTTTTTGGTTAGCAGGAGCCGCATGGTATTCATTGTTCTATTATGATTATTATATGTACACCTTGGATAAAGATTTTCTAAGAGAGCGTGCGCTTCCGTTTATGGAGCAGGCTGTTTTGTTTTATGAGGATTTCTTAAAAGAAGGCAGTGACGGAAAATATATTTTTAATCCTTCATATTCTCCAGAGAATAATCCGGCCAATAGTTCAAGTCAGGCATGTGTCAATGCTACTATGGATGTAATGGCTGCTAATGGGTTATTGCGTTCTGTTATAGAAGCCAGCCAGATTCTAGGGGTAAATCAGGATAAGATTCCGGTATGGAAAACTATGCAGGAAAAAATGCCTTCTTATATGTTGAATGAAAATGGGGAAATCAGAGAGTGGATGTGGAAGGATTTGCAGGATAACCATAAACACCGTCATGCTTCTCATTTGTTCGGCTTATATGATTTTCATGATCCGTTGATCATGGGAAATCAAAATTTGATAGAAGGATGTAAACGTGCTATCAATCGCAGAATGGAAATAAGGCGACAGGATAACGGAGGTGTCATGGCGTTTGGAATGGTTCAGTTGGCTTTTGCGGCATGTGCTTTAGGAGAGACAGAAACAGCTTATGATATGTTGACCTGGCTTGGAAATAGTTATTGGAACAACAATTTGGTTTCAACCCATGACCCTAAGAAAACATTTAATTTGGATATTTGTGGAGGATATCCGTCATTAGTGATGAAGATGATGGTTTATTCTGAACCTGGTGTGATCTCTCTTTTACCTTGTAAACCTGTTCAATGGAAGAATGGTACTATAAAAGGGATGGCTTTAAGAGGAGGAATCTTGTTGCAAGAATTAGCATGGCGCGAAAAAGAAGTAAAAGCAACCTTGTTGTCCCAAATAAATCAGACTGTGAAAATCCAGTTGCAAGGTATAGATAAACAGGAAATAACGTTGAAAGCAGGTGAGCCTGTTACCGTAGTTCTTTAAATTAAAAAAATGTTGAAAAATTACCTTATTTACTAATTATAAAAACACTAGTTTATGAATCAAAAAGTATGTATTCAAAGAACATGTATATCTTTGATATTCAGTGTTCTGTATCTGCTGTCTTTTGCGCAGACCCGTCAGATTTCCGGTATAGTAAAAGACGTATCGGGAGAACCGGTTATTGGTGTTAATGTTTCTGTGAAAGGAACAGGAAATGGTTCTATAACGGATTTGGATGGTAAATTTACCATACCGGATGTAAAGGAAAAAGATGTTTTGGTTGTTTCTTACATTGGATACCTCACTCAGTCTGTTTCTGTGGGAAAACAAACGTCTTTCATAATTACATTGAAAGAGGACACTCAAGCTTTGGATGAGGTCGTTGTTGTAGGTTATGGTGTACAAAAGAAAAGAGATCTTTCAGGTGCAATATCTTCTGTAAAATCTCGGGATATTACTGCTATTCCTACTACAAATGCTTTAGAGGCTTTGCAAGGAAAAGTAGCAGGATTGGATTTAACCGCTTCTTCAGGTAAAGCTGGAGCAGATTTGAGTTTTACTATTCGTGGAGAAAGATCTTTGAAGGCTAGTAATGCACCTCTGATTTTAGTTGATGGCATAGATTATGGCACAACTTTGGATATTAATCCTTCTGATATAGAATCTATTGAGGTATTGAAAGATGCTTCTTCGACTGCTATTTATGGAACACGTGGTGCTAATGGTATTATTATCGTTACAACTAAAAAAGGTAAAGCAGGAAAATCAAAAGTTTCTTTGAATGCTTTTGCTTCCATTAATATGATTTCGTCTTATCCCTCTATTATGAACGGAGCTGAATATGCTCAGTTAAAGCGTGAGGCATATCGTAACCAAACAACTAATGAATATTTACCAGATGAACAAGTCTTTACAGCAGCCCAGGAATTAGAATATGTAAGAGAAGGAGTTTCTACAGATTATAGAGATTTGATGATGAGCAATGGATTTAATCAGAATTATGAATTGTCTATAGCAGGAGGCACTGAGAAAACACAACATTCTATTTCTTTAGGATATAGAGGCGAAAATGGACTTTTTAAAAATGATAATTATAAACGGTTGAATGCTAGAGTGGCATTAGATCATAAACTCTTGGAAAACTTGAAGATTGGTACTAATATTACTTATACATACAAAGATCAGAATACTCGCCGTGATCCTTTGAATATGTGTAATAAGATTGTGCCTTTGTCAAAACCTTATGATGAAAATGGAGAAGTGGTAAGATTTCCTGCACCGGGATATAATTCTCAAACGAATCCGTTGGTGGATGACGTGGATGGAGCTGTAAAAGATAATACAAAAGCGACCCGTTTTTTCGGTAGTCTGTATGTGAATTGGAATATCACAAAAGATTTGCTTTTTAGAACAACTTTAGGTGTGGATGCAAGAAATAAGAGAAGGGGGTATTATTGTTCTGCAAATTCTTTGGATGGAGAAGGTAAGGATAGTAAATCATTGAAAGAGCATACTATAGAATCGGGCATAACTTGGGAAAATGTTCTGACTTATTCTAAAATTTTGGGTGAACATGATTTTCAGATAATGGGTGGTACAAGTACTATTTATAAAAGTAAGGAGTACACCTTGGCTTCGGGTAAAGGACAGACCTATGGAGGAAATATCTATCACAATTTGGCATCGAATACCAAAGAAGTCATGATTGACAGCTATTTAAATGAGGAAAAATTAGCTTCTTTCTTCGGCCGTGTAAACTATAAGTTTATGGATCGTTATATTCTTACTGCGTCATTACGTGCGGACGGTTCTTCATTATTAGCCGATGGACATAAATGGGGATATTTCCCGTCTGTGGCGGTAGCTTGGAGAATGAATGAAGAAAGTTTTTTGAAAGGTTTTGACGAACTGTCTAATTTAAAACTTCGTTTGAGTTGGGGAGAGTCAGGGCAATCGGCTATTGATCCTTATCAGACTGTCGGACTTTTAGGTTCGTCCACTTATTCGTTTAACAATGATTTGGCTAGTGGGTTGTATCCTAAAACGATGTCGAATAAAAATCTGACATGGGAAACAACTTCTGTGTTTGATTTAGGTGTGGATTTTGGTTTCTTTAATAACCGTCTTTCTGGTTCTGTAGATGTATATAAATCATATACTAGAAATGTATTGATGAATCGTAAGATTCCATCAACTAATGGTTATGCCGAGGTTATGGAGAATATTGGTAAAACAGAAAATTTTGGTATTGACGTGGCGCTGAACTCTGTAAACATTCAAAAGAAGAATTTTACTTGGACTACAGATTTTACTCTGTCTCACAATAAAGAGAAGATTAAGGAATTGGCATCAGGAGCACTGAGAGATGAGGCAAACTCATGGTTTGTAGGTGAAGCGTTTAGAGTCTTTTATGACTATAAAAAGATAGGAATCTGGCAACTGGATGAAGCGGATGAGGCTGCTAAAAATGGGCAGAAACCTGGAGATATTAAGATTCAGGATACGGATGGTAATGGTGAAATAACTCCTGAAGACCGTGTGGTTTATAGTAAACGTCCTAAAGTTACTTTTGGTATAAATAACTCATTTACTATTCATAACTTTGAATTTTCCTTCTTTATTTATAGTCGTTTAGGCCAGTGGATTGATTACGAATTTAACAGGGGATATAAACCGGACGGATTGGAAAACAGTTCTAGTGTGGATTACTGGACTCCGGAAAATCCAACTAATAAATTCCCACGTCCCAATCGGTTTTATGGTTTTGGAAAAACTAGATATTCTTCAACTTTGAAATATGAAAAAGGGTCGTTTGTTAAGGTGAGGGATATAACTTTGGCTTATAATGTTCCTTCAAAAGTATTGTCTGGTCTAGGTTTGGGGCGTGTACGTATCTATGCAACTGCAAAAAATTTCTTTACCTTCAGCAGCATTGATAATTATGATCCGGAACGAGGAGGAGGAATATCATTTCCGATGACCAAACAGCTTGTTTTTGGTGTCAACTTGGATTTTTGATAGAGTGTATAATATTAAACGAAAGTAATTATGAAGAAAAATATATTTATATTGGCATCTTTGATGCTAACTCTAGGATGTGGTTGTGATAGTTTCTTGGATGAAACGAACTATAGTGATGTGACTTCAGAAGGAGGTTATTATGATACGGAAGCTGGATTGAATGCTGTAGTTAATGCTTGTTATACTCCTTTGCGTTTTTGGGCAGGAAGAGAGGATGCGATTGGGCTAAGTGAGACTGGAACTGATATTATTGCAGCAGGGTCGGGATGCGTGGATAATAATATGGCGGCATATACTCAGTCTTTGGATGGAACAAATTCTGCCTGTACTTTTTATTTTGACCGTTTTTATGCTGCGATAAATTGGTGTAATACAGCAATATCTCATGCAAGAACAGTACCGAATCCATCTAATGATGAGATATTGGCTACAACTTTGAACAAGCGTGAGGCGGAAGCTAGGGTTTTGCGTACATTCTATTATTGGATATTGACCGAAACTTTTGGAGATACTTATTATACAGACCAGCCTTCTACCAGTATAGTAATGAACCCTGTAAAAACTTCTACAGATGATATCTACCAATCTATGTTTGATGATTTGGATTGGGCTATCAAAAGCAAGTTGTCAACTTTGCAAAATGATGGCGGACGGGTTACCATTTGGACTGCGAAAGCTTTAAAAGCCAGACTTTTATTGACTAGAGCAAGTGAAAAAAATGATGTGGACATGTATAGACAGGCATACGATTTGGCTAAAGATGTGATAGAAAATGGTCCGTTTGAATTGGCTGAAGATTTTGCTTCAATATGGGACATGAAGAAGAGTGATGGAAACTCTAATAAAGAAGTGATATGGTATGTAGATTATTCAACAAATCAATTGTATAATTCTGAATTAGATGATAAAGCTGTTATCAGAAACGGAGGGAATAATGCACATTTACTATTTTGTATGAAGTATGATGACCAACCGGGTATGACACGTACTGCAGAATATGGTCGTCCGTTTAACCGATATATGCCAACTCGTTATTTAGTGGATTTGTTTGATGAGGAGAAAGACCAGCGTTATGCCGGCAGTTTTCGTAATTTATGGATCATGAATAATGAAAAGGGAAAAGGTAAGTATACCGCAATGACTGATACTGCCATTTATATCATTAAGGGAGAGGCAACTAAAGCTCAACGGGAATGGGCAGAAAATCGTTATCAGCTTTTTGATAGAAATGATGTGTATAATGCAGATGGTTCGACAAAGAATCTGAAACAATATCTGGAGTTAAGTAAATTTGCGGATCCTACTCGTGCATCGAAAGATGAAGATAGAAGTACTCGTGACGGCTTTATGATTCGTATTGCCGAAATGTATCTTATCGCAGCAGAGGCGGGAGCTAAAGCAAATAGAGCGGATGCCTTGGATTATATGAATAAATTGCGTATGTCTCGTGCTATATCCGGATATGAAGATGCAATGCGTGTTGAATTGTCACAAATACAAGATATTGATTTTATACTGGATGAACGTGCGCGTGAGTTGGCTGGAGAGCAGTTGCGTTGGTTTGATTTGAAACGATTTGGTAAAGAACAGTTTGTAAAGAGAATAAAAAAGTGTAACCCTGATGCTGCAAATGTGGACGAACATCATTGGGTACGTCCATTCCCTCAGACATTCTTGGATGCTATTGAAAATAAAACGGAATTTACTCAAAATACGGGTTATAAATAATGAAGAAATATGTTATAGCTTTTTGCTTGTTGGGAATGAGCGGAGGGTTTGTTTCTGCTCAGGACTATGTTTCAAAAGTATGGGTGTCAGACCAAGGTGATGGAACTTATAAAAATCCAGTGCTTTATGCGGATTATTCTGATCCTGACGCATGTAGGGTTGGAGATGATTATTATTTGACTTCATCGAGTTTTGGTTGTTTACCCGGTTTGCAAATATTACATTCCAAGGATTTGGTGAATTGGAGTATCATTGGTGCGGCATTACCTTATGCCGTACCTCCCATAAGCGATCATTCTCCACAGCATGGGAATCGTGTATGGGCTCCTAGTATCCGCTATCATAACGGGGAATTCTATATTTTTTGGGGAGATCCCGATCAAGGGGTTTATATGGTGAAATCCTCAAAAGTGGAGGGACCTTGGAGTGAGCCGGTTTTAGTAAAATCAGGTAAAGGTATCATTGATACAACGCCTCTTTGGGATGATGACGGACGGGTGTACATGTACATGCTTATGCAGGTAGTCGTGCCGGTTTAAAAAGTGTCATAGCTATTTGTGAATTAAATGCTGAGGCAACTCAGGCCATAACTCAGTCTCGTATTATTTTTGACGGGCATGAAGCTCATGAAACTTGTGAAGGACCCAAATTTTATAAACGTAATGGATATTATTATATTTTCCATCCGGCAGGCGGTGTGGCTACCGGGTGGCAGGTAGTGTTACGTTCGAAAAATATCTATGGACCTTATGAGTGGAAGACTGTATTGGCTCAAGGAGAAACTGAGATAAACGGGCCTCATCAAGGGGCATGGGTGGACACTACTACAGGAGAAGACTGGTTTTTACATTTTCAAGATGTAGGTGCACATGGCCGTTTGCTTCATCTTCAGCCTATGAAATGGGTGGATGACTGGCCTGTCATAGGAATAGATAAAGATGGAGATGGTTGCGGAGAACCGGTATTATTCTATAAGAAACCAGATGTTGGTAAAAAGTATTCTGTTTGTACTCCTCAGGAAAGTGATGAGTTTAATAGTCAGATTTTGTCTCCACAATGGCAGTGGAATGCTAATATCAACGAAAAATGGATGTTTTGTAATGGACAAAATGGATATATACGTCTTTATTCTTATCCTGTTACAGATAGTTATAGGAATTTATGGGATGTCCCAAATTTGTTGTTACAAAAGATCTCTGCTCCTAATTTTACAGCGACAACTAAATTAACTTTCAAACCCACTAAGAAATATACAGGTGAGCGTACAGGATTAGTTGTAATGGGATTGGATTATGCAGGGGTGTTCGTGGAGAATACTAAAGATGGGCTGGTATTGTCTCAGTCTGTGTGTGATGAGGCTGACAGGGGTAGTCTGGAAAAAATCAATGCATCTGTTCCTTTGGAAGGTAATACAATTTATCTGAAATCAAACGTTTTCCACAAAGGACAGAAAAAATGCAGGTAATGAAGGAGGACATGATTTAGTGGTGATGTGTAAATTTAGTTATAGCACGGATGGAAGGACTTACAGAGCGTTAGGTATACCATTCCGAGTGAAAGAAGGTAGATGGATTGGTGCTAAAACGGGTTTGTTTTGTACTCGTCCGTCTATTCAAACGAATGATGGCGGTTGGACTGATGTGGATTGGTTCAGGATAGACAAATAAAAGAGGTCGGAGGAAAATATTGCAGGAATAACTAGATTATTATGGCCACTTATATGAAGTCTGTCTAGCTAAAATGGAAAAAGTGCTGTTCCTGTTTGAGGAATAGTACTTTTTTTTATATTGTCTGTAACAGAGAATATTGGAGAGGCATCTTTTTTTCGGGTTTAACTCGTCATTATCAAGAGGATTTGCTACATTTGCAATTTGTTAAAGTGAGAGCCAACTAATAAAAACGATATGAACGAAGATTTTAGAGAGGACTTGAAGAAAGCCTGCGAGGTGATGCAGAAGGGGGGAGTGATTCTTTATCCTACTGATACGATTTGGGGAATAGGTTGTGATGCCACTAACCCGGAGGCGGTGAGGCGGGTTTATGATATAAAGAAGCGTGTTGACAGTAAAGCTATGCTGGTATTGGTGGACAGTGATGTGAAAGTGGATTTTTATGTGAGCGACGTTCCGGCTGTAGCTTGGGATTTGATAGAATTTACTACAAAGCCATTGACTATTATTTATGAAGGGGCACGTAATCTGGCTGAGAACTTGCTGGCCGAAGACGGTAGTGTGGGCATTCGTGTCACGGCCGAGGAATTCTCCAAACAATTATGTTTCCGTTTTCGCAAGGCTATCGTTTCTACTTCTGCCAACATAAGCGGCCAGCCTTCACCTGCCAACTTCGGCGAGATCACTGAGGAAGTGAAACAAGCGGTGGATTATATTGTGGAATATAGACAAAACGAAGTGGGACACCCTAAGCCATCCAGCATCATTAAACTGGGTAAAGGGGGGGAAGTAAAGATTATTAGAGAGTAAAGAAAAGAATGGATGCAATTATAGACGAAAATAAGAAAAGTTGGTTGCAGCGCTTTATCTTATGGCGCGAAAAGAAGATAAAAGAGAAGCAGTTTATTCTTATATTAAGCTTTCTTGCCGGTATTTTTACGGCATTGGCCGCGTGGTTCTTGAAGTTCCTGGTGGAATGGATCAAAGAGTTTCTGACAGAAAACTTTGATTCTACAGGGGTCAACTGGTTGTATTTGGTGTATCCCGTTATTGGTATCTTTCTGACCGGATTGTTCATCCGTTATGTGGTGAAAGATGACATCAGTCATGGGGTGACGAAGATATTATATGCCATATCCCGTCGGCAAAGCCGTATCAAGCGGCATAACACATGGTCGTCTGTGATAGCCAGTGCCATAACGATCGGTTTCGGTGGTTCGGTAGGAGCGGAGGCTCCGATTGTGCTCACCGGTTCGGCTATCGGCTCTAATCTGGGCAGTGTGTTCAAGATGGAACATAAGACCTTGATGCTGTTGGTGGGATGTGGTGCGGCAGGTGCGGTGGCGGGTATTTTCAAGGCTCCCATTGCAGGTTTGGTGTTTACGCTGGAAGTCTTGATGATTGATTTGACGATGGCGTCATTGCTGCCTCTTCTTGTCTCCTGTGTCACGGCGGCTACGGTCTCTTATATTCTGACCGGTCCCGATGCCATGTTCAAGTTCCACATGGATGAACCGTTCTTGATGGAGCGCATTCCTTCGGCGATCCTGTTGGGTATTGCGTGCGGATTGGTTTCCTTGTATTTCACACGGGCCATGAATGCGGTGGAGAATATATTCCGTCGCTATGAGAGCCCGTATGTCAAGCTGGCTATAGGTGGTGTGATGCTGAGTATCTTGATATTCCTTTTTCCTCCATTGTATGGTGAAGGATATGATACCATTAATTTATTGCTGAACGGCGTGACCAATCAGGATTGGAATACGGTGATGAACAATTCCATCTTTTATGGGTTTGACAATTTGCTGCTCGTCTATCTGGCCATGATCGTACTTTTCAAGGTCTTCGCCTCCAGTGCGACGAACGGTGGCGGTGGCTGTGGTGGTATCTTTGCTCCCAGTTTGTTTCTGGGATGTATCACCGGGTTCATCTTTGCTCATTTTTGTAATGAATTGCATATAGGTCCTTATATTCCGGAGAAAAATTTTGCTTTGCTGGGCATGGCGGGATTGATGTCGGGAGTGATGCATGCTCCGCTGACGGGGATTTTTCTGATTGCGGAACTGACCGGCGGGTATGACCTGTTCCTTCCGTTGATGATGGTATCTGTCAGTTCTTATCTCACCATTATGATATTCGAGCCACATAGTATTTATTCAATGCGTTTGGCTAAGAAAGGTGAATTGATAACGCATCATAAAGACAAGGCCGTACTGACTTTGATGAATATTGACAGTGTGGTGGAGACTGATTTTGACAAAGTGCGGCCTGATATGGATTTAGGCGAGATGGTTAAAGTCATTTCGCAGGCCAAACGTAATTTATTTCCGGTGGTGGATGTCAATGGAGAGCTTTTGGGCATTGTGGTGCTGGATGATATCCGTAACATCATGTTCCGTCAGGAGCTATATCATCGTTTCAAGGTGGAAAAATTTATGATTTCTCCTCCGGCACGGATCAATGTTGCTGATTCTATGGAAGAAGTGATGAAGAAGTTTGATGATACAAAGGCTTGGAATCTACCTGTGATTGATGAAGAAGGAAAATACAAAGGATTTGTTTCCAAGTCGAAGATCTTTAATTCGTACCGGCAGGTATTGGTTGATTTCTCTGAAGATTAAATAATGTAAGTATATGGAAAAGAAAGATTTGCGGATCGTATATATGGGCACTCCCGATTTTGCGGTGGAGAGCCTGAGAAGACTGGTTGAAGGAGGTTACAATGTAGTAGGTGTGATAACCATGCCTGACAAGCCGATGGGACGGCATGGCAGTGTGTTGCAGCCTAGTCCGGTGAAGGAGTATGCTGTTTCTCAAGGCCTTCGGGTGCTTCAGCCGGAGAAATTGAAGGATGAGGCATTTGTAGAGGAACTCCGGTCTTTACAAGCCGATTTACAAATTGTCGTTGCTTTCCGTATGCTTCCCGAAATAGTATGGAACATGCCGCGTCTGGGTACATTCAACCTGCATGCCTCTTTATTGCCCCAATATAGAGGGGCGGCTCCTATAAACTGGGCGGTGATAAACGGAGATACGGAAACAGGAATTACGACTTTCTTCTTGAAACATGAGATAGATACCGGCGAGATTATCCAGCAGGTGCGTGTTCCCATTGCGGATACGGATAATGTGGAGATTGTGCATGATAAGCTGATGCACCTGGGCGGTGAACTGGTGCTGGAAACAGTGGATGCCATTTTGGATGGCAGCGTAAAGCCCGTTCCCCAGGAGGATCTGATCAGGCAGGAGACAGAATTGCGTCCGGCACCGAAGATTTTTAAAGAGACCTGCCGTATAGACTGGAATAAAGGCGTGAAGCGGGTTTATGACTTTATTCGCGGATTGTCTCCTTATCCTGCCGCATGGACCGAACTTTGTGTGGGCGATGGGACACGCCAGGTTCTGAAAATATATGAAGCGGAAAAAGTTTTTGCTTCCCATGAGATGAATGTAGGTGATATCCGTACGGATATGAAGACTTATTTTCAGATTGCGGTAAATGACGGATTTATCAATGTGCTCACCTTGCAGTTGGCAGGCAAGAAACGTATGAATGTGGCTGATTTCCTGAGAGGTTACAGAACTTCGGATAATAATAAGGTGGAATAGATAGTGCGTTAGAAAGCTCGCTTTTTCAAGTACGTCCGCAGGGAACTTACGTACGTATGTGTAGGGCTACACATACGTACAGGCTTATGCGGACGTATCCTTTTTTCTCTAGTATCGGTTGATGAGCTCTTTTGCCTTGTTTACGGCAGTGGTGGGAGAAACTCTGTCCATTCCCAATTCATCAAACATTTGCAGGGCCTTGTCTATCTTTTTGATAGCTCCTTTATTCCCTTTTTTCTCGAACTCCTCTTTCAGAATACGTACTTTTTCAAAAGATTGTACCCCTTCTGTCAGGCGTTCCAAACGGATGGATGAACGGCGCCCGGATAAATCATATAAGTGTCACCGGCAGCCCAAGCCGTGAAACGGCTGTCCTGCAACGGATGTTGAACCCAGCTGTTTAAAGCCCAGCGAAGATAGCCGTCCAAATTTTCTTTTGCGCTATGCCATGCCAGCCATTCAGCTTCGGCAGGTTCACTGAAAGTAAAGGTATTGGGGCGGGGTTCTGTGCAGCAGGTATAGTAAGTGGTCACTTTGCCTGCCTTACGGCGTGTTTCAATCTCTTCGGGAGTAAACTTCTCGGCAATGGTGATGCAGTAGTCATCCATGTCATCCAATAATTCTTTGTGATACGTCCCTGCCAGCGAGACTTTAAAGTCCTTATCAGCCTTGCGGATTACCTTCAATGTCTCCTGCATGTCCTTCATCGGACGTTCATCCATAGCGATGTGAGTAATATTGAACCATCCTTTGGCTTTCAGATGTCGTGCAAAATCTTGCAGCATATTCATCCAGAACGCTTCGTATGCAGCTTCGCCCGGTTTGGCATCCAGAAATTTGAAAGAGTTGCTGGCCTGATCGAAATACTGGAAAGAAAGGCGCCAAGGAACCATGGAATAGCAGCTGATTTGTTTCTTGACGCCAAGGCTCATCATGAATTCCACCCATTTATCGAATACGGTATAGTCAAAGTACCAGGTACCATCCGCTTTTTTCAGCCAGGTGACCATGCTTTCAAAAGCATCGTAGGTCTGTCCGTTCCAGGGCTTGTGCATAATGGAGGCGGTAATTACCTTGCCGCCTGCATCGGCATACAGTTTCATCAACGGACGCATCAAATCGAAATGTTTCTTGCTGAACGGTTCTACATTATAGTAGCGGGATACTGCGTATGGGTTCTGCCATAAGTCCAGATGGAAAGCCCATTCGGAAGGAGGAGGCAGGGTACGGTTCTTCACTTGGATATTCAGTTTTAATTCAGCCAGTGTATTACCGTCGGACTTTACAGTGACGGTTCCTGTATATTTTCCGGCCTTGGCTTGACGAGGCACGTTGATGCTGATCCATCCCCCTTGGGTGGAATGGGCGGGGATGGTCAGGGCGGGGGTGATGTGGTCTATTACATCTGCCACTAGAGTTGAGTCAAAGTCGGCGCTATTGCGGTATCCGCATGCACCCAGACCGTCTTTGTTCAGTTCGTCAGTCATGACATAGCGTACAAATGCTGTCTGGATATCCTCTTTGCTGATGGTATTTCCGCCGGAGGTCAGATCGCTTGCAATGAAAGTCAGATCATTCAGTGTCTCAGGAGTCCATACGACCAGTTGGGCCGATATCTTTTCACCTTTCCATGCAGTGAGGTTTATACTTTTCTGTGTATTACGGATAGGTGCCGGTTCCTCTTTTTTATAGCGGATGTCTGTGCTGCCCCAACTGATTTGCGGAGCGGTTACGTCAGTCCATAAAGTGGAATTGGTGGCGATAGGATTGGCTGCTTCCTCATAATATTCGGAAGTTTGGGCGCTCATGTATGTTGATGACAACAACAGGGCACCTAGGAATAGAAGTTTTTTCATGGTTTATTATAATTGGTTGAAGTTACAAAGGTAACTCAGTGAGGGTTAATTTCCAAATAGGAACGGTGGAGTTTGCATAATTCCGGAGGAATATGTGTTTGGGGCATCATATTCTCATCTCCGGTAATATCGGGAAATAAGGAGGAACGACATTTTGAAAATAAAATAAGACGGGAAACATCACGTCCCCCGTCTTACGAACTCTTTTTGCCTTATGCTAATACCTTGATTAAGCGAAACATTTAAAATCTCTTTTTATAAATAATCCGTCTTGTTGAAATAGAAATTAGAAGTTGTTTTTACCTGTATCCCACCATAGACGTGTACCCCCATTGTCTGCACCGCCAAGGGCACTCGTTAATTGCTGATAAAGCTGGGGCTGATCGGTAGCCAGATTGGATGGATAAGGCAGACGGCGGATCATGATGTCTGTGTCAATTGTTCCTTGGCTTTCATTGTGTAATACTTTGAATAGTTTAGGATAACCGGTGCGACGTTGTTCCGCCCATGCTTCTCCTCCTTCAGGATACATGGCCAACCATTTTTGGGTAATGATGCGTTCCAGTTTTTCTTCGTTGCCGACGGTGTCATTCCATTTCGGGGTAATGCTGGATGCAGCTTTCATGTTGCATGTTGCATCGAATACGTCTTTATAGTCAATAGGTTTGCTTTCACTATCCAAGTATTCTTCCACTCCTGTTGCTTTCCATTGTTCAAAAGAAAGTCTGACTCCTGTTTCATAGCAGTTCTTGACATTTTCTGATGAAAAGCCTCGTAAAGCGGCTTCTGCACGTAAAAACCAGACTTCGGCTGCGGTCATTAGCGGAGCGGGAGTTTCCACTTGTATGGTGGAGCGTGCATGATATTTGTACGCATTGTTTTCGGCCGGTATGTTCTTCTCTCCACCCAGTCCCATGGGGATGCCTTTAAATGTTCCACTATAATCGAATAAAGGTTTGTAGTTGCCCGGTACTCCTTCGTTTCCGCCTACGGCAGGAGTGAAATATTTGGATGCGCGTGGGTCACCATAGCCCGTGAGCAATGATTCCATATTGGCGCTGGCATAAACCTCCCACCAAGACAATCCAATGGTTCCAAGCGGATTCTTATATCCTTTTTCAGTAGATACGAACACACCTTGAGCATTGGTCTCAATTAGTCCATGCTTGTCATTAAGGGCTTTTTGTGCTTCAGTTTGAGCCAGATTCTTGTCCACATTGGATACGCGCATTGCCAGGCGCAGTCGCAGGGAGTTGGCCCAGCGGGACCATGCTGACAATGTCCGGTTGCCCGATTGCATAAGGATATCATGTTCGGCAAAAGCATTTTCGGGGATGCCTTCCGCCAAAGCTTCATCTAACAGTTCGATGCCTTTGTCCAGATCTGCAAACATGGCTTTGTAGGTAGCCTCCTGGCTGTCCGGGACAAAATCCATGAAGTCACTATATAAGATTGCTCCATAAATATCAGTCAAGCGGTGCAAAGTGGCTACTTTCAGTATTTTGTTAATCCCTAAGAACTGTTTTCTGTCTGTATTGGCAGCCTCACATTTGTTAATCGCTGAGACGGTGTATTGATAAGTGTAGCTCCATGCTGCCGAGTTCCATCCATCGTTCAGGTTGTAGCATGAGTTGTTGGGGAAAAACTTGGATGCCATATCATGGAAATATCCCGCAAACATGTCCACATTCAGATTTTGTATAATCTGGAAGGTCCAGTCAGTACCACCCGGAGCTGGGTCGTTGAAATAAATGCCTTGTTCTATGGCTTGGAAATACATGGTATTTCCTGCAAAGTCCATACCTTGTTTGTCTTCGGTGTAAGCTCCGTCTTCTGTATTGAATTTTTCGAAATGATCTGTACAGGCGGTTAGGGCACTGCTGATTAATAGTAAAGCTAATATTTTGTTTTTCATGATGATTGTCTATTTTAATAGTTGGATAAATTAAAATGAGAATTTAACATTGAAACCTAAACTGCGTGTAGTCGGCATACCGAATACATCCACACCTTGGTTGGCGTTTCCAACAGACAGCACAGCATCCGGATCGAAAGGTGCGTCTTTATGGAAGAAGAACAAGTTACGGGCTATTAATGAAACATTCAGTTCTTTGATGGCACGTGTCTTCGCCAAAAATTTCTGTGGAAAATTGTACCCGATGGAAAGTTCACGCAGCCGGATGTTGGTCGCGTCATACATATACTGTTCGGTGACACCGTCTTTATCGCCGATCGTGGTATAGAATTTTTGTATATTTTCAATGTGGGTGCCTTCAAGATCTACATATCCTCTGTCCATGGCTTCACCGACAGTCTTGCTGACTCCGTGGGAATCAAGATATCCTTGTGTGAAAGACATGACTTTTCCACCAAAGCGTGCGTCAATCAGGAAATTAACATTGAATCCGTAAATATTGAATGAGTTGCTCCATCCTATTGTACAATCAGGGTTACTATTGCCTAAGTATTGCTGGCGGTCATTGAGTACCATCGGCATCCCGTCATCGCCGAACTTTATCTGGCCTTTATCATCTCTTGCATAAGCGTTGCCATAAATATCTCCTAATGACCCTCCTTCTTTAACGATCATACGATAGGCCATATTCAGACCGTCTTGTCCATAAGCAAAAGAGGTGAAGCCCGGGGCTAATTCCACTACTTTGTTTTTATTGGTAGCTATATTGAACTGGGTTCTCCAGCGGAAATTCTCTGATTGTACAGGCACTCCGCCAATGGTCAGTTCAATACCCGTGTTACTGATTTTTCCGGCATTGATCATTTTGTATGCATAAGCGGAACCCGGCAGCATGGGAACAAGCAAGAATTGATTCTTTGTAATTGTTTTATACCAGGTAAAATCAATGTCCAGTCTGTGCTGTAAGAACTTGAATTCCGCACCTACCTCCCAGGAATCTGAAATCTCTGGCTTCAATGTCCCGTCATTATAGTTTATCACTTGTTTGATAACGCCGCCCATTCCGATAGTGGGATATAGATTGGCTTGATAAAGTGGCAGTGTATTGCCGACTTCGGCAAATGAACCACGGATTTTTGCAAAATTAATCCATTCGGGCAGATCAATCGTTTTGTTTAACAGCCAGGAAAGACCTACTGACGGGTAGAAGAATCCGGAGTCCATGCTGTCTGTACCATAAAGTGTGGAAGACCAGTCGTTGCGGGCAGTCAAATCTAAATAGACGGCATCGGCATACCCAATCTGGGCAGTGGCGAATACAGACTGCATTTCATTTTTAGCGTTGAAAGAGGCGCTTCCGTCACCCGAAGACATATTACCATAATTGATGTTGGTAGGGGTAAATACGTTGGGGTGATAAAGACCTGCCAGATGGGAATCCATACTCAGTGTATTCGATTTCGTATAATTAATGGATGTGCCCAAAACAGCGTTTAAACTGATTTTATTCCAGCTTTTGTTGAACATGGCCATGAAATCCGCATAAGCCATCAGTTCATCATGGTTGCTGTACGCATAGCGTCCGTTATCGGTTTTGGAATCCCAGTCACCACCGCAAAGGGTAGGAGAAGTGGAGGCCCACATTTGCTGTTCATATCTGTCACTGATATAATCCAGTGTGCCTCGGGCCTGTAATTTCATCCAGCTGGTTACTTCTAAAGCGGCGCTTAAAGAGGCAATGGTACGCATACGTGTATCCTGGTTGGTCACACGGTTGACAAGCCAGTATGGATTTCCTTCCATTCCGTCGGATACGTCCTTGTACCAGTTGTGCTTGGGCATATTACGTACATCATCCCATATCTCGCCACTTTTGTAGGGTTCCATGTCCATACCTCGTGGAAAGGTATATAAGCCTACCAACGGATTCAGGTAAAGGCCGCCTGAAGTGGGACGGTTTTTTACAGATTGATGAATGATATTGACATTTCCATCCAGTGTGAGCTTGTCATTGAAGAATTTGCCGGTTTCACGGAAAGTAAGGTTATGTTTGTTCAGTTTATTTGAACTGATGATACCTTTTCCATAAGTGTTTGAGTATGAAAAGTAAGTTTGGGCTTTATCATTTCCTGTGGACATTGTCAGAGAGTTGATGGTAGTCACACCGGTAGAAAAGAAATCGCCTAAATTATCATAATTCTTCATACTTTCTTTTTCCCAATTCTGATTATAAGAATTCTGGTATTCCGGAAGACTGATGGCTGAATCGAAAGTGGTGTTGGTTGAGAAAGTGACGCGGGTAGATCCTGCATGTCCTTTCTTGGTAGTGATCATGATAACACCGTTGGCTGCCTGTGAACCGTAAAGTGCTGCAGCTGATGCTCCTTTCAATACGGAGATGGACTGTATATCTTCCGGGTTGATGTTGGAAATACCATCACCCGAATCACGATTTCCAGAGTCATTGTTGCCTCCCATGGTCGTCATGGCCTGTACGGAAGTGCTGTTCAGCATAGGGACACCGTCGATCACGTAAAGGGGCTGGTTGTTTCCATTTTCATAAGCCGAGCGTATACCACGAATTGATACTTTGGCGGAGCCTCCTAAACCGGATGAGTTTTTCGTGATAGTGACACCGGCTATTTTGCCTTCCAGTGAATTAATCATATTGGCATCCTTGACGCGGGTCATATCATCTCCGTTGATTTGTTGTACGGAGTAGGTCAGAGTTTCTGATTTTCGTTTGATTCCCATGGCTGTCACTACCACTTCGTTCAGTTTCAGTGTCTCATCGGCCATCTTGATAGTCAGGTTCGTTTTTCCGGCAACCGGTATGGTTATTGTGTTATAACCGATATAAGATACAACCAGTTGTGCGTCAGCGGGTACTTCCAGCGTAAAGTTACCGTCAATATCGGTAATTGTACCGTTAGTGGTACCTTGCTGGATGATGTTTGCACCGATAATGGCTTCGCCCTGCATATCCGTTACAATACCTTTTACTGTGATTGTATTCTGCTGTCTCACTTCTTCGCAGGCTGTGTTGCTTTCTTTTGTCAAAACAATGTTTTTGCCTTCCATGACATAGGTGATACCTGTTCCGGCAAAAACCTCATCCAATAGTTCAGACACAGCTTTATTGTTTGCGTTGATTTTCACCTTGCGGTTCAAGTCTACGTTCTTCTTATTATATACAAACAGGTAATTGGTCTGTGATTCGATGGCAGAGATCAGTTGGGCTACCTTCATGTCGTTGGCATCCAAATTGACTTTGGCATTCTGAGAGTGCACATCCATACTGAATGCGCTGAATGCTGTGGCTAACAGAAGAATTAAGGCGATCTTCATAGTTCGTAATATTTGTTTAAAAGCTAAACTTTTTGGGTATAAATACCCTTCCAAAGAAATTTTTCTCATATCTTTGTAATGTGTTAAGTTAATAAATTTGATTAAGGTCAATTGTTAGCTGTCGAATCGGGGAGTATGGGGGTACTTTCCGATTCTTTTTTTCAAAGGTTTTATGTAATCATAACGGTTCATTTTTTAAGGTTAAACTTCTATGGTGATTTTATTCTATAGTTATCTTGTTATGTTCGTTATCAATATTGTATGTAAACGGATGATCTTTCTGTATCACTTTTAGTATATGCTCTATGCCATCCAGATCTTTGAACTTGCCTGTGCAACGGTAGTTCTCTAAGACTTTGGGATTCTTCACGGTTATCTTATAATTGTAATATAGGGCAATCTTGTCCAGTAATTCTTTAAATGGAACGTCATCAAAGTAATAAATGCCTTGTATCCATGCCAGAGCATTGTTGCTGTTCATTTCACCTGTTTGGTATTTACCGTTTTCCATTGAGAAATACTTTCCTTTCGTCAGGCTGGTGATGGGCTTCCCTTCTTTAGTATCATTGGCGAGCAGGTTGATGGAACCTTCTATCAGTCTGGCTATGAAACTGTTTGAACCTTTATAAGAACATACGTCGAATTTTGTTCCGGTGACTTGCACCTTTATGTTTTCTGTCTGCACGTAAAAAGGAATTTCCTTGTTGTGCGCTACCTCGAAATAGGCTTCTCCGTCCAACATTACCTTGCGATCTTTTTTGCCGAAGTTCTCATCATAAGTCAATGTGGTCTGGGAGTTCAGCCATACCACAGAGCCGTCGGGAAGATCCATCTGCGCGCGTTGGCCTGCCGGGATGCGGATGGTTTGTGACAATTGTTGCTTGGGCTTGTGCATGTGTGGCAGATCCATAACGAAGACAATGGCCACCATGGCGGCAATGGCAAGTAGCGGATACAGGTATAGATGTCCCTTCGGCTTCTGTTGTATGTTCGAATCGTCCGAGAAAAGGGTGACATCAAACAACATCCGCTCTTTCAGAAAGCGTTCCTTGTTCTCGGCGCTGCTTTCCGTCCATTCCACAATTTGGTTCTCCTCCTTCTCGGTGGTTTCCCCTCTGAAATATTTATGTAGCAATTCAGTCTTCATTCTTTCCGCGTTTTGTATATATAACAGGATAGTTGGAGACAACCTAGCGGGAAAATGATTTTTTTTTTCGATTTTCTTAAAAAGAGTGGTTTTTACTCTCTTTTTTCATTTCAGATAAAATTATTACTGCCCTGACACATTGCTAATAAAAAATATTCGTAACTTTGCAACACCCAAAAATAAGCGAGATTGTATTTATACACTATAAACAAAAATAAGAGATTATGATGACAATTGACAAATTCAACTTTGCCGGTAAAAAGGCAATTGTCCGTGTGGACTTCAATGTACCTTTGGACGAAAATGGTAAAATTACTGATGATACTCGTATCCGTGGTGCTCTTCCTACCTTGAAAAAAGTGTTGGCTGATGGTGGCAGCTTGATTATCATGTCACACATGGGTAAACCCAAAGGTAAGGTAAATGCTAAATATTCATTGAGTCAGATTGTCGATGCTGTTTCTGAAAAATTGGGTGTGCCTGTGAAATTTGCTCCTGATTGTGCAAAAGCCGGTGATGCTGCGGCTGCTTTGAAACCGGGTGAAGTCCTGTTGTTGGAAAACTTGCGTTTCTATCCTGAAGAAGAAGGAAAGCCTGTTGGCATTGACAAAGAAGATCCTGCATACGAAGATGCCAAGAAGGCTATGAAGCTTCTCAGAAAGAGTTTGCCAAGACTTTGGCTTCATACGCTGACTGCTATATCAATGACGCATTCGGTACTGCTCACCGCAAACATGCTTCTACTGCTGTTATTGCTGATTATTTTGATGCAGACCATAAGATGTTGGGTTACTTGATGGAAAAAGAAGTTCAGGCTGTTGATAATATCCTGAAAGATATCAAACGTCCGTTCACTGCTATCATGGGTGGCTCTAAGGTATCTACCAAGATTGGTATCATTGAAAACCTGATGGATAAAGTGGATAACTTAATCCTTTGCGGTGGTATGACTTATACTTTCGCTAAAGCTCAAGGCGGAAAGATTGGTAACTCTATCGTGGAAGATGATAAATTGGATTTAGCTCTTGATATCATTGCTAAGGCTAAGGCTAAAGGTGTGAATCTGGTATTGGGCTCTGACTGTGTGGCTGCTGATGCATTCTCTAATGATGCTCATACTCAGGTTGTTCCTGCAAATAATATTCCTGAAGGATGGGAAGGTCTGGATGCTGGTCCTGAAACTCAGAAGGCATTTGCCGCTGCTATTGAAGATGCCAAGACTATTTTGTGGAACGGTCCTGCAGGTGTATTCGAATTCGATAACTTTACTGCCGGTTCACGTGCTATCGCTGAGGCTATCGCTAAAGCAACCAAGAACGGTGCGTTCTCATTGATTGGTGGTGGTGACTCTGTAGCTTGTATCAACAAGTTCGGTATGGCTGACCAGGTTTCTTATATCTCGACCGGTGGTGGTGCTTTGCTGGAAGCAATCGAAGGAAAAACTCTTCCGGGGGTTGCAGCTATCAAAGGTGAATAATTAATTCCTTATTATATATAAAATGAGGTTGTGTCAGCGTTTTGACACAACCTCATTTTTTATAATGAATAAAGGTATATCATTCACATCCGTACGCATATCCTGTATGTACATAGTAGCAGTCGAAATTTAGTGGGGGCAGGGGGAGGTAATAACCCCAGTGGCGGGATCGAATAAAAGCCCCACTAAAATTCTACAGCTCCCTATGCATAGGCCTGTACATAACTTACGTGTAGTTCCATGCAGGTGTACGTGTAAAAACGTGCTTTCTATGCTTATTTCAATAATTATCAAAAAAAACGGCTAAGAAATGTTTCCTATATTTAAGAATTTATTATATTTGCATCAATTACTCTACTATGGTGTAATAGAGTATTGCATATTTTAAGAAGCGTTATTGAAATTATCTTCTATCATCAAACTTCGCAACTTTGAGCTGTACCTGAAGATGATAACAACAACGCTCACGTCTGTGTTGTATACCTGCCATTGCTGTGGCATCTATATACCTAAGGGCGTGGGTGGCTGTTGTTTATCTAGGTACAAGGCAATGCGAAGGCCCGATGATAGGATAAACAAGATACAGCCCTCACGCTTTTTTTTATTGTTAACCGCCGAACAGGGGAGGGGGAGTTAGGCAAAGTCTTTTGACAAGATAGACTGATCTAACATTTACAGACGTATGAAAGCAACACTACAACCGGGAGTGCAACTCTTTGTATCCCGTTATCTGTCAAGTCGAGGTTGCGGAGACAAAATCTATGTCACCGGACCGCCAGGAATCTTCTGCCCGCAGACGGCAATTATGACATCTTATAAAGTATTCTATATTACATAATTGGGGCGGATAATGTCTGAACAAAATCATTGAAAAATTAAAATCTAAATTTTATTGTACGAAGTTTATGGAAACAAATAATATGGAAATGTATGAAGCTCCGAAAGTGGAGGTTATTGAGGTAGAGGTAGAAAAGGGATTTGCAGTAAGCGGAGAAGAAGGTAATTGGACTCCGGGTCAAGTATAAAGGTTGGACTTAAATTGAAAATCATGAAAAAGTATATTATTGGCTTGATGGCTGTTACTTCGTTGGCAAGTTGCAGCAATGATGAGATATGGACAACTTCTACTGACGGGCAGAGCGTTATTAACGCTGCGTTTGAAGGTAAACCGCAGCCGCGTGTTGGTTTTACAGATACGACTCCAGCTGTATTCTTTTGGAATGCAGATGATAAAATATCAGTACATACTACGAATACCTCCAATCCGTTTGTGGTTTATTCTTTGGCAAGTGGGGCGGGAACTGGAAGTGCTCAATTTCAAGGTACTTTAGTCGGAGAGGCAACAACAACCTCGGTTTGTGCTCTTTATCCATCTAACAGTAGGCATAAATACAATGAGGGTGGACTGACTTACCACATGCAGATTCTTATACTTATGCTAATGCGGATGGTCAGTTTGGATTGTTGAACGGTGGCGTATCCAATAGTACAAATGCGCCGATGCTTGCTAAAATTGCTACACAGGGAAGCATGGATTTAAGTTTTAAACATTTGGGGGGAGTATTCTGCTTTCAGATAGCTAAAATACCGGCTGATGCAACAAAGTTTGTATTTACTGCTAATACGAAAATAACCGGAGACTTTACGGTGAATTTAAGTGAGGATACCCCTTCTATCTCAACAATATCGGAAGCAACTCAAACGTCTACAACAGATGAAGGTAAGACTGTTACTATCAACTTTACTGCCGGTACGGAAAAGAGAGTATTTTATATTCCGGTTCCTACAGGCACTTATATGGGGTTTGGTTGGGAAATAAAAAATGCAAATGATAAAGTGCTGGCTTCTTTTCAATCGGATGCGTCAAATACGATAAATCGGGCCACTTTGCTGAAAATGCCGTTGCTTACTTGTTCTACCGTAACGGGAGGAATCACATCGAGTGTTCAGAATGTTTCCGATTTGAATCAGTTGTTGCAAACCGGTGATTCTGCTGAAACATTGCCTACCAGTGTTACGGTAACTACTGCAAAGGACATTGATACAGCTATTGAGATTCCTGCTGCCTATACTTCTTCATCTACAGAGGGGGATACTCCCAACGTATTGAATCTGACTTTTAATGAAGTTCCTACAGCGGCAACCGGTGGGGATGGGGCCATTGAGATAAAAGAAAGTTTGGGCAGCAGTACAACGACTCCTGCTGAATCTAAGGCTTCTATTGAAATCGCTATCCCCAAAGTGAAAAGTTCAGATCAGGAAAGCGCCCCTTCATTTAATATCACCTTGCCTGCGGCTACAGTAACTTTAGCAGCAGCGGAGGAGGCTACTACTTATAACAAGATAGTGGCAACTACGGCAACCAATACATTGATTGTTGATAAAGGCGTAACGGTTAAAGAACTGATTGTTAAGGGTGGTAATGTAAGAGCAAAGACGGGTAGCACTATAACTCAAATAACTCGCGATCAGACTAATTCAGCAACTGTTATTATCTACAAGGAAGGGGGAGCGGAACTACCCGATCTGTCCGACAATAATGTATTTACAGTTGTTGATGTGGCAGTAGCGGAAATGGAAGAAGTTGCCCGAAATGGTGGAACTTATACTCTTACCACAGACTTGACGGGAGATTTCACTATTTCCGCAACGAATGAAGTTATCATCAATTTGAACGGTCATAAAATTACCAACAAATCTGGCGATACATTTACCGTCAACTATGGTAGTAGCCTGACCATTAACGGAAATGGTACAGTGGATAATGTAAGTCATGGAAAAGCTTGTGTCTATAATAACGGTACGGTAATTCTTAATGGCGGAACCTATACGCGGAGTAAGGAAAACGGTCAGAATTCAGAAAGTTCAGGTGGTAACAGCTATTATAATATTCTGAATCATGGCGAGATGACGATTAATCCAAATGTGGAGATATCGCAAAACGGGCATTATTCTTCGATGATAGCCAATGGGTATTATGATTATACCAATACGAATCCGCGAAATGGATATGTAAGCGGTACCAATCATCAGAACCCTTCACTTATCATTAACGGTGGTACATTTGCCGGCGGTCTTAATACTATTAAGAATGATGATGGAGCCAAGCTTGTCATCAACGATGGTACGTTCACCAATATGTCTCAGGCAACCGTACAGAATCATCATGTGACTGAAATCAAGGGAGGTACATTCAATACGACCGGTTCCGCTCGGTATGTGGTGGATAATGAAGGTCATAATGGCGTGCCCAATGATTTGGGACAGATGACTATCAGTGGTGGTATACTGAATGGCAAGGTTTATGTAGTTGGCAAAGGTGCATCGCTGGCTGTTACCGGTGGTACTTTCTCCGATCCGTCCGCACTTTTATATTTAAGTGGCAATGCTAACGTAAAGATACGTTTGAATGCAGACGTTACTTGTGATGGCTTTAAAACAAAAAGCGGACAATCTGTAGAATTGGACTTGAACAACCATGTGTTTACATTGGCTGAACCGACTGTAGGATCGGCCGGCACAGAAACAAATAGCTGTCAATTGCTGGAAGGTTCTACCGTTACTATGAAAAATGGAACGCTGAAAAGTGATAATGATAAAATTATGATTCAGAACTACTGTAATTTGACGTTGGATGCTATGACAGTGAACGGTCCAAACGCCCTATATGTATTGAGCAATAATTGTGGTAATATCGTGATTAACAATACTACGATTAATGCCAAATCTGGTGCGAAGGCATTTGATCTTTGTGGCTATTCAACCTACACTGCCGGAGTTAAAGTAACTGTTAAAGGTACTAGTATTATCAATGGTGACGTGGAATTATCAAAAAGTGCCGGAAACACCGAACCCATGGAATTGAATATTGAGGGTGGTACTTTTAACGGCAATTTGGTTGTTGATTCATCGATTACAGATGCTTCCTCTATCATCAACGTGACTGGTACCCCTTCGTTTACAGGAACCGGTTGGGAGAGTTATAAAAAATAAGAGAATGACCTGCAATCATGTTGTTAGTCATGACAAAAAGTGATTTGTAACCAAAGAAAGCCGTCCCGTCTCAATAGGTCGGGTGGCTTTCTCTTTTTAAGATTAGAAAATTATGAAACTTAATCCCCATTTCAAACTCCGCTCCATAGCCGGAGAAACCATCATCGTGAACCAAGGAACGCCCGATGCCGACCTCACCCGTATCATCTCTCTCAACACTTCTGCCCGCCTGCTTTGGGAACAGCTTTCGGGAAAGGACTTCACTTTACAAGAGGCAGCCTTGGTGCTGGTGGAAGCCTATCATATTCCCCAAGACCAAGCCGAAAAGGATGCGGCGGCTTGGGCGGATGACCTGAGTAAATGCCATATATTACTGGCGGATGACTATGTATGATTATGAACACGACACTCGATAAACCGGAACAAATGCTCTTTGCCTTGCTCCGATCCGCGTTGAACAGCGCAAAGCCGGTTAGTGAAATCCTTTTTACCGATCTATCTCCCACCCTTTGGCAGGCGTGTTACAAACTGGCTTGCACTCAGGGAGTAATGGCCTTGGCATGGGACGGAATACAAACCCTGCCTGCCCGTTTGCAGCCCCCGAAGGCTTTGAAGTTAAACTGGGCGATGGCGGTAGAGAACTATGAAAAACGCTACCGGCAATACTGCCGTACCATAGCCGGACTTTCAGCTTTCTATCAAACGCATGGCATCACCACAGTCCAGCTGAAAGGAGTAGGTCTCTCTACCTATTATCCCATTCCTTCGCACAGGGAAGGGGGAGATATAGACATCTACACGTATTCGGCAGACCATTCCCGAAGAAGCGATGCCGAGGCCAACCGAATGGCAGACCGATTGATGGAAGAACAAGGAATAGCGGTAGACTGTGAACACTCCGAAAAGCATAGTGTGTTTTACTATAAAGGTATCCCGATAGAGAATCATAAGACTTTCATTAATTCGGAAACATACCGCATAGCGGTGCAGATGGATAAGCTGCTTCAAGGACTGCTGCAACCCGTATCGGCGGAACTGGACGGAAAGCACACCATTTTAATTCCGTCTTCCGCCTTCAATACCGTATTTCTCGCTTTTCATGCCGCCCAGCATTACGCAAGCGGCCTGGCGCTTCATCATCTTTGCGACTGGGCTTGCCTGCTGAATAAATACGGCCTGCATATTCCAGAGGAAGTGACGGATGTCCATTTTAGAAACATGATGCTGGCTATGACCCACCTCTGTAATCATTATTTAGGAACTTCCGTCCCGGTGCATGGAGGAGAAGGATTGGCGGAGGAAATCTTGCGGGAAATCATCCGGCCACCCTATGCCATGTCTGTTCCGGCGAAAAGTAAATGGGGCATTCTGGTTTATAAAACCAGACGTATGCTGCATACTCATCGTGCGTGCAACAGTGTGTTGCGCATTTCACTGTGCAAATGGATTGGAAATTCTATTCTGTTGCATCTGCGTTCTCCCCACACCATCTTCCAGACGGAGCGAAATTAAGTGGTTTATGTTGAAAAGAATCTGCCGTTTGTTGCTGCCCGGGGAAAGGATAATGGGGATAAGGGTGGTGGGTGCTGTCTTCCTTTGTGCATTATTGGACTTTGCTGGACTGGCTGCCTTGTTGCCTGTCTTGTTTTTTTGTTGGACGATGGGGGCGATAAAGATGCGGCCCTGTTGTTCTGCCTGGTGGCGGTTGTCTTTATTTTGGTGAAGAATGCTTTGGTGGCAGGCCTTTCACGTTTTCAGAACCATTTTCTGATGTCACTTTACCGTCGGCTCAGTTTCTCTCTTTTTACGTCTTACTATCAACGGGGATTATTGTTTATCCGCAGCAGGGGGAGTGTCCGGCTGGGATATGAGGTAAACTATATCTGTTATGCCTTCTCTTTAAACCTCCTTTCCCCTTTGCTCCGCATGACGGGAGAAATGCTGCTGATTTTATGGGTGACGGCAGCTTTGCTGGTTTATGCTCCGCTGACGGTGCTGATACTGTATATGGCCTTTCTGCCTTTCATGCTGATTTACGGATGGGGGATCAGGAAACCGATGCGCCGTTATGGCGAGCAGGAACAGCAGGCCCGTCGTGAGCAATCCCGGCTGGTTACGGAAACCATGAAAGGATATGCCGAGTTGGAACTGAATGCGGCATTTCCTTTTCTTCAGCAGGCATTCGCCCGGAGGCTGGGGATCATCAGTGAGAGCCGTCTGAAACTGGAGAGCATACAGCACCTTCCTCTTTGCCTTTCCGAAATGGCGGTCGTATCGGGGCTGACCTTGCTCACCCTTTTCGGAACAGGGGATATCAAAGCGCTGGTAGGTGTCTTTGCGGTGGCAGCTTTCCGGTTGCTGCCCGCTTTGCGCGGCATTTTGGGAGGCTGGACACAGGTGCAGAATGCGGTTTATTCTCTGCGGATCATAGAGGAAGGATTGGAGGATAAGGTGGCAAAAACAGTTTCACCGTCGTGGGGACAGGAAGAGTTTTCTTTTCAAAAAGAAATACGGATAGAACACCTTTCCTATGCTTATCCTGAGGGAACTGAAGTGCTGAAGGATTTCTGTTGTACCATCGTAAAGGGGAATATGTAGGCATCTGTGGTGAGAGCGGCAGAGGTAAATCCACCTTATTTAATCTGCTTTTGGGATTTATCACTCCGGATAAAGGTACCATTCGGATAGATGATAAGCCGTTTGCTGATATGCCGAGGCAGGAATGGCACCGCAGGGTGGGGTACGTGCAACAGGAAGTGTTTGTGCTGGATGGAACCTTGGCGGAAAATATTGCTTTGGGATGCCGCTCTGTAGATAAGGAACGGGTAGCGGAGATCGTGAGGCTGGTGAGATTGGATGCTTGGGTGGATGAGTTGCCGCAAGGAATGGACACTCCTTTGGGTGAAGGAGGGGGGAGGCTTTCGGGAGGCCAGAAACAGCGGGTGGGTATCGCCCGTGCTTTGTATAAGAAAGCGGAGGTGCTTTTGCTGGATGAGGCTACTTCTGCATTGGATAATGAGACCGAACGGGCTGTCAATGAAATGCTTCTCGGTCTGATGAGGGAGTGCAGGGGGCTGACTGTTCTTACAATTGCCCACCGGGAAAGCTCGCTGGCATATTGCCATCGTATAATCAGATTAAATGGAAAAGAAAATGAATAGCATATATAAAATAGGTGGTCATTGTTTCTGCTTGTCGGGCAAAAGTCTGATGGAGGCGGTGGATAGTATCCATGGTTTCAGACCGTTTGTCCGGCTGACGGACACCGTATCACCGGAAGAGGTGGGTGAGGATGCCTGGTCACCGGAGTTTGTCGTTCGCGAGGGAGACGGGGGAGACTTTCCGACTTTTCAGAGAAAGTCTTATTCATTCGGATACGAGGATGTAACCGGTTCTTTTGGCGTGAGCGAGGAGGGATTCCTGTTGGAACTGGCTCCGGACGAAGAACCATCCCTTTATCTTCGGATGCTGGATGAAACCAGAGAAGGGAAAGGTATCTGCCTGTATGGTAATTATTCTCCCCGTCTTTTGAGGTTTGCCTTATGGATGGGATATGGCTGATGACGGTATGGGAAGATACGCTTGCCTTGCATGGCAGTTGTATCGTTTATAAGGGAAAAGCGGTTCTTTTTTTAGGCGAAAGCGGAACCGGCAAGAGCACCCATACCCGTTTGTGGAGGGAGAATATACCAGGAAGCAGGCTGCTGAATGATGACAGTCCCATGGTGCGTTATGAAGAGGGGGGTGTATGGGTTTATGGCAGCCCGTGGAGTGGGAAGACTCCTTGCTATAAGGCAGAACGTTATCCGCTGGTCGGCTGTGTACGTTTGTCGCAGGCGCCTGAGAACAGGATGCGGAGATTGAACATCGTGCAGGCTTATGCCGCTTTGCATCCGTCTGCTCCGCCGGCATTTGCTTATGAGGAGGCGCTGTATGGTGGGGTTTGCGGCCTGTTGGGAAAGATGGTTTCATCCGTTCCCGTTTACCATCTGGCCTGTTTGCCCGATGCGGAGGCGGCGGAATTGGCATGTTGTACTTTATATGGAGATGGATATGAGACAGATAGCAAATGAATGTTTCTTTGCATGGGTGGAATCGGAAATCAGGAGTGGCAGGAGTGTGCGCTTCCGGGTGAAAGGCAACTCCATGCGGCCCTTGCTGAGGAACGGGAAAGAGGAGGTGGTGGTGGAACCGTGCGGCAAGCAGGTGTTGAAACCTGGGCATGTCATCCTATTCAGGCAATCCGGTCGGTATGTATTGCATCGAATCATTCAAAAAAGGGGCAGTCATTACTTGATGCAGGGAGATGGCGTTTGTCGTTTCTATGAGGAATGTGAGGAAACGGATATCATCGGTGTGGTGAGAAGGGTATACAGGCCTTCCGGAAAGATGATTGAAACGGACTCCGTCGGTTGGCGGTTGGGAAGCCGTTTGTGGCTGGGGCTTGGCAGATTCAGAAGGGTGGTGTTGCGTGTCTTGAATAGAGTGGACGGTGTGTTTCCGTAAAAGTGTCAAAATCCTGATGGGCTGTTGACACCTTTTTAACGGAAACCGGTAGCTTGGAAAGAAATCTTATTTATAAAGCAGATATTTCTCCCGCATCTTTTTGTAGGCTTCCAGTTCTTTCTGCCATCCTGCACGTATTTCTTCTTCGCTGGCTCCTTTTATAATTTGTTCCCTTACGGTACGGTTTCCGATCAGCAGGTCGAACCATTGTGGGCGGGTAAAGAACTTGTCCGCTTTCCCAAGATCTTGATAAGCCTGATAGTATGCTATGATGTATTTTAAGGAAAAGCCTTTTGGCGCGGTGATGTTACGGAGGTTATTGCCATAGCAATATTGGTCTTTATACATCGGATTCTTGTCAAAGCCTTCCAGGGCTTCCGGTCTGAAAGAGAAGGAGGAGATGCGGATATCCGGCGAACCGATTACCTGAAAAGGAAAATGAGTGCCTCGGCCTACACTGACGGCTGTGCCTTCAAACGGGCAAAGTGAAGGATATAGAGCGATTGCCTGGTCATTGGGCAGATTGGGAGAGGGCTTTACCGGAAGGGTATAGGGTTGTCCGTGTTTCCAGCCTTCCATGGGGATGACGGTCAGCGCGCATTTCCTGCCATTGGGCAGCCAGCCTTCGCCATTAATCATTTGTGCCAGTTCGCCTACGGTGCAACCGTGTAAAACGGGGATGGCATGCATACCTACGAAACTTTTCTGATTTTTTTGTCGCACAGGGCCGTCCACATAGTCGCAAGGATTGGGCCGGTCTGTGATGATCAGTTGTTTCCGGTTTTCGGCACAGGCTTCCATGATATACTGCATCGTACTGATATAGGTATAGAAGCGGGCGCCTACATCCTGAATGTCAAACACAATCAAGTCTATGTCCTGTAGCTGTGCGGCAGCCGGCTTCTTGTTTTTGCCGTAAAGGGACAGGATGGGCACTCCTGTGCGGAGGTCTTTTCCGTTCTTTATGGTTTCTCCGGCATCGGCCTCACCTCGGAAGCCATGTTCGGGAGCGAATATTTTTTTAATTTGTATATGTGCTGCAAGCAGGGTGTCCAGCAGGTGGGTCTCTCCTACTTTGGAGGTTTGGTTTACAACCAATGCCACGCGCTTTCCTTTTAATATAGGCAAGAGGCGGTCCATCTGTTCGGCTCCGGTAATCACCTCTTGTGCGGTCAGAGCATTGAAAGTAAACAAGAGGCAGCATAGGAAAATGTATTTTGTTTTCATGATATGTGGCGATTATTTTGTAATATTGCACAAAAATAAGAATTTAATTGAGAATGGACGCACTTGCTATCATTAATAAATATTATCCGGAGGATAATGAGCTGAAACATATCCTGCTGACGCATAGTCGTTCGGTGGCCGATAAGGCATTATGGATTGCCGGAAAGCATCCGGAGTTGAATCTGGACAAGCAATTTTTGGAGGAGGCGGCACTGCTGCACGATATTGGTATTTTCAGGACGGATGCTGAGGGCATTTGCTGTTTCGGATCTTATCCTTATATTTGTCATGGATATTTAGGAGCCGACTTGATGCGGAAAGAAGGGTTCCCGCGTCATGCGTTGGTTTGTGAGAGGCATACGGGGGCAGGCATGTCTCTGCAAAGTATTATTGACCAACAGTTGCCCGTTCCTCATCGGGATATGGTTCCGGTTTCACTGGAGGAACAAGTTATTTGCTTTGCCGACAAGTTCTTTTCAAAAACGCATCTGGACAAGGAAAAGAGCGTGGAGAAGGCGTTAAAGAGTATTTCACGTTATGGGGAAGACGGGGTTATCCGTTTTAACCATTGGTGCGAATGTTTCTTGTAAGCCTTAAAAATAAATTAAATCTCCGTTAAATAGTTCATTATTGGCGGATAATGCTTAATTTTGCCCCTCAAAAGCGTAAATGATTTGTGAATGACGCCACTAAAACGACATAGATTTATAACATTCCTACTACTATTTGCATGCCTGTTGCTTTCTTTAAGTACGGGTGCTCAACGCAGAAAGCGGAACCCTGCATCCGGCAATGATTCCCTGAAAGTAGATAGTACTTTGGTAGATACATTGTCTATCGATACGGTTGCACCTAAAAAAAGGCAGCCGTTGGACGCACCTGTTGTTTATGAAGCTAATGACTCCATCGTATTCACAGAGGGTGGATATGCCCATCTGTATGGTGACGGTAAGGTAAACTATGAGAAAATTGAGCTGACCTCCGCCGTGATTACCATGAACATGGACAGCAGCACGGTATTTGCCCGGGGTGTGCCCGATTCGGTTGGCGTGGAAAAAGGTACCCCTGTCTTTAAGGATGGAGAGACTCCGTACGAGTCGAAAATTATGCGTTATAATTTCAAGTCGAAGAAAGGATTCATTAATAATATCGTTACTCAGCAGGGGGAAGGATACGTAACCAGTGAGGAGTCGAAGAAAGGTGCCAATGACGAGCTTTATCTGCGTCACGGACGATACACTACATGTGATAATCACGAGCATCCTCACTTCTATCTGAAACTTTCCATGGCGAAAGTGCGGCCTAAGAAAAATGTAGTATTCGGCCCTGCCCAGTTGGTGGTGGAGGATGTACCTTTGCCTATCGCTATTCCTTTTGGCTTTTTCCCGTTTAACAGCAGTTATTCGTCGGGATTCATTATGCCTACATACGGTGATGAGATGAATCGTGGTTTTTATTTGCGTGATGGTGGATATTATTTCGCTATCAGCGACCGTATGGATTTGAAACTGTTGGGTGAAATCTTTACGAAAGGATCGTGGGGGCTTTCCGTGCAGTCCAATTATAATAAAAGGTATAGATATAGCGGTAATTTCAATGCCAGTTATCTGGTGACGAAGACCGGTGAGAAGAATATGCCGGACTATATGGTTACAAAGGACTTCAGAATCGCATGGAGCCACAGACAGGATGCCAAGGCCAGTCCTAACAGCTCTTTCTCGGCTAATGTGAACTTTGCGACCAGTAGTTATGACCAGCGCAACCTGAGCAGCTTGTATAACCCGCAGCAATATTCAAATAACACCAAGACGTCTAGTGTGAGCTATTCGCGCAATTTCCCCGAGATAGGATTGAACTTGTCCAGCACATTCAATATCTCCCAGAATACACGTGACTCTTCTATCAGTGTGACTTTACCGGATTTGAATATTTCCTTGAACCGTATTTATCCGTTCAAGCGTAAGAAGGCGGTAGGAGATGAACGCTGGTACGAAAAGATTTCACTTCAATATACAGGTCAGGTAACTAATTCTATCAATACCAAGGATAACCTGATCCTGAAGCAAGGTTTGAATAAATGGACCAATGGTATGCAGCACAAGATTCCTGTCAGCGCTACATTTACTTTGTTCAAGTATATCAATATCGTGCCTTCTTTCAACTATACCGAACGTTGGTACATGCGCAAGGTGGAGCAGAGCTATGATCCATCGGCTCCTAATAGTGTACGGAAAGATACCATCAACGGTTTTAACCGTGTGTATAACTATGATTTGAGTTTGCAGGTGAATACCAAGATGTATGGTTTCTATAAACCGTGGAAGAAACTGTTTGGCGACAAGATTGAAATGATCCGTCACGTCTTCACTCCTTCGGTCAGCATGAGTTATGCACCAGACTTCAGTACTTCCAAATATGGATATGTTGGCAGCTATACTTATACCGATACGGATGGAGAGGTGCGTACTAAGACTTATAATCCTTATGAAGGTTTGCCTTATTCTTTCTCGCCCAGTGGCAAGTCCGAGAATTTCACTTTCTCTGTAGATAACAATGTGGAAATGAAAGTGAAGTCCGATTCGGATACTACCGGAGTGAAGAAAATCAGTTTGATTGACCAGTTGGGAGCTAGTATCTCTTATAATGCGGCGGCCAAGGAGAAGCCATGGGGGAATTTGAGCATGAACCTGCGTTTGAAGCTGACCAAGAGTTATACTTTTAATATGAATGCCCAGTTTGCCACGTATGCTTATGAGTTTGATGAGAATGGAACAGTCCGGGAGGGTAACCGCACGGAATGGTCATACGGACGTTTTGGACGCTTCCAGGGATATAGCGGTTCGTTCTCTTATACGCTGAACAATGATTCGTGGAAAAAATGGTTCGGTCCGAAAGAAGGAAAGGATAGTAAGGATGATAAAGACAAGAAAAATGAAGATCTGGATGAGTATGGTGATGATGCCAATGAAAATAAGGAGGAAAATAAGTCCGGCTTGAAAAAGACGGAAAAGGCGGCTGTGGATCCGGATGGTTATATGGCTTTCAAGATGCCATGGTCATTGAGCTTGAGTTATAGTTACAGTATTCGTGAGGACAGAAACAAGCAAATTAACATCAAGAGTATGCGTTATCCGTATTCGGTGACTCACTCTTTGAATGTGTCCGGTAATGTAAAGCTGGGTAGCCGCTGGAATGTGAATTATTCTTCGGGATATGATTTTAATACAAAAGAGATGTCAATGACAACAGTCAATATCAGCCGTGACCTGCACTGTTTCAATATGAGCTGCGGTTTGGTATTCGGTCCCTTTACTTCCTATAACTTTAGTATTCGTGCCAATTCCAGCATGCTGACTGATGCCTTGAAGTGGGATCAGCGAAGCAATACGGGTAGTGCGGTGAATTGGTACTAGGAGATATTGATAATTGAGAAATAAAAATGAGAGATCACTGCCGGTACGGTAATCATGTGCAGCGATTGCTCATTTTTTAATTCTCAATTTTTAATTTACGCCTACCACTCAATCGGTGTTTTCCCGTGTGCTTGCAGATATTCGTTGGTGTGGCTGAAGTGCTTGTTGCCAAAGAAACCATTGTAGGCTGATAGGGGGGACGGGTGTGCGGACGCCAGTACCAGATGCTTGTTGCGGTCAATGAAGGCTCCCTTTTTCTGTGCATAGGCCCCCCATAAGATGAATACGATATGCTCACGTTGTTCTGCCAGTATACGGATGGCCGCATCTGTAAATTCTTCCCAGCCCCGGCGTTGGTGAGAACCAGCTTGGTGGGCACGGACTGTCAGTGTGGCATTGAGTAATAAGACTCCTTGGTTGGCCCAGCGGGTCAGATTGCCTGAGGTGGGGATGGGGGAGCCCAAATCGCTTTGTATTTCTTTAAAAATATTCTGTAGGGAAGGAGGAAAAGCTACTCCGTCGTTTACAGAAAAGCAAAGCCCGTGCGCTTGGCCGGGGCCATGATAGGGGTCTTGGCCGATAATGACGACTTTCACTTTATCAAACGGACACAGGTTGAAGGCATTGAATATGAGTCTGCCCGGAGGTAAATAGTGGTAGTCTGGTATTCGCTTCTCACAAACTCTGTGAGCTTGATGAAGTAATCTTTTTCAAATTCGGGTGCCAGATGTTGTTTCCAGCTTTCTTCTATTTGTACGTTCATGGCATTTCTTTTTATTAAAAATGTGCGTTAAAGATAGGGGTTATTTGCAAAAATGACAAATAAAAAGAGGATGACTTTTGTATCACCCTCTTCCTTGATTGCTGATAATTATAATCAAATAAGTTGCATGCCCAGTTGAGCGCATTCTTTTCTCATGTCTTCAGGCCATATACTGGCTTGAATTTCGCCTATATGGGCTTTCTGTAAATAAAGCATACAGAGTCGTGACTGTCCTATACCGCCACCGATGCATAAAGGCAGGGTTTCGTCCAGCAGACGTTTGTGGAAATAAAGTTCCTTGCGTTTTTCCTGTCCACTGAGTGCCAGTTGGCGGATCAGTGCTTCCTTATCCACGCGGATACCCATAGAGGAAAGCTCGACAGAACGGTCCAGTACTTTGTCCCAGACCAGCAAGTCACCGTTCAGGCCGGGAAGTCCGGTTTCCGGGTTGATGGTGGTGTAGTCGTCATAGTCAGGTGCGCGCAAGTCATGTTCTTTTCCGTCACTCAGCTTGCAGCCTATACCTATAATAAATACCGCACCGTATTTTTGTGAGATGGCATGTTCGCGCTCTTTCGGGGTCTTGTCGGGGTACATCTGGCAAAGTTCTTCCGAGTGGATGAAATGGATGTCATGTGGCAGGAAAGGTTTGATTTGCGGATACATTTCGCAGACCATATATTCTGTGCGGCGCATGGCTGCATAGATGCGGATTACTATTTGTTTCAGGAAATCAACCGTGCGCTGTTCTTTGGTGATCACGCGCTCCCAGTCCCACTGGTCTACATATAGTGAGTGGAGATTACCTAATTCTTCATCGGCCCGGATGGCGTTCATATCGGTATAGATGCCATAACCCGGCTCTATATTATAATCGGCCAAGGTCAGTCTTTTCCATTTTGCCAGTGAATGGACAACTTCGGCCTGTGCGTCTCCCAAGTCTTTGATAGGGAAAGATACCGGTCGTTCGGTTCCGCTCAAGTCATCATTAATACCCATTCCTTTCAAGACAAATAGCGGGGCGGTGACACGGCGCAGACGCAATTCTGACGACAAGTTCTGTTGGAAGAACTCTTTTATTTGCTTAATGCCTAACTCTGTTTGTTTTAAATCAAGCAAGGCTTTATAGTTAGCTGGTTTAATTAGGTAACTCATTGTAAAATTGATCTATTTATTTTAATTGCTTGCAAATATAGAAATTATTTGTGATATTGATATATATTTAGGTGAAAATATAATCAAATTGATTCTTTTGTGCTTAAAGTAATGTGCAAAATATTATTTTGATAGATAAATATCTCAAATTATTAGGAGGAAGACAATATATTTTATACCTTTGCACGTCCAAGTTTCAGACGCACCCGTAGTTCAATGGATAGAATACCGGATTCCGGTTCCGACGATATGAGTTCGATTCTCATCGGGTGTACTTGATAAAACGCTAATTGACTGTAGACAAGTTAGTTAGCGTTTTTTTTGTTTCTTTGCGTGATACAGGATTACCTGATAAATATCCCTGAACGAACCTTCTTTGCCTCATCTCCAAAATCATGCATGTTATATCTTCTCCTTATGAACCTTTTTTTCTTTTTTGAGTTATTCCCTTATGTAACTTTTTAAAATATGCTTTAATATTTAGTTTATTCTAAAAAATAAACACTGACAAAGGATATAGATTCTTTTGTCTCTTGTATATACTAAATATATGCGCATATATTCGCTGTTGATTTTAAAACTATTTTCTTTTAGAGGGGTTTTGAAACTAGCACTTGATTAAACTTTTTTATTTAAACATTAAATTATCAACCAAATCTGAGATTCATGAAGAGAGCTCTATTTCTTATCGTGTGCCTCTGTTTTTCAATAAACATGATGGCGCAGACAAAAACGATAACGGGGGTGGTGGCAGATGCCGCCGGTGAACCCATTATCGGAGCGAGTGTCCTGGAGGTAGGGACAACCAATGGTACAATAACTGATGTAGATGGTAACTTTACGATTCAGGCGTCTGTGGGGGCGAAGCTGGATGTTAGTTACATCGGCTACAAAACACAACAAATTGTTGTGGGGGCACCAAATACCTACAAAGTTATTTTAAAAGAAGATGCGGAAATGCTGGATGAGGTCGTGGTGACCGGTTATGGTATGAGTCAGAAACGATCGTTGATGACGAATTCTATTTCGAAGCTGGACGATAAAGTGTTGCAAAATGCAGCTATGAGTAATGCGGCACAATCCTTGCAGGGAACGGTCAGCGGGTTGCGCGTGACAAATACTTCGGGCAAACCGGGCAGTTCGCCTAACATTGTTTTGCGTGGTGGCGCTTCTATAAACAAGAACCTGGAAGGCCCGTTGGTAGTCGTAGATGGCATTGTCCGTTCTATGGATGATATCAATCCCTCGGACATTGAATCCATACAGGTGTTGAAAGATGCGGCTTCTACAGCTATTTATGGTGCCCGTGCCAATAACGGTGTTATTTTGGTAACGACCAGAAAGGGAGTGGAAGGCAGGACGCAGATCACTTACAAATTCAAAGGGGGGATAAACTTTGCACGTGAAGGGTATAAGTACCTGGATGCCGGTGACTATTTGTATTATCAGCGTTTGGGCTGGCAGCGTACCAATGGTGGTTCGAGCATGGAAAACCAGAAAGGTTTCGGTGTGAACTCCGGAGTGGATCTGGCTTTTATGACGGATACCAACAAGCATCTGCTGAACGAAGGATGGCAGTCTATGACGGATCCTGCAGATCCCGGCAATACTTTGATTTTTAGAAACCATGCCGGTGAACTGCATGACCTCACATTTCGTAATGCGGCGTTTACACAAGATCATTATTTGAGTCTGTCGGGAGGTAATGATAAAGGAACTTTCTCTTCATCTTTGGGATATTATTCAGAAGATGGCCAGATTATTTCCACCAATTATAAGCGTGTGAACGGTACTATCAACGGTTCGTACAAATTACTGCCTGTCCTGACAGTGAATGCCGGTGGCAGTTTCTCATGGTCCAAGATGCCCGATTTGTGGACTTACGACCTGAAAAGTCCCTGGAACGGAGAAACAGGAGAATATGAGTTGTTTTACCGTACCATGAGTATGTTCCCCACCTGGAATCCGTGGAATGATGACGGAAGTCCTGCTGCCGGATGGAGTAACCAGGATGGTAATCCTTATTATTGGAAAGATAAACTGACTCGTTCCACAACGAACCGTAAGACTTCGTTTAATATCGGTTTTGCATTGGAAATCCTTCCGCAGCAATTGTTCCTGAACGGAAACAGTTCTATGTATTATACCGATCATCAGTTTGAACTGTTCGAAAAGAAGTATCAGCAGATAGGGCAGGCACCTAACACCAACCGTAATGCCTCGCAAACAAACACGAAAGTGTTCCAACAGCAGCATGCGTTGACGCTGGAATATAAAAAAGGTTTTAGCGGACATAATATCAATGCCATGGTGGGCGGCGAGTATTTTGATTATCAGTATCAGAACCTGGAGGCGCGTGTTTCTGGTGCTCCTACAGACGATATACCCACTTTGAATGCAGGTACCAATCGTACTTATACTACTTCTACCAAGACCGGTTATCGCATTCTGTCCGGTTTCGCCCGTGTTAATTATGACTATAATTATCGTTATATGGTGTCGTTGGTAGCCCGTTATGACGGTATTTCCAAACTATCTGACAATCGCTGGGGATTTTTCCCCGGTATATCTGCCGGCTGGAATGTGCACGAAGAGGCTTTCTTTAAGGATTCGAAGTTCTCGGAGGTGGTGTCTTTGATCAAACCGCGTATCAGTTATGGGTTGAATGGTAATGTAAACGGTATCGGTAACTTTGATGTATATGGCAAATATGGCTCGGTAGGTGCTTATGATGGGAATTTAGGTTATCTGAACACGGGAGTGGTCAATAGTAAATTGCGTTGGGAAAAGAGCCATACGTTTGAACTGGGGCTTGATCTGGGTTTCTTTAATAATCGGGTTCACATGATTATGGACTATTATAACCGTACGACTTCCGATTTGCTGACTGATGTGAATTTGCCGGAATATACGGGATTTCCCTCGTTCAAGACGAATCTGGGAACAATCAGCAACCGTGGCTTTGAATTGGAGGCCAAGGTAAATCTGTTGACGAGGAAGGATTGGTCATGGGATGTCACTGCTAATACTTCGTTTGTGAAGAATATAGTGAAAAAGCTGCCTTTTAACGGAAATGTAAACAACCGCCAGGGAGGTGAGCAGGTATGGGATCCGAAATCCAACTCGTTGGTTTGGCTAGGTGGTATTCAGGAAGGAAAAAGTTTGGGTGATATCATTGCTTACAAGCAAGTGCGTATCTTGCGTGACTGGGATGATGTGAGAAACCATGCCGGTGACTTTGTGGATGAAGTTGCTAACCTGTATGGGCCGGATAAAGCTGCCGAATATGCAGGAAAGCCGGGGTGGAAACCCATTGAACCGGGTGATGTATTGTGGGACGACAAGAATGGGGATCATATTATAAATTCATACGACCGTCAGGTAGTAGGTAACATCTATCCGAAATGGACCGGTGGTTTCTCTACCACGCTGAACTATAAAAACTGGTCTTTATACGGTCGGTTTGACTATGCGGTAGGTCATACCATTTACAATGACTTGAAGGCGAGAATTCTGGGACAGTATAACGGATCGTTCAATTTGATTACGGATGTCAGGGATTCCTGGTCTGAAACCAATACGGAAACTGGTATTCCTAAATTTTATTGGGCCGACCAGAATGCCAAGAAGAATATCACCCGTTCTAATAATGGTACAACGAATCTGAACAATAACAACTCTAGTTTTTATGAAAAGGGAGATTATCTGTGCCTGCGTGAGGTTACCTTGAGTTATAAATTCCCGAAGAATCTTATAAACAAGGTGTTTCTGACTGACGCGTCCGTGTATGTTACGGGGCAGAATCTATTCTATATTACCGGATATGACGGAACTTCTCCGGAACCGGTAATGGATATTCAGGCAAATGGGCGTGGTGGTATAGACAATGGACGCTATCCTACCTCGAGAACCGTATTGTTTGGTTTGCAATTGTCATTTTAATACGTAAATAGAGAAAAGGTATGAAAATAAAAAAGATAATATTGGCTTTTGCCGCATCGGCTATGTTGGCCGGTGGATGTACTTCGTTGGATATGGATCCGGTGAGTGATATCACTGATTTGAATTATTGGAAGACTCCGGAGCAGTTTGATTCATTTGTCTTTGGATTGCATAGCCGGTTCAGAAGCCATTCGTGGAATATGTTTTTACTGGGTGAGGCAAGAAGTGATGTCTTTGGAGGGATTCCTTTCGGAGGGGAAGCCACTCAGGGAATGGAGCGTTTTCCCTATAATACATTGAATGCGGAGAATCCCGGAATCAATGGATTTGGCGATTTGTATCAGAATATCAACCAAATGAACTTGTTTATCAGCAGAACTATCCATACGGAGGTGTTGACTGAAAGTGCCAGAAATTACTATTTGGGACAGGTGTATGGATTGCGTGCTTATTATATGTATCAGTTATACCGTTCATGGGGGGATGCCGTGTTTACGGAGGAACCTAGTCTGGGCTTCGAAGTGGGTAAACTGGCAAAGGCGGCAACTCCGGCTGCCGAAATCTTTGAGCAGGTAAAAAAAGATATAGAATCGTCATTAAGTTATTTTGGGTCCGATTATACCATAAAGGAAAAAAAATCGTTGTGGTCAAAGGCTGCCACATTGATGCTGAAAGCGGATGTATATCTGTGGAGCGCCCATCGTGACGGGGGAGAAGGAGCTGCCCGGATGGCAAAGAATGCGTTGGTTGACATACAGAATAATATCAGCCGTAATAACCTGGACCTGATGGATACCTTTCAGGGAGTATTTGCTTATGATAATAAAGGTAATAAAGAGATTATCTTTACGATTCATAATGAATTGTTTGAATACAATTTGTGGAATGGAAATAATGACCTGTTTCCACAGGCAGATTATTTAGGGAAATTCTATAATGCGGATGGTACTTTGATAAATACGTCTGTCGAGAATAATTTCGGCATCATGCGCCTGATGGTGAAATTGGAGAATTTCAGGAAATTTCTGCCGGGAGACACCCGTCGTGATGTCACATTGAAAGATGTATATAATAAGGTGGAAAATGGCAAATTGGAATTGGTGGGATTGTATCCGCATAAGTATTGGGGAGTTATGAATGGAAGTACGCGGGTGAGATGTGATGATTATCCTGTTTATAGATATTCTGATTTGTTGTTGATGCTGGCCGAGGCGGAGGTGCTTTTGGGCGAGGATCCGGCGGCGGAGATAAACCAGGTGCGTCAGCGTGCGTTTGGTGATGCGTATGATGCCTCAACAGTGGGCTTTCCCAATCAGGAGGTTGATAAGGATCCGGCGGATGCCGTTCTGCAGGAACGTTTGTTCGAGTTTATGCTGGAAGGAAAACGATGGTATGATTTGCGGCGCTTTGGTGATTCATACGTGCTTGACTATACTCCGGCAGAGTCTGCCCGTTTGCTTTGGCCTGTCAACCAAGGGGCTCTCACTAATAATCCATTGTTGAAACAAACCGTTGGTTATTAAATTTTTGGCGGATAATAATCTTTAATTGCGTAAAAAGGTGGTGCTCTTTATGAAATTAATAAAGAAACCGCCTTTTTATTTTCTAATTTCAATAAAAACTTTTATTTTTACGCCCGTAAAATTATAAATATTATGAGAAACCCTAACTTATTACTGCTAATTATTGTTTTTATATTAGCACCCTTCAAGTTGAGTGCGGCGGCAGATACGGTTGCTGTTCGCGAAACCCGAATTCCTGTGTTGATTGAAAGACAGGATAATGAGTTGTTTCATTTGCGTATAGAGGCTGCTCAGAGTCAGATGCTGAATGAAGTGAAACTGAATTTCGGTAAAGACGTGAATCTGAATGAGATTGAGGCTGTGAAACTTTATTATGGCGGAACCGAAAGTGCGGAAAAGAGGGGAAAGACTTATTTCGCTCCGGTAGATTATATACCTAATAATATTCCGGGAAAAACATTGGTTGCCAATACTTCTTATTCCGTTTTGAAGTCGGAAGTGAAGGCTCCGAAGCGTGAGGTTATATTAAAAGCTGACCAAAAGCTGTTTCCGGGAGTGAATTATTTCTGGATCAGCCTGCAGATGAAGCCTACAGCTTCCGTTCTGTCCAAAGTGTCGGCGGAAGTGGCGGAAGCCAAGGTTGACGGACAGGTTGCTCCATTGAAGATGGTCCGCAAGGCGGATACTCATTACATGGGAGTCGGTGTGCGTCATGCCGGTGATGACGGGGCGGCTGCCTATCGTATTCCCGGATTGGTGACTTCAAATAAAGGAACCTTGTTAGGAGTATATGATGTGCGCTATAATAATAGTGCGGATTTACAGGAGTATGTGGAAATAGGTTTGAGCCGGAGCACGGATGGCGGACAGACTTGGGAGAAAATGCGCATTCCGATGGCATTTGGAGAATATGACGGTCTGCCCAAGGCACAGAACGGAGTAGGTGACCCTGCCATTCTGGTTGATAAGAAGACCGGAACGATCTGGATTGTCGCTGCCTGGACACATGGCATGGGTAACGGCCGTGCATGGTGGAATTCCCAGACCGGTATGGATCGTAACCATACTGCACAATTAATGATGGTAAAGAGTGATGATGATGGTAAAACCTGGTCTGAACCTATGAATGTGACGGAACAGGTGAAAGATCCGTCCTGGTATTTCTTGCTGCAAGGTCCCGGTAGAGGCATCTCTATGGAAGACGGAACATTGGTATTTGCCAGCCAGTATATTGGCAGTGACCGTATTCCTAATGCAGGTATTATTTATAGTAAGGATCATGGAAAGACATGGAAGATCAGTACATTGGCACGCACTAATACGACAGAGTCTCAGGTAGCGGAAGTGGAGCCGGGTGTGCTGATGCTGAACATGCGTGATAACCGCGGCGGCAGCCGTGCTGTATCTACCACTACAGATATGGGTAAAACTTGGAAAGAACATGTATCTTCACGTACGGCATTACAGGAACCGGTTTGTATGGCAAGCTTGATCAGTGTTAAGGCTGAAGATAATGTATTAGGCAAGGATATTCTTTTATTCTCTAATCCGAATGATACCAAGAACCGTCATAGCATTACCATCAAGGCAAGTTTGGACGGGGGAGTTACCTGGTTGCCCGAAAACCAGCTGCTGCTGGATGCCGGCTGGGGTTGGGGATATAGCTGTCTGACTATGATTGACAAGGAAACTGTAGGTATCCTGTACGAAAGTAGCGTAGCTCACATGACTTTCCAGGCGGTAAAACTGAAAGACATTATTAAGACCAAATAAATGAAGCGTAGATTTTCTAGTTTTCTTGGAATGATACTCGTTTGTGCTGTTGTGATAGCGCAAACGAGTATCTCGTTACTTCCTAAGCCTCAGATATGTAAGGATACCGGGAAGAACTTTAGTATGGGAAAGGTGAAACTTTCTACTCCGGTGCTGAAGTCGGAGTGGGAAGTTTTTATTGTTAATGCGGGTGGTGAAATTGTTGACCAGTCATCTTCTGTTATTAAAGTGGAACTTGTTTCATCTATTGATGAAGCACCGTTGAACGGAGATGAAGCCTATCGTCTCTCTGTTACAAACAAGCAGATAAAGATAGAAGCCGTAACGGAGCGTGGAGTGTATTGGCTATGCAGACGCTGCGCCAGTTGGAAAAGAAAAAAGGGAAAAGAAGTTCTTTTGCCGGATGTGAAATGGTGGACTGGCCTGCTTTCCGTATTCGCGGATTTATGCAGGATGTAGGACGCAGCTATATCTCCATGGAGGAGTTGAAGAGGGAGATAGAAATCTTGTCACGTTTCAAAATCAATGTGTTCCATTGGCATCTTACCGAAAACCAGGCATGGCGTTTGGAAAGTAAAATATTTCCGATGCTGAATGACAGTGTGAACACCACTCGTATGCCGGGAAAGTACTATACATTGGAAGAAGCCCGCGAATTAGTGGATTTCTGTAAGAAGCATCAGGTGATGTTGATCCCTGAGATAGATATGCCGGGTCACAGTGCTGCTTTTGTGCGTGCTTTCCGTCATGATATGCAAAGTTCGGAAGGGATGAAGATCTTGAAACTGTTACTGGATGAGGTGTGCGAGACATTCGATGTGCCTTATTTGCATATAGGAACGGATGAGGTGGAGTTTACTAATCCGCATTTTGTACCCGAAATGGTAGCGTATGTGCGTTCTAAAGGGAAAAAAGTAATATCCTGGAATCCGGGATGGCATTATAAGCCGGGGGAGATTGATATGACACATTTATGGAGTTACCGTGGAAAGGCGCAGCCGGGTATTCCCGCTATTGATTCCAAATTTCATTATCTGAATCATTTTGATGTGTTCGGCGATATTGTGGCTTTGTATAATAGCCGTATTTATAATCAGACAGAAGGCAGTGAGGACATTGCGGGAACCATATTGGCTTTGTGGCACGACCGTTTGATTGACAAGGAATGGAACCTGGTCATTGAAAATGGCCTGTACCCCAATATGCTTGCTATTGCCGAGCGTGCCTGGAGAGGGGGAGGTACGGAATATTTTGACGGACTGGGTACGATACTTCCACCCGAAGACACGGAAGCATTCAAAGAATTCGCTGATTTTGAAAAACGCATGTTGTGGCATAAGGAGCATACGTTTAAAGGATATCCTTTCGCTTATGTGAAACAGACTAATGTGAAATGGAATATTACGGATGCTTTTCCTAACGACGGAAACCTCTCTAAAGTATTTCCTCCCGAAGAGGAACTGAAGGATAGCTATGAATATGAAGGAAAAACTTACGGGGTAAGGCAGGCTACAGGAGCAGGCATTTATCTGCGTCATGTATGGGGGAATATGTTCCTGCTTTCTATGCGGATCCTCAGGAAAATCATACGGCTTATGCGTATACTTGGGTGTATTCGCCCAATGCTCAGGAGGTAGGATTGTGGGCGGAGTTTCAGAACTACAGCCGTTCGGAGATGGATTTGGCTCCATTGCCTGGTAAATGGGATTACAAAGAGAGCCGTATCTGGATTAATGATAAGGAAATACTGCCTCCCGTATGGACTGATACGCATAAGGTAAAAAGTTATGAAGTACCTTTGGGAAATGAGAATTGCGTAGGAAGACCTCCATTGGCGGTGCATTTAAATAAAGGCTGGAACAAGGTTTTCTTAAAGTTGCCTATCGGTAAGTTTAAGATGGCTGAGACGCGTCTTGTGAAATGGATGTTTACTACGGTCTTTGTGACGCTTGATGGAGAAAAAGCTGTAGAAGGATTGATTTATTCACCAGAAAAACAACATAAATGAAAAGTTTTGCTCTATTATTTTTAGGATTATTACTTGCACTTCCCCAGTTTGCCCAGGAACGCAAGTACTCTACTTTTTATGAGCAGAGGGCTACTTTGTTTGAAGAGCTTCCGGTTACCTCAAAAGATATTATTTTCTTGGGGAACAGCATTACCAATGGTTGCGAGTGGACCGAGTTGTTTCAAAATAAGAATGTAAAGAACAGAGGCATCAGTGGAGATGTCTGTATGGGCGTATATGACCGCCTGGACCCGATTGTAGAGGGGAAACCGGCAAAGATCTTTTTGCTGATCGGCATCAATGATGTCTCTCGGGGAACATCTGCTGATAAAATTATTGCAGAAATCAGTATGATTGTTCAGAAAATAAAGCGGGAATCTCCAAAAACAAAATTATATTTGCAAAGTGTATTGCCGGTAAATGATTGCTACGGCAAGTTTAACGGGCATACGTCACGCTGGCAGGTGGTAAAACAGATTAATGATTTGTTGGAACCGTTGGCGGTAAAGGAAGGGGTTACCTATGTGGACTTGTACAGTCACTTTGTGGATGGGGATACCGGAAAGATGAACCCTGCATATACCAATGATGGATTGCATTTATTAGGAAAAGGGTATTTGCTGTGGCGTGATATTGTAAAACCTTATATTGATAAGAAATGAAAAAAATACTGATTCTGACTTTATGTGTGTGCTTTTGTGCCGTTTCATTTGCGCAGGAGCCGGTGAAGGTTGCTTGTGTAGGCAACAGCATCACCTATGGTATAGGGGTGGCAAATCCTGATAAAGATTCATATCCTGCACAGTTGCAACGGATGTTGGGTGAAAAATATAAGGTTGAACGTTTTGGTAAACCCGGAGCTACTCTGCTGAATAAGGGACACCGCCCCTATATGCAACAAAAAGAATTTAAAGACGCACTGGCTTTTGCCGGTGATATTGTTGTCATTCATTTGGGGGTAAATGATACTGATCCCCGTAACTGGCCTAATTATCGGGACTTCTTTATTTCCGACTATCGGGCACTGATTGATTCCTTCAGAGTGGTGAATCCTAAATGCCGTATTTTGATAGCGCGTACTACTCCCATAGCCGACCGTCATCCGCGTTTTGAGTCGGGAACTCGTGACTGGCAAGGGGAAATTCAGCTGGCTATCGAGTCTGTTGCCAAATCTGCTCATGTGCAATTGATTGATTTTCACAAGCCTTTGTATCCATATCCCTATTTATTGCCCGATGCGGTGCACCCCAATGAGGAAGGGGCATCTTTGCTGGCAAAGACCGCATACGAAGGAATAACAGGAAATTATGGAGGACTGAAAATGCCCGAATTGTTTACGGACAACATGGTGTTGCAGTATGGAAGACCGATTGACATACACGGAACAGCCAATGCCGGAGATAAAGTGACGGTCACGATCGGGAAACAGAAGCAGAAAACGGTAACAGGGCTGGACGGAAAATGGAGGGTGACTCTTCACCCCTTGGCGGCAGGTGGCCCCTATACATTGGCTGTGTCTACAGCAGAGCGCTTGCTCACTTTTAACAATGTGCTGGCAGGCGAAGTATGGCTTTGCTCGGGACAATCCAACATGGAGTTTCATTTGAATTGGAGTGCCACAGCGAAGCAGGATGTTCCCAATGCCGCGAATGACCAAATCCGCTTATTTGATCAAAAGGAGCGTTGGCGTACCAATGCGGTGGAATGGCCGGTGTCTGTACTTGATTCGTTGAACCATTTGCAATATTATAAGGATACGGAGTGGAAGGTATGCTCTCCCGAAACAGCGGGAAAATTCTCGGCGGTCGCTTATTATTTTGGTAAGAAATTACAGGATAGCCTGCAAGTACCTGTAGGGCTGATTTGTAATGCAATAGGTGGTTCTCCTACCGAAGCATGGATCGATAGAAGAACATTGGAATATCAGTTCCCCGCCATTTTACGCAATTGGAAGCAAAATGATTTTATTCAGGACTGGGTGCGTGGGCGTGCGGCGCTGAATGTGAAAAAATCAACCGATAAACAACAACGCCATCCGTATGAACCTTGCTATTTGTATGAGTCGGGAATTCTTCCGTTAGAACACTTCCCGGTAAGAGGAATTATTTGGTATCAAGGAGAGTCGAACGCGCATAATAAGGAAGCGCATGAAAAATTATTCAACTTGTTGGTTCAAAGTTGGCGGAAGAATTGGAATGATGCGGAACTGCCTTTTTATTTTGTGCAGTTATCCAGTATAGACCGTCCTTCTTGGACTTGGTTCCGAGACAGTCAGCGTCGCCTCATGACTGAGATACCTCATACGGGCATGGCTGTCAGTTCGGACAGGGGAGATTCGCTGGATGTACATCCTAAACAGAAAAAGGAAATAGGAGAGCGTTTGGCGGCGTGGGCGCTGAACCGTACGTATGGACATCGGAATGTCGTTCCCTCAGGACCGCTTTATAAATCGGTTTCATTTGCCCGGGGAGCTGCCTATGTTTCATTTGATTATGCCGATGGCTTGTGTACCTCCGATGGAAAACCGATCAGCACGTTTGAGGTGGCGGGTGAAGACGAATTGTTTTATCCGGCACAGGCAGTGGTCGAGGACGGTAAAATAAAAGTTTGGAGTAAGAAGGTCAAAGATCCGAAAATCGTTCGTTACGGATGGCAGCCTTTTACGCGTGCCAATCTGGTAAATGGCGCCGGTTTGCCTGCATCTACGTTCCGGACGGAATAGTATATAATTTAAATGAAGAAAAGATAGGTAAGATGAAGAAAACATTAAAAGCTTTGATGATGTTAGGATGCTTTCCGATGATGCTCTGTGCAAAAGAGTATAAGAAATCAGAGAACTTGATTTTGGATAAGGGATGGGAGTTCGCTCAGGCCGGCCGGAATGAATGGCTGCCGGCCACAGTGCCCGGAACGGTACATCAGGATTTGATTTCTCATCATAAACTGCCCGATCCGTTCTATGGGATGAATGAGCAAAAAGTGCAGTGGGTGGAGAATGAGGACTGGATCTATAAGACCACTTTTAATGTGACGGATGAGCAGCTTTCCAGAGATGCCGCCTTGCTGGTTTTCGAAGGACTGGATACGTATGCGGATATTTATCTGAACGGCTCTTTGCTGAAACGTACGGATAATATGTTTGTCGGCTATACTCTTCCGGTGAAGGAGGTGCTGCGGAAGGGGGAGAACCGTTTGCAGATTCTGTTTCATTCACCTATCAAGCAAACTTTGCCCCAGTGGGAAACCAATGGCTTTGATTACCCGGCTGATAATGACCATAGTGACAAGCGGGTCAGCATCTACAGCCGTAAGGCACCTTACAGTTATGGCTGGGATTGGGGAATCCGCCTGGTGACCAGTGGCATCTGGCGTCCTGTGACACTGACTTTCTATGATGTGGCACGCTTGGATGATTACTATGTCCGTCAGGCTTCGGTGACGAAAGAACGGGCGGAAGTAGAAAACCGTCTGACTGTAAACTGTGTTTCCACTGCTCCTCAGAAAGCGGAAGTAACCGTTGCTTGTTCTTATAAGAACGGTGAAAAGGTAACCGGACGGAAAGAGGTGACTTTGCAGCCGGGTACCAATCATATTCTTCTTCCCTTAGAGATAAAGCAACCCCATTTATGGATGCCCAATGGTTGGGGGGAACCTGCATTGTATGATTTTGAAGCCGAGGTAAAGGTGATGATAAAGTGGTGGCTTCTCAAAAAGAGCGTATCGGACTCCGTACCATAAAGGTGGTGAAAGAGAAAGACGACCAGGGGGAATCTTTCTATTTTGTAGTCAATGGCGAACCGATGTTTGCCAAAGGTGCGAATTTTATCCCGGATGATGCGCTGTTGCCCGCCATTACCGAAGAGCGTTACCGCCGGTTGTTCAAGGATGTGAAAGACGCCAATATGAATATGATCCGTGTATGGGGCGGAGGTATTTATGAGGACGACGCTTTTTACCGGGCGGCGGACGAGAATGGAATACTGGTTTGGCAGGATTTCCTTTTTGCTTGTACCACTTATCCGTCTGATCCGGCTTTCATGAAACGGGTGGAGGCTGAGGCGGAATACAATATCAAACGTTTGCGGAACCATGCCAGCCTGGCTATGTGGTGCGGAAACAATGAAATTTACGAAGGCATGCGCTACTGGGGATGGGATAAGAAATACACCGACCCCGGTATCATGGAGGGAATGAAGCAGGGCTATGATAAACTTTTCCGCGAGTTGCTGCCCCGTAAGGTGGCCGAACTGGATCCGGACCGTTTCTATATGCACGGTTCTCCATACGAGGCCAATTGGGGACGTCCCGAAAGCTGGAAGATTGCCGACAGCCATAACTGGGGGATCTGGTATGGTCAGAAACCGTTTGAAAGTCTGGATACGGAAATCCCGCGCTTTATGAGCGAGTTTGGTTTCCAGGCATTTCCTGAAATGAAGACGATTGCTACTTTTGCCTCACCGGAAGATTATGCGTTGGAATCGGAGGTGATGAATGCTCATCAAAAGGCGACTATCGGTAATTTCCTCATCAAGAAGACCATGGGACTGTACTATAAGGTGCCCGAGGATTTTGACCAATTGGTTTATATGGGATTGGTTTTACAGGGAGTGGGAGTACGCCATGGCTTGGAAGCGCATCGTCGTAACCGTCCCTATTGTATGGGAACTTTGTATTGGCAGTTGAATGACAGCTGGCCGGTCGTTTCCTGGTCCAGCATTGACTATTATGGCAATTGGAAAGCGCTGCATTATCAGGCAAAAAGAGCGTTTGCTCCGGTATTGGTCAATGCCATCAAAGAAGGAGAGGATTTGAATATTTACGTCATGTCGGACAAGCTGGAAGCGGATAAAGAGGTGACTTTAGGGTTGCGTGTGATGGATTTTAATGGTAAAGTCCTGTCTAAGAAGGATATCAAGGGAGAGGTTCCGGCCAATGCTTCTGTCTTATATGCTAAGGAACCTTATGCGGGCATGACAACCAGCCCTCAAAATACGTTCCTTCTGATGACATTAAAAAACAAGAAAGGTGAGGTTTTATCCGAAGAAATTTATTACTTTAACCACGCAAAAGATCAGGAACTCCCGAAAACTGAAATCCGCTATAAAGTGAAACCGATGGACGGAAAATATGAGGTTACTTTGTCTGCTAAACAGTTGGCCAGGGATGTATTCATAGAAATTCCTGTTCAAGGGGCGAGATTTACAGATAACTTCTTTGACCTGTTGCCTGGACAGACAAAGAAAGTGATCATCACTTCGGAGAAGCTGAAGAAGGATGAAAAGGTTGATATAACGATCAGGCAATTAAGTGACACTAACTAATCAATTAATATCTATTATGAAAACTTTAACGGGCCTTGCAGGGCTGACAATGGCAGGATTTATGCTTTTATCCTGTAGCACAGAAGTGAAAGAAGCAAATTATCAGGTAATTCCGTTACCGCAGGAAATTTCGGTAATGGATCAGGCCACTCCGTTCATTTTGTCAAACGGAACCAAGATTATGTATCCGGAAGGCAATGAGAAGATGCAGAAGAATGCTGAATTTCTGGCAAGTTATATCAAAGACCTTACCGGAAAGACATTGGCTGTACAGGCTGGTACAGATGGTAAAGGGATTATTCTGCAATTGGGTGGAAATGCTGAGAATCCCGAAGGATACCAGTTGAAAGTGACCGGTGACCAGGTGGTCGTTTCCGGACCTACGGAAGCCGGAGTCTTCTATGGCATCCAGACTTTGCGTAAATCCATTCCGGCCGCACAAGGAGTGGATATCGCTTTGCCGGCGGTTGAGATCAATGACTATCCCCGTTTTTCTTATCGTGGTGCGATGCTGGATGTATCACGCCATTTCTTCCCGGTGGATTCAGTAAAACGTTTTATAGATATGTTGGCATTGCACAACATCAATCGTTTCCATTGGCATTTGTCGGAAGACCAAGGCTGGAGAATCGAAATCAAGAGCCGTCCTGAACTGACTGAAATCGGGTCAAAGAGAACTGAAACGGTTATCGGTCATAATTCAGGTAAATACGATGGCAAGCCTTATGGTGGTTTCTTCACTCAAGAGGAGGCTAAGGAGATAGTGGCATACGCTGCTGACCGTCATATCACAGTGATTCCGGAAATTGATATGCCGGGGCACATGCAGGCAGCCTTGGCCGCTTATCCTTATTTGGGATGTACAGGTGGTCCGTACGAAGTATGGAAGCAATGGGGAATATCCGACGATGTGCTTTGTGCGGGTAATGATGAAACCTTGAAATTTATTGATGATGTATTGGGAGAAATTATTCAGATTTTCCCGTCAGAATATATCCATGTGGGTGGTGACGAATGTCCCAAGGTGCGTTGGGCGAAATGTCCTAAGTGTCAGGCCCGTATCAAGGCTTTAGGTATCAAGGCGGACAAGAATCACAGTGCGGAGGAGAAACTGCAGAGCTTCATCATCAGTCATGCGGAAAAGTTCCTGAACGACCATGGACGCCAGATTATCGGCTGGGATGAAATTCTGGAAGGTGGGTTGGCCCCCAATGCTACTGTTATGTCATGGCGTGGTGAAGGTGGCGGTATTGAGGCTGCCAAGCAGAAGCATGATGTCATTATGTCACCGAATACTTATCTATATTTTGACTATTATCAAAGCAAGGATGTGGAACAGGAACCGGAAGCCATTGGCGGTTACTTACCTTTAGAGCGTGTGTATAGCTATGAACCTATGCCGGCATCACTGACACCGGAGGAACAGAAATATATTAAAGGTGTACAAGCTAATTTGTGGACGGAATATATTCCTACATTTAGTCAGGTAGAATATATGGAATTGCCACGTATGGCCGCTTTGGCAGATATTCAGTGGACAAATCCTGAACATAAGGATTATCAGGATTTCTTGCAGCGCCTGGTACGTATGGTGAAGATATATGATGTATATCAGTATAACTATGCCAAGCACGTATTCGATGTGACTGCCCGGTTTGAGCCTAATGCGGAAACAGGTACGGTGGATGTCACTTTGTCTACAGTAGATAACTGTCCGGTATATTATACATTGGACGGAACAGACCCCACTACCGCTTCACAGCTTTACACAGAGCCGGTGAAGATCGATACCAATTGTACGTTCAAGGCTATGGCTATTCGTCCTACCGGCAATAGCCGTATTGTGAAAGAAGACATTGCGTTCAGCAAATCGACTTCCAAGAAGATAACAGCTTTACAGCCGGTGAACAAGCAATATGAATTTGCCGGTATCTCTACGTTGGTAGATGGATTGAAAGGAAATAGAAATTATAAGACCGGACGTTGGATTGCTTTTTATAAGAACGATCTGGAAGCTGTGATTGATTTCGGACAGCCGGCTGAGTTCAGCAAAGTGACACTTACCACCAATGTGGAGAAAGGCGACTGGGTGTTTGACGCGCGTTCCATCAGTGTCGCTGTCTCAGAAGATGGTGAGAATTTCAAGCAAGTAGCTTCGGAAGAATATCCGGCGATGACTTTGGATAATCCGAACCAATTGTATGAACATACATTGAGCTTTGAACCTGTACAGGCACGTTATCTGAAAGTATTGGCAAAGCCGGAATACAGTATTCCTTCTTGGCATGGAGGTAAAGGAAATCCTGCTTTCCTGTTTGTGGATGAAATTACAGTAGATTAATTGTAGGAATCAGTGCGGGGGGTGCGTGGCGTTTCTCCTGAAAGATGGCTGCGCAACCCTGCTTATAAAGAATTTATAAACTTCACCATGAAAACATGATCAGGAAAATAATATATGGCGTTTATGCGATAATGGGCATGATGACAATGACTGCTTGTGGCAGCCGCCCGGATGCTTATGAAATATCTCTTGAGAAAATGCAGGGATTTCCTACAGAGGATGCCGGTTTTCTTAAGGGAGTTTCTGCATTATATGCGGGAGTGGTTGATGGAAATTTATTAATAGCCGGAGGTTGTAATTTCCCCGATACACCGGCAGCCGATGGCGGGAAAAAAGTCTTTTACCGGGATGTATATATAGCTCCTCTGTCAAATGATACCGTCTTTGAGTGGAAGAAAATAGGCCAACTGCCCCAGGCGGCGGCTTATGGAGTCACTATTTCTACTGAAAAAGGGTTAATTTGTGTTGGGGGAACTACAGCAACGCATAGCCTGTCTGATGTTTTTCTTTTATCTTTGCAGAAAGACACCTTGCACACAGATACTCTGCCGTCTTTGCCCGTAACTGTAGATAACATGGCAGGTGCATTAGTGGGGCACTCACTATATATTGTCGGGGGAAATGTGAATGGCGTTCCGTCTCCGTCCATGTATATGCTTGATTTGTCGGATTTGTCCGGAGGGTGGAAAAAAGGAACAGATATTCCGGGTGCTCCCAGAGTGCAACCTGTCTGCGTGGCGCAAGGCGGAAAACTTTATGTATGGGGTGGATTTGCTCCGGCTGTAGGGGAACGTCAGGCTTCTTTGTCGGTAAACGGATATGTGTATGTTCCGGAAACGGAAGCGTGGTCGCCGGTTGCCGCTCCGTGTGATGCGGAAGGAAATGAAATCTCTTTAGGCGGTGGAGTTGGAACGGCTTGGGGTGAGGATATGATATTGTGTGCCGGAGGAGTTGATAAGGATATATTCTTAAAGGCTCTGCAAGGTATTTATGCAGGAAAAGAATATTTGTCACATCCTGTAGAGTGGTATCGGTTTAACAGAAATCTGCTGCTCTATCATCCACAGACGGATAAATGGACTACATTGGGCGAATATGAGCAAGGTGCGCGTGCCGGAGCTGTAATGGTTTCGCAGGACGGATTTCATTACATGATCAACGGAGAGTTGAAGCCGGGTATCCGTACCCATGAAATTAACAGAATAAAAGAAAATAGAAGATGAGAAAATTGATTATACTGGCGGGAGCTGCATTAGGCTTGTTGCTTGCAAGCTGCGCGAAGGAAGAGAAACGCACAATTTCTGTTATTCCCGCACCACTGAATGTGGAATTGCAACAGGGAGTGTTTCCTCTGAATCCGGAAACAGGATTGTATATAGATGCATCCGAAGGAGATAAAAAGATTTTGCAGGATTATCTGGCGGCTTCTCCCATGAAGCTGAAACCGGTAGCAACAGAAGAGGGACACACGGTCATCTTGAAACAAGTGGCTCAATTGCCGGAGGTGGACTCTCCCGAAGGCTATGTTCTGACGGTAACTCCCGATCAGGTGCTTGTCCGGGCGACTTCCGGAGCAGGGTTGTTCTACGGAGTTCAGACCATGTTGCAGCTGGCTGATGGAAAAGGATTGCCGGCAGGAGTCATTACAGACAAGCCCCGTTTTGCCTATCGTGGTTTCATGATGGATGTTTCCCGTCATTTCTTCGACAAGGAATTTATAAAAAAGCAGCTGGATGCTTTGGCCTATTACAAACTGAACCGTCTTCATCTGCATCTTACTGACGCTGCGGGCTGGCGTATCGAAATAAAGAAATACCCCCGTCTGACAGAATTTGCGGCATGGCGCGAGTTTCCCACTTGGAAAGAATGGTGGAACAACGGGCGTCAGTATAAAGAAGAGGGCGGCAAAGATGCTTACGGAGGCTACTATACGCAAGATGATATCCGCGAACTGGTGGCATACGCTCAAGAGCGTTATATCACTGTTATTCCGGAGATAGAGATGCCTGCACATTCGGAAGAGGTGCTGACCGCTTATCCCGAGTTGTCCTGTACACACGAACCTTACAAGCAGGCCGATTTCTGTGTCGGTAATGAAAAGACTTTCGAGTTTCTGGAGAATGTGCTGACAGAAGTGATGGAACTTTTTCCTTCCGAATACATCCATATAGGCGGGGATGAGGCCGGTAAAGCCTCATGGCCCTCTTGCAAACTATGTCAGGCGCGTATGAAAAAAGAAGGCCTGAAGGATGTGAATGAATTACAGAGTTATCTGATCCATCGTATCGAAGTCTTTTTGAATGCCCATGGGCGTAAATTACTGGGATGGGATGAAATACTGGAAGGTGGACTGGCTCCCAATGCCACCGTTATGTCATGGCGTGGTACGGAAGGGGGAATGAAAGCGGTCGCTTCCGGACACAAGGCTATTATGACTCCGGGCGAGTTCTGTTATTTTGATTCGTATCAGGATGCCCCCGACTCCCAGCCCGAAGCGATAGGAGGATATCTGCCTTTGGCCAAAGTCTATTCGTTCAATCCTGTCCCCGATACGTTGGATGCGGACAAGGTGCCGTTGGTTTATGGAGTGCAAGCCAATTTGTTTACAGAATATGTCCCCACTCCGGAACATGCTGAGATGATGATTTATCCTCGTATTCTCGCTTTGGCGGAAGTTGCCTGGAGTGATCCGTCAGTGAAGGCCTACGATGATTTCCATGCCCGCGCCTTGAAAGCGGTGGAGGAATTGAAAGTCAAAGGATATCATCCCTTCGAATTGAAGAATGAGATAGGAAACCGTCCGGGAGCGGACCAGCCCGTACAACACCTGGCGGTAGGTAAAAAAGTGATTTACGGACCGGATGCCGCTTACTATCCCGGTTATTCAGCCGGTGGCGACAGTGCCTTGGTAGATGGCGTCATAGGAGGATGGACGTATGGTGACAGACGCTGGCAAGGTTTCATAGACAAGAAAAGAATGGATGTGACCATCGACATGGAGAAGGAAACAGCCATTCATTTTATCGGAGCGGACTTTATGCAGGTATGCGGCCCCGAAGTCTTTATGCCTTCTGAAGTAATCATTTCCGTTTCGAATGACGGCAAGGAGTTTACCGAGCTGAAGCGCATGGAGCACAAGGTGGTGAAGGACGATAAAGTGACTTTCACCAATTTTGGCTGGGAAGGAGATGCTAAGGCACGCTACATACGTTATCAGGCCTCTTCGGGTGAATTCGGAGGTTTCTTGTTTACGGATGAAATAGTAGTGAAGTAATATATAAACAACAAATAGCATGAAGAAACAGATTTTGTTATCGGCTGTTCTGGCTTGTTTCTCAGTTTTCTCTGCGACAGCACAGAAAGAGCCGGTAGATTATGTAAATCCTTTTGTGGGCACCACCAATTACGGTACCACCAATCCCGGGGCATTGACTCCTCATGGAATGATGTCGGTCACTCCTTTCAATGTGATGGGGGTTCCCGAAGGGGATAAGGACAAAGACAAGCAATGGTGGTCCACTCCATACGAATTCAACAACAAATACCTCACCGGCTTTGCGCATGTCAATCTTAGCGGTGTGGGCTGTCCGGAATTAGGCTCATTGTTATTGATGCCCACTACCGGCAAACTGGATGTGGATTACCATCATTATGGAAGTTTTTATCAGGGCGAGACGGCAAATCCGGGGTATTATACCAATAGGCTGGATAAATACAATGTGAAGTGTGAACTGACTGCCACTCCGCGCACCAGTATGGCGCGTTTCACTTTCCCTGCCGGACAAAGCAATATTTTGTTGAATCTGGGAGAGGGACTGACCAATGAGAGCGGAGCCACCGTCCGTTTTGTAAATGACCGTGAGATTGAAGGCACCAAGCTGCTGGGCACTTTCTGCTATAATCCTCAGGCGGTATTTCCGATCTATTTTGTAATGCGTATCAACAAAGTGCCGGCAAAACGCGGTTATTGGAAAATGATGCGTCCGATGGGCGCGGAAGCGCAATGGGACGATACAGCTGGTAAATACAAACTCTATACCGCTTATACCAAAGAAATAAGCGGAGATGATATAGGGGTGTGGTTTACTTACGACACCACGGCCGAAGAAGTGATTGAAGTCAGTATGGGCGTGTCTTTTGTCAGCATAGAGAATGCCCGTCTGAATCTGGAGAAGGAACAGCCCTTCGGCACCACCTTCGACAAACTGCGTGCGGAAGCCCGCAAGAAATGGAACGATGATCTTTCCCGTATCAGTGGAAGGCGGAACGGAAGAGCAGAAGGGGGTATTCTATACCGCCCTGTATCACACCATGATTCATCCGAATATCTTGCAGGACGTGAGCGGACAATATCCGCAGATGGAGGGAGACAAGATTCTGACCACCAACCGTAACCGTTACACGGTATTTTCCTTGTGGGATACTTATCGTAACTATCACCAGCTGATGACTTTGGTATATCCGGAACGTCAGATGGACATGATCCACACCATGATGGGCATGTACAAGGAACACGGATGGTTCCCGAAATGGGAATTGTATGGTCGTGAGACGTTGACGATGGAAGGAGACCCCTCTATTCCCGTTTTGGTGGACAGTTGGATGAAAGGATTGCAGGACTTTGACATTGACGAAGCTTATAAAGGCATGTACAAGTCGGCTACCACTCCGGGCAAGGACAACCTGATGCGTCCGGACAATGACGACTATATGTCCAAAGGCTATGTGCCGATGGAAAGCCAGTATGATAATTCGGTCTCCCATGCTTTGGAATACTATGTTGCCGACTATGCGCTTTCCACCTTGGCGGAGGCCTTGGGCAAGAAGGAAGATGCGAAACTGTTCCGCAAACGCTCCATGGGCTATAAGAATTATTATAGCAAGGATTTCGGGACCTTGCGCCCGATAACCAAGGAAGGCAAGTTCTACGAACCGTTTGACCCGAAAGAAGGAGCTAATTTCGCACCCAGCCCCGGTTTCCACGAAGGAAACGCATGGAACTACACGTTCTTTGTGCCTCATGATATCGATGGTCTGGTAAAACTGATGGGGGGCGACAAGAAATTTGTCGACAAGCTGCAAAGCGTGTTCGATGAAGGAAATTATGATCCGGCCAACGAACCCGATATTGCTTATCCTTACCTGTTCAGCCGCTTCAAGGGCGAAGAATGGCGTACACAGAAATTGGTGAAGGAACTGCTGGCCAAGTATTTCACCACCAAACCGGACGGAATTCCGGGCAACGATGATACGGGTACGATGTCTGCATGGGCCATATTCAGCATGATGGGATTCTATCCGGATTGTCCGGGTGTGCCCGAATATACATTGACCACTCCTACTTTCGATAAGGTGACCATTCAGCTTGATCCTAAATATTGGGGCAAGAAAGAATTGGTTATCAAGAAAGAAGGACAAGGGGATTATATAAAGGAGGTCAGACTGGGCAATAAGAAAACCAATAAGTATCTGATCTCTCATGACGATTTGATCAAGGCAGGTGAGATTACTTTTATAGTAACAGAAAATCCTAATAAGAAATAACGATGAATACGAAACGATTTTTGTTTGCCGCGTTAGGGGCTGTTTGTTCTTTTGCTTTCTTGCAAGCGCAGGTACGTACGGAGCAGACTCTCGAGAAAGGGTGGAAATTTACCCGTGAAGATAATGCGGAGTTTGCCAGTCCTGCTTATAATGACAGCAAATGGCAGAGTGTCACCGTTCCTCACGACTGGGCGGTCTATGGTCCGTTCAGCATCAATAATGACAAGCAGGAAATGGCCATCACTCAGGACGGACAGACCGAGGCGATGGAACATGCCGGACGTACCGGAGGTCTCCCGTTTGTAGGAACCGGATGGTACCGCTTGAACTTTGACGCTCCCGGTTTTGAGAAAGGCAAGAAAGCTACATTGATCTTTGATGGAGCAATGAGCCACGCCCGTGTCTATGTGAACGGGCAGGAAGCCGGTTACTGGCCATACGGTTATAACTCTTTTTATGTGGATGCCACCCCTTATCTGAAGCCGGGTGAGAGGAACGAGCTGGCAGTCCGTCTGGAAAACGAGCGGGAGTCATCCCGCTGGTATCCCGGGGCAGGGTTGTACCGCAATGTCCATCTGGTTATCAATGAAGATGCGCATATCCCTACTTGGGGAACTGTGGTGACTACTCCGGTAGTGAAAGAGAACTATGCCAGGGTCAATGTGAAGACTGAGTTTGTGATGCCTGAGGGGAAGAAGGTCAGCGACTATCGCATTGTGACCACCATCCTAGCCCCCGATGGAAGAAGGATTTCTTCCGAGGACAAGCCCGGTGACAAACTGGACGCTACTTTCTTCAACCAGAATTTTGTGGTTTATAATCCGTCTTTATGGTCACCCGAGAATCCTGCGTTGTATAGCGCAGTGACAAAAATATATGATGGGGAAAAGCTGAAAGACGAATATACCACCCGTTTCGGCATCCGTACCTTGGAAATTGTTCCCGACAAGGCTTTTTCCTGAACGGGAAGCTGACCAAATTCAAAGGGGTGTGCAATCACCATGACCTGGGCCCGTTGGGTGCTGCCGTAAACGACGCGGCCATCCGTCGCCAGATCCGTATCCTGAAAGATATGGGTTGCAATGCCATCCGTACCTCCCATAATATGCCGGCACCCGAGCTGGTCCGCGCCTGCGATGAGATGGGTATGATGCTGATGGTGGAATCTTTCGATGAATGGAAAGCCGCCAAGATGGCGAACGGATATCACAAGATATTCGATGAATGGGCCGACAAGGATCTGACCAATCTGATCCGCCATTATCGCAATAACCCCAGTGTAGTGATGTGGTGTATCGGGAATGAGGTGCCCGACCAGTGGAATGGCAGCCGTGGCCCGAAACTCTCGCGCATGTTGCAGGATATCTGCCATCGTGAAGATCCTACCCGCCCTGTAACACAAGGAATGGATGCACCCGATGCGGTAGTGAACAATAATATGGCCGCTGTGATGGATGTGGCAGGTTTCAATTACCGTCCTCACAAATATCCCGAGAACTATAAGAAACTGCCGCAGCAGATTATTCTAGGTAGTGAGACCGCTTCTACGGTCAGTTCACGTGGGGTCTATAAATTCCCCGTTGTCCGTCAGGCAATGAAGAAATATGACGACCATCAATCTTCCTCCTACGATGTGGAACATTGCGGCTGGTCTAATCTGCCGGAAGACGACTGGATATGGCATGAGGATAACGCTTGGGGGATCGGAGAGTTTGTATGGACAGGCTTCGACTATTTGGGCGAACCGACTCCTTACTATACTGACTGGCCCAGCCATTCCTCCTTATTCGGTATCATCGACCTGGCGGGCTTGCCCAAAGACCGTTATTATCTGTACCGCAGTCATTGGAACAAAGGCGAGGAAACGCTGCACATCCTTCCTCACTGGACATGGCCGGGACGTGAAGGAGAAGTGACCCCGATCTTTGTCTATACCAATTATCCGTCGGCGGAAGTGTTTATCAATGGCAAGAGCCAGGGTAAGCGCACCAAGGATTTGACTGTAACGGCTGAGAACAGTGCGGACTCTGCCTCCATAGCAGATTTCAAGCGTCAGAAACGTTACCGTCTGATGTGGATGGATACCAAGTATGAGCCGGGAACCGTGAAAGTGGTTGCGTATAATGAGAAAGGGGAGGCTGTGGCCGAAAAGGAAATCCATACGGCAGGCAAACCCGACCATATAGAACTGGTTGCAGACCGCAATGAGATAAAGGCTGACGGCAAAGACTTGTCGTTTGTCACCGTAAGGGTGGTGGATAAAGACGGTAATCTTTGTCCCGACGCGCAGCACCTCATCAAGTATGCTGTGAAAGGTGCCGGAACCTATCGTGCCGGAGCCAACGGAGACCCCACTTCATTGGAGTTGTTCCATGTTCCGCAGATGAAGGTGTTTAACGGAATGATGACTGCTGTCGTGCAGAGTACCGGCAAACCGGGAGAAATCACGCTGACCGCAACAGGTAAAGGACTTAAATCAGGTAGGCTAGTTTTAATAAGTAAGTAAAAAGATTTGTTTCAATTTCCACTATCTGTGCCCCGCTTGATTTTATTAAGCGGGGCTTATTTATTAAAAAAGTTAGAAAATAATTGGGAAAATCTGCTCTTAAGAGTGAAAAAGTTACTATTTTTGTTGGCAGATTTAATATACCAATTAAAAATCCTAACTTATCATAGTATCATGTTGACCCAGATCATTAACGCAAAGATTCTTACCCCACAGGGCTGGTTGAAGGACGGATCCGTCCTTATGCGCGACAATAAGATTTTAGAAGTTACCAATTGTGATTTAGCTGTTATCGGAGCCGAGCTGATTGACGCTAAAGGTATGTATGTTGTTCCCGGTGGTGTGGAAATCCATTGTCATGGTGGCGGTGGCGGTGATTTTATGGAAGGTACGGAAGAGGCTTTCCGTACAGCCATCAATGCGCACATGAAACATGGTACTACCAGTATTTTCCCCACGTTGTCTTCCTCTACCGTACCGATGATTGAGGCAGCGGCCGAGACTTGTACCAAGCTGATGGAGGAGCCGGACAGTCCGGTACTGGGATTGCATCTGGAAGGTCATTACTTGAACATCAAGATGGCCGGTGGACAGATGCCCGAGAATATCAAAGATCCGGACCCCAATGAGTATATTCCTATTGTGGAGAAATGGAACTGTATCAAGCGTTGGGATGCGGCTCCCGAATTGCCGGGTGCCATGCAGTTCGGTAAGTACATTACAGGTAAAGGAATTGTGGCATCTGTGGCCCACACTCAGGCCGAATTTGAAGATATCCGTTCCGCATGGGATTCAGGTTATACGCTGGCCACGCATTTCTATAATGCCATGCCCGGTTTCCACAAGCGTCGTGAGTATAAATATGAAGGAACTGTGGAGAGCATCTATCTGATAGACGATATGAATGTGGAAGTAGTGGCCGATGGCATTCATGTGCCGCCTACCATTTTGCGGTTGATTTATAAGATAAAGGGAGTGGAGCGTGCTTGTGTCATTACGGACGCTTGGCATGTGCGGCCAGTGACAGTAACGTAGCTTTCGATCCCCGTGTCATCATTGAGGATGGGGTGTGCAAGCTGGCGGACCGCTCCGCATTGGCAGGCAGTGTGGCTACGATGGACCGCTTGATCCGTACCTTGGTGCAGAAGGCGGAAATTCCTTTGGAGGATGCTGTCCGTATGGCTTCCGAGACTCCTTCGAAATTTATGGGAGTATATGACCGTAAAGGTTCCTTGCAGAAAGGAAAAGATGCCGATATCCTGATTCTTGACCAAGACTTGAATATCCGTGCCGTATGGGCGATGGGCAAGCTGGTTGAAGGGACTTGTACATTATAAGGCATTTGACTCTCTGCTCGAAGCTTATGATATTTTATTGAGCAGGTATTTCGTAAAGATGAGCCGGTGAAATAAAATGCAGATCATAACCGAAGGCTGAACGGATTCGTCTATCCGTTCGGCCTTCGGTCTTTTTTACCGGAACTTTAAAGTGAAACATCGAACCGGCTAAAGCTGGCCTGGTAAAAGATAAAGGCGTTTGTCAAAAGGGGGGGATAATATGTCATGGAACTTGGGGCAAAATTCAATAGAACTTGGTACATGATTCAATGGAGCTTGCTGCAAGATTTAATGGAGCTTGCTGCAAAGTCCAATGGAGCAGGGTGCAATACATACGTATGTGCAGGCCGATGCTTACGTATGTGTAGGCTGATGCCTACGTATGTATGACCCGATGCCTACGTACGTGCGGGTTTACACGTTACTAACGTCACGGTTCACATGTTACTAATGTTGCGGCTTATACATTACTAATGTTATGGTTCACTCGTTACTCATGTTGATTGTTGAATAGGCCGAGATGTTTTTCAAATACGCCTTCAGGTTTTAAAAAAACATCTTCAGGTTTTTATAAAACAACTATACGTTTTTTTTACACACCAGCATGTTTCGTGAACAGACCTAGCCTGTTCAGTGAACAAGCCTAGTCTGTTCCGCGCACAGACCTAGTCCGTTCAGTGTACAAACCTAGCTTGTTCATCGCATTCTCCCCCGCTAAGTCAATATCCCCCTTTCTCCCGTCATCCTTTCATTTTATGCAATACACCCAGACAATCAGCCGGCTAAATCTGAAACCACTTCCCCTCACTCCCGTTTCAGCCGTACCGTTGTCTCGTTTTGTCTCCTTTCACTAAGAATGGTTTACTTCCAGTGTGTGCGGACTTGAAAGGAGGCTGAAAGGACAATGACAGGATCTCTCTTCATAACCGGAACGTCTATCAGCAGGGCGTTTCAGCGGGAAATGAAAGGAGAAAAGGAACCTTCGGACTTTATTGCTGAGGCATTCAAAATGAAGATAATCTCAGCATCCCTACAGATTCATGAATAGATAATGATCAATGCATTGAACGCTGGTCTATCATCGGCACGAAAGATTTATAACTTTTCATTGTATCCCCCAATATTGGCAGGAGTTTGGGATTGGCCTGCATTGTGTTGCCCGATGGATAAACACACAAACGGATACATATCTTGGTCAGCCTTCACAGTCCTTTTTTAATTCTGCCAGTTCTTTATTGATCCGTGTTAACTCTTTCACTCTGTCCGAGGCATAATGAAAGAGAAAATAATCAGTCAGTATCCCTATTAACAATAGACCAAACATGGTTAGCATGAGCCACCACAGGTGGCGATAGGTGTAAAGGAATATGCATATAAAAGGAGTTACCAGCAAATATCCGATGATATAACTCCAATTTACAAGCTTTTTATATTGAAGTATATTCTTTATTTGCATCTCAAGGTTTGTTTCTTTTTTGATCTTCGTCAGTAAAACAACTCCTGCAAGGTTGACTGCAACGGCATATAGCAGAAGTCCGAATACCGCCGGCCAAAACGCTAATTTGCCATTCAAATGAATAAAATCAATAAACATAAGAATCGTTGTTCCCAACATAAATGTGAACGTTATTTTATCCACTCTGAGCATTTTGTCCAGGCAGCTTTCTTTCTGCCGTGACAACATCTCTATGATCTGTTGCTGATGAACCAGCTCGTTCTGGCTGACCCGTTCATTCAACTCTTTCCATGCTTTTTGCAATTTTTCCAGTTCCATAAAATTGTATGATTATAAGTTCGACATATTTTTTAATTTCTCTTTGATGCGGTGCAATTTTATCGCGACATTATTGCGGCTCGTCCCGGTAATTTCGGCGATCTCATCGTATGATTTCTCGTCCAGCCACAGTAAGATAAACATACGGTCCACCTTGTTCAGCCGTTTGATGAGCGAATACATCTCTTTCAGCAGTTCGTTGCGTTCGCAATCCTCCATAATATCTACTTGCTGTTCCAAAGGCACGTAGTCGTGCTTTTTCTTCTTTCTAAAGTCCGAGATGCACGTGTTCAGGGATATGCGGTAAACCCACGTCGTAAACGAACTCTCTCCCCGGAAACTTTGGTAGGACTTCCATATATTGAATACCGATTCCTGATAAAGGTCGTTCACATCGTCCTTATTGTCAGCATACATGAAGCATACTTTGTAAATGATATGCTTGTATTGCACTAGCTTGTCTGCAAATTCCTGTTCTATACTCATCAGCTTTCGAAGGTGTTTTTATAAGGTTAGTCGGTGAAAAGGGAAGAAAGTTACACCTTTTTCCTTAGAATATTCAGGAATAGCGCCATAATATGGCTGCAAGCCTGTTGGTTTTGAAGATAATCCGCTATTTAACTGAACATTCGTGAGGAAATTCGTACTTTTGTCTACTTCAACCAGAAGCAACAAGAATAAATAGGACCGGCATCAAGCAAAGAGATGAGTTGGCTATATAAAGGAAATAGAGGGATAAGTTATGAATAATGAAATGAATTTTTTGATTTACAATGTTCCCGGAGAGGAGGCATCAGTCAGTGTCATTGTCAAGAATGAAACAATCTGGCTTACGCAAAAAGCTATGGCAGAGCTGTTTGGTGTGGGAGTTCCTGCTATATCCAAACATCTTAAAAACATCTTTGAAGAGGGAGAACTGATGGAAGAAGTGGTTATTTCCATTTTGGAAACAACCACTGAACATGGTGCTATTGCAGGGAAGACCCAAACAAACCGGACGAAGTTCTACAACCTCGACGCTATCATTTCTGTGGGCTATCGCGTCAGCTCACGCAAAGCGACCAACTTCAGGATTTGGGCAACCGGTATTCTGAAAGAGTATATGACCAAAGGTTTTGTTATGGACGACGAACGTTTGAAACAGGGCAAGGCTGCTTTTGGCAAAGATTATTTCAGAGAACTGTTAGAGCGTGTCCGTTCTATCCGGGCTAGCGAACGAAGAATATGGCTGCAAATCACCGACATCTTTGCTGAGTGCAGCATTGATTATGATAGAGAGGCCGATGTCACCAAAGAGTTTTATGCTATGGTGCAGAATAAGTTTCATTATGCTATTACCGGTAAAACGGCGGCAGAGATTATTAACACTTCGGCCGACAGAACCAAAGACCACATGGGACTTATCACATGGAAGGGCGCACCCGACGGCAGGATTCTGAAAAGCGATGTCACTGTTGCAAAGAACTATCTGACTGAGAAGCAAATCAAGCAGTTGGAACGTGCCGTAACGGGCTATTTCGATTATATTGAGGACTTGATTGAACGGGAGAACACTTTTACAATGGAAGAGTTTGCTACAAGTATCAATGAATTTTTGGCTTTCAGAAAATATGATATACTGAAAGGCAAAGGGAGCATCAGCAAACAGCAAGCAGACTTAAAAGCGAAGGCAGAGTACGATGAGTTTAATAAAACGCAGAAGATAATCTCCGACTTTGAAAAGGGACTCAAATCACGGTCGAAAGGGGAATATGGAAATGAGTGATCCAAAAGTCCAGACATTGTCTGGACTTTTGAGATGATATCCACTTTGTTTACCCTGATAACAAGCTATTTTTCTCCTTAATCATCTTTTCCTTTTCCTCGTGTAAGGTGGCAGACCAGAGGCAGATTGCAACTTGTCACCGCAAGGTTCCTGCCGCTTTCAGATAAGCTACATAGTTCAGATAAAGCTGGAAACGGGCATCCACTTTCGTTTCGTAGGCCTGTTGCCATAACGCTTGGGCTTCCAGATGGTCGGAAAGTGTTTCCAGCCCCACTTCGTACTGGCTTTTGCTGACACGCCGGTTCTCTTCCGCCTGTTGCAGGGAACGGTCGGCAAGTTCGCTTTCCAGCTTGGCCTCATCCAGGTTGTTGGCGGCTTGGGTCAGTTCCAGTAACATTTGCTCGTTCAGGTTTTGCTGTTGAAGGCGGGTTTGCTCCAGCTTGGCTTTAGCTGCACGTACCTTGTTGCTGCGTTCTCCGAAGTGGAACAGGGGGATGCTTATATTCAGCAGGACAGAGAAACTGGCTTTGTCCAGGAAATTCTTGTTGTTCAGTTCCAGACCATGTACATAGTCGTATGAGCCTTTGATTCCTACTTGGGGAAGCAGTTCGCTGCGGTTCAGTTTTACCTGCTGGCGGGCTATCGCCACTTGTTTGTCCAGTATGCTGTATTCCGGACGGCGGGTGATATCCAGTACCTGTACTTCCAGGTCTTTCTCTATCTCCGGGAAATCTCCGGAAACACGAATCTTTGTGGTCAGTGGTTTTCCTATCAGGTGGCAGAGGTTCATGGTGGCCAGGCGGAGAGCGTTCTCGGCTTTCCGGATGCCCAGTTCGCTTTCGTTCAGTTTCACCTGTACTTTCAACACATCGTTCTGAGGTTTCAGTCCATGTTTGTAGGCACTTTCTACGTTCTTGTGTAATTCTGTCAATACGGCATGGTATGCATCGGCTACTGTCTTCATCTCCTTCGCTTTCACTACCAAGCGTATGCCTGGTCTGTTTGCTGGATGACTTCTGTTGCGGTCAGCGTTTCATTCATTTGTGCCATTTCTTTGCCCAGCAGGGACATTTTGTAGGCGGCACGGATTTTACCACCCATGTAGAGGGGTTGCTCCATTTGTACGCCACCCATATAGACCCATCCTATTTTATAGTCCAGGCTGATGCCGGGGAAGTAGGCAAAGCCTGCGGGTTGTCCCGGGTTGAACTGTCCTGTCCCATCGGGCAGGAAGACGGGCAGGTTGCCTCCGGCTATGCCGTAACTGCCGTCGGCATTGCTGTAAAGGCCCGTTCCGCCGGCGGTGAAGTTGGGGAAGAAGTTCCCTTTGTAACTTCTGGCTGTGTAACGGGCGCTTTCCGTCTGTTTCACGGAAGCCGCCATTTCCTTGTTGTATTTCAATGCCATCTCGCGGCACTCTTTCAGACTCAGTGTTTCCTGTGCCCATGCAGGGGCGGCAAGGTGCCACAGCAGACAGCAAAGGGGGAGTATCATTGTCTTTTTCATTTGTTCTCGGTTTTGTATTGTCAGTAAAATGAATCAATCGTTTTTTATCTTGAAGAACAAGGCGTATAATATCGGGATAAAGAGCAGCGTGATCAGTGTGCTGCACAGCAGTCCGCCCATGATCGCTGCCGCCAGAGAGCCGAACATGGCATCGGACAGCAGGGGGATCATACCCAGAATGGTGGTCAGCGAAGCCATCATGACCGGGCGGAGACGACTTTGGGAACTGTCTATCAGTGCGGTGACCGGTTCCGTTCCTTCATTGATCTGAAGGGTGATCTCATCCATCAGCACAATGCCGTTTTTATCAGCATGCCGATCAGTCCCAATGTGCCGACGATGGCCACGAAGTTGAAGACTTTTCCTGTGAGCAGCATGACTGCTACCACCCCTACGAATATCATCGGGATGCAGCAGAAGATGATGATGGGCTTGCGGTAGTCCTTGAACAGTATGATCAGGATGGCAATCATCAGGATGATGGCTAACGGGAAATTCTGGAACAGGTACTTCATGGACTGGTCGCTGGCTATTTTTTCGCCTTGCCATATCAGTGAATAGCCTTCGGGCAGCGGTATGCTTTCTATCTGCTCCGCCATGGCGAGACGTGCTTTTTCCGTTTCTATGCCCGGTGCGGGCGAGCATTGTACACGCTGGCTTCTCTGCCCGTTGTAGCGGGGGACTACCGGGTCTTCCCACCGGATATCAATCTCTTTGCTGATCTGCTTCAGCGGTGTGCTTCCCATGATGCTTTCCACCAGATCTTCTTTCGAAAGTGTGCCGGCTTTCAGTTTCACCATAGTTTCCTGGTTCAGCAGTCCGTTCAGGGAGGGCAGGGACGAGAAAACTTGTGTGTTGCCCAGATCCTCTATCGGCTCTCCTTTCTCGTCGAGGCATTTCAGGTAGATGTTGCTCTTGTGGATGCCTTCGTAGAAAGAGCCGATGGGAATGCCTCCGGCGGCTGTGAGCAGGGAGAGGCTGACGTCATTACGGCTCAGACCGAGGGCACGGGCGGACGGCTGGTCGTATTCGATGGTCAGTACGGGTACCTGAGGTTCCCAGTCGGTGGTGATGAGGCAAACTTCCGGAGTCCTTTCCATGATGGCGCGGGCGCTGTCGGCCAGTTGGTGCAGGATGGCGGGGTCGGGGCCCAGGAATTGCGCTTCTATGGGATATTTCTTGAACATCAGATTGTATCTTTTCAATTTGATGTATGCGTCAGGATAGGCTTGGGAGAGGTAAGTTTGGATTTCGTCTATATGCTCTACCAAGGCTTCCGGCGAGGTGAAGTCGATAATCAGTTCGCCGTACGAGAGCGACGGGTTGGCAATGCTCCGTACCAGGTTGTAGCGTCCGGGCGTACCGCCGATGGAGGTGGTGACGTGGGTTATTTCCTCCCGTCCTTTCAGATAGGTTTCTATTTCTTCCAAATCCCGTGCCACACGTGTATAGTTGTTTCCTTCCGGAAGTTTGTATTCCATATAGAGCTGGTCGTAAACCATGTCGGGGAAAAAGCCCTGACGCATATAGGGGTAGCCGAAGACGGACAGCAGCAACAGGCCGGCCATGGCAAATACAAAGCTCCACCGGTGGGCCAGACCGAACTGTAGGGCCGAACGGAGGATGGCATAGATCTTGCCTTTGTACACGCGTTTCCCTGTATGGCCGGAATCGATGGCGGGATGCAGCCGGCGGCCGGCCATCAGTGGCACATGGATCAGTGCCAATACCCAGCTCAGCAACAGGGAGACGGCAAGTACGATAAAAAGATCGCGCGTGTAGACGCCTGCGGTGTCGGGGGACATGTAGATGGGTAGGAAAGCGATGATGGCTATCAGTGTCGCCCCCAGAAGAGGCATGGCTGTCTGCCGCCCGATGGCGGTCATGGCTTCCAGCCGGTCTTTGCCGGCTTTCAAGTCTACCAGTATACCGTCTATGATGACGATGGCGTTGTCTACCAGCATTCCCATAGCCAGTACAAAAGCGGCCAATGACACGCGCTGCATCGTTCCGCCTGCTGAATAAAGGAACAGGAAAGAGCCGAATACGGTGATGACCAGACTGATGCCTATGATAAGGCCGCTCTTGAATCCCATAGCTATCATCAGTATCACTACTACGATGATGACGGATTCTATCAGATTGATGACAAAGGTTCCCAAAGAACTGCCTACCCGTTCGCTGGTAGAAGATTTTGTGGCATTCTACTCCGGCGGGCAAACGTCCGGCTTTGAGTTCCTCTAACTTGCTTTCCACGGCATGGCCTACTTTTAGAATGTCCGAACCGCTGGAAGCGGCGATGAGGATGCCGAGAGCGCGTTCATGGTCATAGAACATTTCATTGCGTGTGGGGTCTTCGTAGTCTTTCTCTATGCGGGCGATGTCGCTTAGGCGGAGCTGGTCGTCGTCGTGTCCCTGAATCAGCATCTTTCCGATGTCGTCTACGGTTTTGAACTTGTCGTTTACCGTGACGCGGATACGGCGGTCGCCGTTTTCATAATATCCTGTATAGGTGGTCTTGTTCTGGCCGTTCAGGGTTGCCAGTACCTCGGCAGGTTTTACACCGAGGTTTGCCATGCGGTCTTGCAGCAGGGAGATGTTGATACATTCGGAACGCTTGCCGTAGAGTTCCACACGGTCCACACCTTCCAGTTCGTTCACCTCCCGTTTCACCAGTTCGGCATAGTCGGCCAGTTCACGGTCGGCCAGTCCGTCGCCGGTCAGGGCATAGAACATGCCATATACGTTTCCGAAGTCATCCTTGACTGTCGGGGTGGTGGCTCCCTCGGGGAGCAGGGCGCGGGCATCGCTCACTTTGCGGCGCAGCATGTCCCAGCATTGTTCCACGTCGTCGTCCGGCACGGTGCTCAGCAGTTCTATCTGTATCAAGGACAGATCGTTGTATGAATAGCTTTCTATATTGTCTATGTTGCCCATGGTGCGGATGTTCTTTTCAAGCACATCCGTCACTTCCAGTTCTACTTGGTGTGCGGAAGCGCCCGGATAGGTGGTGATCACCATGGCAAGCTTCACTTTTATTTCGGGGTCTTCCAGCTTGCTCATCTGGTAGCAGGAGTAGGCTCCGCCGAGCAGCAGAACCGCTACCAGGAAATAAATCAGATTCCTGTTCCGGAATGCCCATTTGCTGATGTCCATTATAATAATCCTCCTATATTTGTGTTAGTGACCGGCGGTAAAGGTTTGACCGTCTCTCCGTCCTCGATGTGGTGTACGCCCGAGGATACAATCAGTTCTCCCGGTTGCAGTTGTCCGGAAGTGATGAGGCTGTGTCCGTTGTTCAGCAGGCGCAGCATGGATACTTCCTGCCGGTGTACGGTGTTGCTGGACGGATGGAAGACGAACACATAGGCTTTGCCTTCTTTTTGCAGGATGGCGCCGGTGGGGACAGAAAGCGTTTTTTCCTGCTCCGTGCGGCAAAGGATGGTAACCATGGTGTTCATGCCGGGAGAGGGGAGTGCCTGTGTGCCGGGCACTACTTGCAGGCGCATGGTGTATAGCTGGTTCGCGTTGGCTTTCGGGGTGACACTGATCAGTTTCAGCGGATAGGTCTTGCCCGGATAGATATCGAATGTGCAGTGATAGCTGTCGAACTGCTCCCGGCGGATATATTCGGCTGCGGGCAGGTTTATCTCTACTTCGGGGGGTCCGCCGCTGATCATGGCAATGACGGGCATTCCGGCTCCGATGGTTTCGTGGGCTTCGAACAGACGTTTCTGGACGTACCCGCCGAAGGGGGCGTAGAGCCGGGTATAGGCCAGCTGGTCTTTGTGGTGTTTGTATTTGGCGGTGATTTGCTTGAGTCCGTATACGGCTTTGTCATTGGCGTTGGGGGTGGTTCCATTGTCTTTGTAAAGGGCCATGACTCTTTCTGCTTCCGCTTTTATTTGCAGGTATTCTGCTTCGGTAGCATCCAGCTGCACTTGATAGTCGGTGGGGTCCAGCTCGGCCAGTAGTTGCCCTTCTTGTACACGGGCACCGTCTTTTACATGTATTTTGCTGATGGTTCCGCTTACCCGGAAGGCGAGGCTGATATCTTGTGTGGCTTTTACCTTTCCCGGAAATTGCAGGAACGTTTGTTGGTTGGCGGAAAGAACCGTGTCTATTTTTACTGTCTGATGAGCTTGGGTTTCCCGGGCACGTTGTGTACAGGAACTTAGCAAGATCAGGGAAATACCTGTTAGAATAAGATAAATTCGTTTCATACCGTGCGATTCGTTTTTTGTTGCAAAGTTATTCCGAAGTGGGAGGATAAAAAGGTTGATATGAATGATAAATTGTTCTATTTGTATGTTTTTGGGGAAAGTATGGCAGTATGCGGGGAGGGAAGAGCTGCCGAATTGTTGCTATGAGAATTTTTATATGTTAATAAGGCTGAAAAATAGGTTGGCCTGTCGTTTATTTTACTATCTTTACCAAAAAAGTTAAAGACCTATAAAGGGTTGCTTATATCATTGACCGATTTTTAGGGGAATAAGTGGTTTTTGTGAAAACTTCCGGTAGGTGTATTTATTTTAAATACGATATGCTTATGAAGAAATCATTTTTTATATTATGTACACTTGCGCTGACCTCTCAGAAAGAAGATTCAATAGTAAGATAACACATTATTAAACTTATAATATGCAAGCCGTATGAAGATTTATTTATTTAATTTTTTATTCCTTCTAGGAGTCTTAGGAGGAATGTGCGGATGTTCCTCTGATGAAAATCAGATTGATACCGATTTGAGTAATTCGATATTGGATAACAATATCGGTGAAAAATGGGAGGGCGTAGGTTTGCCGTCGTGGCTGGAAGAACGTTATTTTGATTTCGTGCTGCATGAAACGGAATGGTTGGTGGAATCTTACAAAGGGTATGGGCTTTGTGAGGTTTATAAATTTTCCTATAAAGGTAATCTGTTGCTCGCTTTGACTTATAGCAGATTTGCTTTCAGACAAAACTATTATTATGAGTCCGGCACTCTTTGTTATACCGATGACGGTAGAAGGGTGAGGTTTGAAGATGTGGAAGATGACTTTAAAGAGAGCTCGGTTTTGCTTGAGACTAATCGTTTTGACAATGAAACTGTTCCCCAGGTTGCTGACTTTGGCTTGAAGAATGTGGAATCATTAGGATGGTTGCAAGGTACTATTGATAAAATCTGCAAGGATATACAAGAGCCGGAACAACTTTTAGGGAAGGTTGCCTGTGGATATACATACGGCAACGACTGTACTTACATTGTCCTCGATTATGTGTATTTTGATAAAAGCAATCTTGATGAAGGCGAAATAAAAATACGCAATGTATATACATTGGAAGGTGAAAGGGTGAATGTTTCCGAAGACATGGACATAAAGGAAGAAAACTTATGCGTGCAGGAAATTGCCAGTATGTTTGTAGGCCTTTAGTATTTAATTAATGTGGGAGTCAAAAGAAAAAAGAGTCATTCCCACCTTATTATATTATAGAACAATTATAGAACAACAAACTCAGGAAGGCTGTATGGCTGTGGCTGATTTTCTGCGGAAATATACTGCCCGGTATCATACTTCCGATTTCATTTCAAAGCGGATATTGAAATCTGTGCCTTCCTGATCGCTTTTCATTTATAACCCGGACCTTGGCGTAGGTTTTCTTTTCTAGAGATCCCTGTATGGGGAATTTGGCTTTTTTCGGTTATGGAGCCAATAGAAATAAATGTTAAATATGAGTTAATAAAATAGGTACCTTAAATATACCTTGCAAATATCTTGACCGGGAAAGTATGTGCTTTCTTTGTTATAATAAATACATTATGCTATGCTCGGAATGCAAAAGGCAAAGTTCTGATGGAACTTTGCCTTTTATTAATTTTAGTTTAACGGCACAAAGATATGATTTATTTTTCTAATTATCAATATATAACTAAATAAATTTAATTATTTGGCGATATTATTCTTAATATTTTAAATTAAGATCCAAGAATTAAGAAAAGAAGAAGATCCTTTTATCTAATATCGGACTGCAGGAATGAAAAGAATTATAAAAATACTTCGATTTAGGGTATAAAATAGATAGCCCCATTGGAGGTATTTTCTGTTTTTTTGTCTCACAGGAATAGCTTTAAGTATGATTTTGAGCAGTAAGTTAAGTTCCATCAGAACTTAGTCTGAGTGTTTTGTTTTACTTAAAATAATACGTTAATGAAAAAACTTTTTTTTGTGTTTTTTGCTATTGCTATGTGCTGTAGGGGCGATAGCTCAGAAAAAATCAATTACGGGGATTGTCGTGGATGTGACGGGTGAACCGGTAATTGGTGCCAGTGTGGTAGAATTGGGTACAACGAATGGTACCATTACGGATTTCGATGGAAATTTCTCTCTTTCGGTGGAGTCTAACGGAAAAATTCAGATTACCTTTGTTGGTTACAAGACAGAAGTGGTAGCCGTGAAGAATCAAACAACTTTCAATATCAAGTTGAAAGAGGATTCTGAAATGCTAGGAGAAGTTGTGGTAACCGGATACGGTGGTAAACAGTTACGTTCTAAAGTAACCAGTTCTATCTCTAAAGTAAATGAGGATGCATTGAAAGTGGGTGTTTTCTCTAATCCGGCACAAGCCCTGTCGGGTGCGGTGGCAGGTTTGAAGGTGACACAGGCTTCGGGTAATCCGGGAGCTACACCTACCATTGTGCTTCGTGGTGGTACGGACTGGGGAGGTACGGGTTCTCCGCTGATTATGGTAGACGGACAGTTGCGTGCAAGCTTGAGCGATATCAATCCTGAAGATATCGAGTCTATGGAAGTACTGAAAGATGCAGGTGCAACGGCACTTTATGGTGCGCGCGCCAGCAACGGTGTTATCCTGGTAACGACTAAAACCGGTAAGGTGGGACGCAGCGAGGTGAATCTGAAAATGAGATTCGGTTTGAATTACGTGAACTCTCCTTATGAATTCTTGGGAGCGAGAGATTTTATCACCGCTCTGCGTACTGCTTATGACACGACTCCCTGGGCGAACAAGTCTTCTTTGAACACTGCTTCCGCCTATGGTACGGGTAATGTGTATGGTGAGAACCTGGTATGGAACTTGTTGGTAAAAGACCCCAGCAATGAATTCCTGCTGAACAAGGGATGGCAGGAAATGAAAGATCCTCTGGACCCTACTAAAACGTTGATTTTTAAGGATTCAAATCCGGCGGATTATAACTTGAACAATCCTTCGCAGACACAGGATTATAATATCAACTTCTCGGGAGGTAATGAGAAAGGTAAATATTATGCCGGTTTGGGTTATAACAAATCAAATGGTCTTCCTATAAATTCTTTCTATGAACGTTATTCTTTCGTGTTCAACGGTAGTTATAATATATCCGATTGGCTTTCTGCCAGCTCTAATTTCAACTACAACCGTGCCAACTGGGAGAATATGCCTGCTTCGCAAGCAAGTGAAGGTTCTTACTTCGGACGTATCATGTCAGCGCCTCCTACAACACGTTTTGAGGACGAAGACGGAAACCCGATGTTGGGACCGAACTCTAGTGACGGTAACCAGTCTTTCCAGAACGAGAAGTTTATAAGAGACAATCAGAGTGACAAGTTCACCATGATTCAGACCTTGGAAATCAAACCGATGAAGAACCTGACTATCAAGGGAACTGCCAACTGGTATTATTCCGAAAGCTTATCCGAATCGTTTAACAAGGACTATCAGACAGCTCCGGGAAACAACTTCAATAAGGCGAGGAATACTAGTGCGCAGTTTGAACGTGAATTCGCACAGACTTATAATGTGGTGGCTAATTATACGCAAACATTTGCCAAAGACCATAATGTGGATGTGATGATCGGATCTGAGTTTTATGATCAGCAGAAGAAGGGATTCAATGCTTCGGGGTCGGGTGCTCCGACAGATGATTTTGGAGATCTGGGTCTGACCAGCGATGATAAGGGAAAAAGAAAAATCGATTCCTGGCATCAGCAATATCGTATTCTTTCTTATTTCGGACGTGTGAACTATGACTACCAGGGAAAATATTTATTCTCGGGCGTGTTCCGTTACGATGGTTATTCTTCTTTGTTGGGCGACAATCGTTGGGGCTTCTTCCCGGGTGTATCTGCCGGATGGATTTTCGGCAAGGAGGATTTTGTGAAAGAGGCTGTTCCGCAGTTGTCATTCGGTAAGTTACGTGCCAGCTATGGTGTGAACGGTAATGCTACAGATATCGGCCCGTACACTTTGCAGGATCGTATAACTCACAGAAATACAATGGTAATGTAGGGTTCCTGATAGGCTCTTTGCCCAACCCGGCATTGCAATGGGAAAAGACACGTACGGCTGAAGTGGGCGTGGACTTGAGCTTCTTTGACAACCGCCTGAATGCTAACTTTACTTATTACAACCGTTTGACAATGGACAAGTATGCCGATCTGAGTTTGCTACTACCACCGGTTTTTCTTCTGTAAAGAATAACAATGGTGACTTCCGCAACAGCGGTGTGGAAATTGAGCTGTCGGGTACTATCCTGAAAACAAAAGACTGGACTTGGAAAATGGGAGGTAATATCTCTTTCAATAAGAATATGGTGGTTTCTCTTCCTTATAAAGAAGGAGTTAAAAACAACCGTATCGACGGTCAGCAGATTTATACCGGACGTAAGCTGCCGGATGGAACTTACGAGACTATTTTCGTAGGTGGTAGACAGGAGGGTCAGGAACCGGGTCTTTTGGTGGCTTATCAGGCAAACGGTATGTATAAGAGCTGGGATGAAATTCCTGATTATTTAGAGGTTAGAACTGGTAACTTCCAGGGTAAATACCAATACGGACCGAAGGCTTATGCGGAATTGCCTGACAATAAAAAAGCAAATGCGCTTGCTATCCAGCCGGGTGACGTGAAATGGACGGATGTGAACGGTGATGGTATCATTGATGCATTTGACCAGGTGGTGGTAGGTAATACGACTCCTCATTGGTTCGGTGGTTTCAATACGACATTGAACTGGAAAGGATTCACGCTGTACGGACGTTTTGACTTTGCCTTTGATTATTGGATTTATGATAATGACACTCCTTGGTTCCTGGGATGTATGCAGGGTGGATATAACACAACTAAAGATGTGTTCAATACCTGGACTGCGGAAAATCCGAATGCCAAGTACCCCAGATATGTATGGGCAGACCAGTTGGGAACAGCGAACTACTATCGCCGCTCTACCATGTTTGCTTACAAGGGTAACTATTTGGCAGTACGCGAAATTTCATTAGGCTATGAGTTGCCTAAGAAAATAGCCAATAAAATGTTCTGCCAGCGTGTGAATTTGTCTGTTACAGGTCAGAATTTGGGCTATTTCACTTCGGCCAAGGTAGCTACTCCCGAAAAATCGGATGCCGGTTCGGGATATGCTTTGCCGCGTACACTGCTCTTCGGCTTGGATGTAACCTTCTAACTAATCACAATAATAAATAGCATATTGATATGAAAAATATAAAAACAATCCTATTATCCGGAATGTTGCTGGCAGCTTCCGGTGTCATGACTACTTCGTGTAGCGACTTGCTGGACCTTTCTCCTGTTGATTACTATGGCAGCGGTTCATACTGGACTACCGAAGCGCAGGTAACCGGCTATATGGACGGTATTCATAAGCACATACGCGATGCCGCCGACCAGCATATCTTTACTTTCGGCGAACAGAGAGGTGGTATTTATAAATCGGGAACTGCTACAGACGGTAATGCACTGTATGGAGGCAACATCGTTTTACAGAACTTTGATAAGAATAATACGGGAGTGACAAATTTCGGTGGTCATTACGGACGCTTGGCGAACATCAACTTGTTCATTGAACGTGTGACGAATGCCGACTATGTGGCGAGGCCAAGAAAAAATATTATCTGGCGCAAGCTTATGGTCTCCGTGCTTTTATTTATTTTGAGCTTTACCGCATTTATGGCGGTGTGCCTTTGCGGCTGGATGTAGAGGTGATTAATGGAATCATTGATCCGGAAAAATTGTATATGGCACGTTCTACTCCCAAAGAGGTGATGACGCAAATCAAGAAGGACTTGGATACATCAATGGAGTATTTCGGTGATGTGACCAGCTTTGATCCTTACAACCGCGGTAATAAGAAGTCATATTGGTCAAAGGCCGCTACCGAGTGTCTGATGGGGGACGTTTATCTGTGGACTTCTAAGGTGACTACCGGTGACAATCCTGCCAATCCCGCTGACTTGGCGGTGGCTAAAAAACACTTGGAGAGCGTTGCCAATAATTATGGCTTGAAAATGCTGTCAAACTTTGCCGATGTGTTTGATGCTACCAATAAGGGTAATTCAGAGGTGATTTTTGCGATTCGTTATGCTGAGGGAGAGGCTACCAACGGGGTCGGTAATTTTACGTATGTAGTTCAAGGAGAGGTGGACAAAAAAGGTTATCGGCCGATGGCACCAGTTGGAACGACCCTCTTCGTCTGAACAGAAACGGTATGCAGTGGTATGAATACATTCCGGAACTCTATCAGTTGTTCGATGAAAAAGATGAACGCCGTGATGCTACATTTATCACTTCTTATCAAAAGGATGAGGATGGAAAATTGGTTCTTTGGGGTACTCATGTATGTAAGAATCTGGGTATTCTCAATGCGGAAGGCAACCGCGTTTATTGCGGTGACCAATATTTCTACCGCTTGCCTTGGGTTTATCTGTCACTGGCCGAAATCGCCAATATGGAAGGCGACAACGCCGGGGTTGAAAAATACATAAACCTGATTCGCCAGCGTGCTTATGGAGATAGTGAAGGCGTTTGGGATACAGCTAAATATGCTTATAAAGCAGGTGACTTCACGCAGAACGAGTTGGCTATATTGCACGAAAAAGATAAAGAGTTCGTACAAGAAGGCCAGCGCTGGTGGGATATTTATCGTATGACTTTGACTAAAGGAGGAAAGCATCTGGTGTTCTGTCCTGAAGCTAATCTGAAAAATGATGGTAATCCTATCTTGCCGGAAACGGAAAGTTACAAGTTGTTGTGGCCTATTGAACAGAATATGTTGGATAAAGACCCTGCAATTAAGCAGACTCCGGGATATGAAGAGGCGGAAGCAGCGAAATAATGAAGATTTAAATATAGCTGTGAATTACGGTTGACTGACCAGATAACTTTTTTAAGGTTAGTTGATTGTTTAGGGAAGATAATAGCATATCGTGAGATATGCTATTATTAATTTAAAAACAAAAAATAAGTTGTTGTTACGCTTGTTTTTTGTTAATATTGTATCTGAAAGTAATTTTTTTAAATTTATTCAAAACATATACTATGAGAAAAAGTATTTTTGCTCTTCTTTTTTGTTTGATTTCAGTTTCCTCGTTTTCTCAAAAGACTTATACGGCCGATTGGGAGTCCTTGGATAAACGTCCGGTCCCGGCTTGGTTTGAAGATGCCAAATTTGGTATTTTTATTCACTGGGGATTATACTCTGTGCCGGGATGGTCGCCTAAAGGCACTTATTCCGAATGGTATAAGTATTGGTTGGAAAATAAGAAATTGATGGGGAACGGTGATTTTACCGGTACGGAAATCTATGATTTCCATACCGCGATGTATGGCAGGGATTTCACTTATGCCGATTTTGCCCCCATGTTCAAGGCGATGAGTTATGATGCCAATGAATGGGCGAAGTTGTTCGAACGTGCAGGTGCCCGTTATGCGGTGTTGACCACCAAGCATCACGACGGCTTTGCGTTATGGCCTAGCAAAGAGGCTTCCACATCGTATGGCAGACCTTGGAACAGTATGGTGATAGGTGCGCATCGTGATCTGGTAGGCGAATATGTGGATGCGTTGCGGAAGACTAATATAAAGGTGGGATGCTATTTCTCGCTTCGCGAATGGGGGAATCCGCTATATACCAAAGAAACGATGGGATTGTTTTATGAAAAACATTTCTTCCCTCAGTTGAAAGATTTGGTGAATACGTATAAGCCGGACCTGATCTGGTCGGATGGTCCTGATGCGATCAATGATAAAGAATGGCAGGCGGAAAGAACATTGGCGTGGCTTTATTCTGAATCTCCCGTCAAGGATAGTATTGTGGTGAATGACCGCTGGGCGAATAATACAGGGCGGAAGCATGGGGATTATTACACCAGGGAATATAGTAATTCGAATGCGTCATATAATAAGCCATGGGAAGAATGCCGGGGGATAGGACTTTCTTTCGGATATAATCAGAATGAAGATTTGGAAGATTATACTTCCCCTAAAGCATTGGTCCTGACCTTGGTAAACATCGTAAGTAATGGTGGAAACCTGTTGCTCGATGTAGGTCCGAATGCGAATGGTAAAATTCCACCTATCATGCAGGAACGTCTGGTTCAGATGGGAGACTGGCTGAAAGTAAACGGTGAGGCTATTTATGGAACACGTGCCTGGGTGCGCTCTTGCCAGTGGACAAAGGGGGACCGGGAATGGAAATCGAAGGAAAAACATTATGTAAGCGGTGACGCTATTTTGAAACAGACGGTGGATCCGGATCCGGGTTATGCGGTGAAAGAGGTGTTCTTTACCAAAAAGGGAAAGAATGTGTATGCCATTTTGCCTGCCTATCCGAAAAACACCATCAAATTGAAGGATATCCACTCTACCGGCAAGACAAAAATCTCTTTGCTGGGCTCCAAGAAAAAAGTTAACTGGAAGCAAAAGGGAGATGATATTGTAGTGGAGATGCCGGATTTGTATATGGATGAAATGCCATGTGATTATGCCTGGACATTAAAACTGGAGAATATAGCAGACTGATCAGGTGCTTTATATCATCCGGACTGACAATAGAACAGGTAGCCATCCGAAGACCACAACAGGTGCCGGATGGCTACTTTTCTTTAAAAACAATCCCCGAGGGATATCACATCCATCGGGGATTTTCGGTCTTTTGGTTAAAGGTTAGTATAAAATTAGGTTAGGTTGTTTCTTTAATTATAGGGGTATATATTCTACAAATGCTTCCATTGCTTCATAACATGCCAAACCAAGCTGGTCATACAAAGCAGCTGTACCCCGGTTGCGGTCTTCACTTCTTTGCCAGAACAGGCGTTCGTCATTGCCCAGGAACGGTGCGCTTTCCATCTGAGATTGGTGTTTCAAGATAGAGTTGCGTTTTGCACGCAGTTCTTCGGGGCTGAACGGTACGGCCATTTCAATGTTTTCAATTTCCCATTCCGCCCATGCACCACGGTACATCCAGATGCGGCAGTCTTTCAACCATTCGGCACCGGCTTCTTTTTCGATGTCGATGGCTGCCAGTACAGCGTCCGTACATACACGGTGGGTTCCATGCGGATCGGCAAGGTCTCCTGCTACATAGATTTGGTGAGGCTTCACGTCACGCAGTAACTGCAACACGATTTCTACATCGGCTTCACTGATGGGGTTCTTTTCTATCTTGCCGGTTTCATAGAAAGGCAGGTCAAGGAAATGAACGCGGTTCAATGGTATCTGATTGAAAGTGCTTGCAGTACGTGCTTCACCACGGCGGATCAATCCTTTAATGGTCAGAATATCGCGGCTGTCCATGTCGCCTTCTTTCTTGGCGGCAAGGAATTTCTTGATCTCGGCATATTTGTTTTTGATGGTCTCGTTGGAGTTTTCATCAAAAAGTTGGTTGAAACCATTGATGAAGTGCATGAAACGTACTACTTCTTCATCGCCTACGGCAATGTTTCCGGAAGTTTCGTAGGCTACGTGTACTTCGTGCCCTTGCTGAACCAGACGGCGTAAAGTTCCGCCCATTGAGATGACATCGTCATCCGGGTGCGGAGAGAAAACTACCACGCGTTTCGGGAATGGTTTGGCCCGTTCGGGACGGTAGGTGTCGTCTGCATTCGGCTTGCCGCCGGGCCATCCGGTGATGGTGTGCTGCAGGTCATTGAATATTTTGATGTTTACATTGTAAGCGGAACCGTAGAGTGCCAGCAGCTCGCTCAGTCCGTTTTCATTGTAATCTTTGTTGGTCAGTTTCAGAATCGGCTTTTTGACACGTTGGCACAACCATACGATGGCGCTGCGGATCAGTTTGTCGTTCCATTCGCAGTTGGTTACCAGCCACGGACGTTGGATCCGGGTAAGATGAGAAGCCGCTGCCAGGTCTATGCAGACATTGGCATTGTTGTGCATTTGCAGATAGGAAGCGGGCAGTGTGTCGCTCACTTTGTCTTCCACCGCTTTCTTGATGATGTCGGCTTTGTCGTCTCCCCATGCCAGCAAATAGATTTTGCGGGCGGCCATAATAGTCGCCACACCCATCGTGATGGAGCAGGGGGGAGATTGTCTACTCCTAAATTGTGTGCGGCTTCGGCACGCGAGGTTGAGTCGATCAGAATCAGACGGGTAGGAGAACTCAAACTTGATCCCGGTTCGTTCATGGCGATATTGCCTTCACGCCCGATGCCCATCAGCGCCATATCTATGCCACCGAAAGTCTGGATACGCTGTTCGTACAGACGGCAGTATTCAATGACGGCTTCCTGCGGAATCGTTCCGTCGATGGTGAACACATTTTGTTTGTCGATATCGATCTGGCTCAGGAACAGCTCGCTCAGTTGTGAGAAACTGCTTCCCGCACCTTCAGAGGCCAAGGGGTAGTATTCGTATAAATTGAAAATGACTACGTTGCGGAAACTTAGTCCTTCATCTTTATGCTTACGGACCAGCTCGGCATAGAGCGGACGCAGTGAAGCGCCGGTTCCGGCACCGATCACGCAGAACTTCCCTTCGCGCTGGCGTTCCTGTATCTTGGCCGCGATTTCATTGGCGATGTGCTGCACACCTTCTTCCATCGTCTCATAGATGTCGGTAGGCACCTTTTCGCAACGGGTCAGGACAGAACGTTCCACCGCATTCTCGGGTTTATAATATTTCGGAGATACTCTGTTCAGAGAGATCTGCGAACTTAGGTTTGTTCTCATAAATTACAAATTAGCTTTTTCGATGTCTTTGAAATATTTGTAAGTACCGACTTTCAGTTCGTCTGTGGCAGCTTCGTCACAAACGATGATGCCATGCTGGTGCATCTGCAATGCACTGATAGTCCACATTTGTGTGATACCGCCTTCAACGGCATGTTGCAAAGCGCGTGCTTTGTTGTGTCCGTTGCAGATAATCATAACTTCTTTCGCTGAAAGGACAGTCCCTACACCTACAGTTAACGCAGTTTTAGGAACTTTGTTCACGTCATTGTCAAAAAAGCGTGAGTTTGCAATAATCGTATCTGTAGTCAGTGTCTTGATGCGTGTGCGTGAAGACAGCGAAGAGCCCGGCTCATTGAATGCGATATGTCCGTCGGGGCCGATACCTCCCATAAACAGGTCGATGCCTCCGATTTCGGCTATCTGCTTTTCGTAGTTGGCGCATTCCGCTTCCAGATCTTCGGCATTTCCGTTCAGAATATGTACATTCTCTTTCTTTATATCAATGTGGTTAAAGAAGTTTTTCCACATAAATGTATGATAGCTTTCTGGATGATCTTCGGGCAAGCCTACATATTCGTCCATATTGAAAGTTACGACATGCTGGAAAGATACCTTTCCCTGCTTGTTCAGTTCTATCAGCGCTTTGTACATGCCTAGCGGTGAAGAACCTGTAGGACAACCTAAAACAAATGGTTTTTCAGGAGTCGGATTTGCCGCATTAATTCTACTAGCTACATAGTTTGCCGCCCATTGTGACAGCGTTTGGTAATCAGGTTCGATAATTACTCTCATGGTTCTTTTCTTTTTTTAAGTTTTAAGTGTTAAGTTAACTATACGGGTTATTCCATATTATCTGTTTTAGGACGGAGGAATGTCAATTGTACTATCAGTGCGATAAGCACAATGACAGCCAGCATGGCAAATCCCAGTCCCAACTTACCTCCGTCTGTCCATTTTCCCAAGACTTCGGTAATGGCTGCTCCCGCAAACACGCCTGTCATATTCATGATACCATAGGCGGTAGCACGGTGTTTGGATGATACGAACTGGCACAGAATCGGCATATTGTTGGCATCGAAGATACCGTAACCTACACCGAATAATAATCCAGCTCCCACAACGGCTACGAAACTATGTCCGAACCCTAGCAGAAGCAGGGAGGGAATAGTAAGTCCCAAGCCGATGGCACCCGTGTACACACGTCCTTTTATATTTCTTTGCACCCACTTATCGGATAAAGTTCCACCAACAATTACGCCAATGAACGATGAAAACGCGATGGTGATAGTGGACATGGGTCCGGCTTGCGACATCGGTATATTCAGGTTTTCGGCGAACAGGGTAGGTAACCAGTTTTTAGTTGCCCATCCCGGTAAACTGGGGGCTGCGAAATATAGCAGAATCACCCAAAATGCAATATTACTGAAAAGTAATGATAATCCCTTCAATAAATTGCCTTTTTCTTTACCGGAAGGTGAATTTATTTGTTCAATTTGCGTTCTATCCTTCTTTTCATGTAGAAAAAGCATTAAAATTACGGCGTATGCGATGCCGGCGATGCCGAACCAATGAAAGGTTGTATGCCAGGAAAAAGCAGCGGCTACAGTAGCGCCGAAACCTCCGATGGCCTGTCCGGTATAAAGCCCGGTCATGTGAATGCCGATGGCCAACGAACGTGACTTGTCGGAGTGATAGTCGGCGATCAGTGACAATCCGGCAGGAATATAGAGCGCTTCGCTGATTCCCATCAAGGCGCGCAGGAAGAATACTTCGTTATAGGTGTCGGCGATCCCCATCAGATAAGTGACAGCCGACCATACGAACAAACTGCCTACGATCAGCCATTTGCGGTTCATGCGGTCGCCCACCATTCCGGCTATAGGCTCATACAGCCATATATCCAGAGGAAAACCCCCATCAGACGACCAAAGTTGGCGGCTGACTGAAGTTCGGTGATATCCACCGCCATGGCGTCTCTCATCGTGGACAGCATTTGCCGGTCCATATAATTCAACAGGGCGACGCCCCATAATAATCCTACTACAACCCAAGGATAAATTTTACTGTTTTTCATGCTAATAGATAAATAGCTTTATAAATGTGATTTTTTGCTGTCAAGTATTTCCTGGCATAACGTATAGCCCTTGATCATCATTCTTGGAATGTGGAACGGGCCTTTGAACAAGTTACCCTTGGCCATTTGCGCGGGTGTGCCGTCACGGTGGAGATATCCAAACCATTCTCCATACTCTTCATCAGGAAAATGAGCGTATGTCCAGTCGCTGATTTGTTTGTGCATGTCAAGGTACTTTTCATTTCCGGTGGCTAAATAGGCGTATAAGGTAGCAATGACAGCCTCGGTCTGGGGCCACCAGAATTTCATGTCCTGAGAATAATCTTGAGGCGGAAGGTTTTTGCAGTCTTTGAAGTTAATGATACCTCCGAACTCTTTGTCCCAACCCCATTCCCAGGACCAGTCCAGGATGGTGAGGGCCAGTTCTGTGATATCTTTGTCCCAATTGCGGTATTTGGCTTCTTCCAGCAGGAACCAGGCTGTCTCAATGCAATGTCCCGGATTGATGGTGCGGCCCATGTTGCTGTCAATGAACTCTCCGTCGGGGCCTACTGTTTCAAGTAAAGCTTTGAATTCGGGATGCATGAAGTCTTTGCGCAGTTGGGCGATGGAGGCATCGATCTGTCCGTTGAAACTCTCGTCTTGAATAGCCTGGCGGATACGTGAGGCCACATTGATCAGGATCATGGTTATGGAATGTCCTTTCATCGGAAGGGTATCCAGATATTTGGGAGAGAGTATGCCCGGCGTTTCCAGAAAATACTGCATCTGTTTGAACAGCTCCAGTGCTTTTACGGCATACGTCCGGTCACCGGATGCGATGGCATATTCCGACATGGCGATAGCTGCGAACGATTCCGAGAAAATATAACGACGCTTGCGCAAAGGAGTGCCTTCGGCGGTCACCTCGAAATACATGCGTCCGTCAGAGTCGAAACAATGTGCTTCTATAAAGTCTATCGTGCTTTTGGCAGCTGACAGCCATGCTTCGTTCTTTTCTATATGATTGTATGCGTAAGAGCAGATAAAGGCGAATCTTCCTTGGAACCACACGGACTTGGTGGTATCCATCAGGCTGCCGTCGCGGTCAACGCAGGTGTAAACACCTCCATTGACTTTGTCCAGCCCGTATCTCAGCCAGAACGGCATGATGTTAGTGGTCAGATCCGTCTTGTATGATTCTGACCATTCTTTTATATAATCTATTGAAAACATTGTGGCTCAGGTTTATTTGTTACATCTTTCAAAGAAATGGATAGCCTCCAGTTCGGCTTTCATGGCAGCTTCTTCCTCATCTGTCATGTTTTGGAACGGGGTGCGGTTCTTGCCTAAATCCAGTCCGATCAGTTTCATGATGCGTTTGCCGCCGACGATGTTTCCACGATAGTGACAGATCACGTTGATAACTTCTTGAGCGAAGTTCTGGCGTTCGCGTGCCAGTTCCAGATCACCGGCTTTCCATGCTTCGATGATGCCTGTGAGTTCTTTACCGTTATAGTTGGTTGTTCCGCCGATACCACCTTGTGCGCCGCCCATAGCCAGGCAAGGAAGAATGGTCTCATCCTGACCGTGCAGCATGTCGAATTTGCCATTTTTATATAGACGGCATTGGTTGTATTCATACAAACTTTCGAAAGTATATTTGATACCTGCAAAATTAGGAATGCGTCCGTCTACGGCTTCCAGGAATGCTACCATTGAGAGGAATGCTCCGTTGAAAGCGGGGATGTGGTAGAAATAGAAAGGCAGTTCGGGAGCGCCGCATGCTATTTCTTCGCAGTATTTCACCAACTCTTCAATGCGTCCCACTTTCGGGAAGGGAGGCGCCATCGCTCCGATGCCCCATGCTCCGATTTTCTGAGCATGTTCTGCCAGACGCTTGCTTGATTTTACACAAGTGCTTCCAACATGTACGATGACTTTGAAATCTTCAGGTGCTACTTCCATCCAGCGTTCGGCCAGTTTCATGCGTTCGTCTTCTGTCAGCATATAGCCTTCTCCGGAAGAACCATTGATAAATACGCCTTGAAGTCCGTTCCTTACCAATAGTTGGCAATATGCTTCAATAGGTTCATAATTTACTTCTCCGTTTTCATAAAATGGAGTGAAAGGTGCGTCAATTAATCCGTGAATCTTTTCCATAGCCTTTAATTTATTTGAAATTAATATTTTATATTACTTAATCATGTTGTGTGCAAATATATAAATGATTTACGAAAACAACAAGAGAAAACTAAATTTATTTATTAATAATAGCTCTTTTAATAAATAGAAAGATAAATAAGCGGATAGGAAGCGTTGTTTAAACGTTTTTGAAAAATGAGATTGTTACAAAAAAAGATAATTTGCTTACATCTTCTAAAATAATTTTTGAAAAATCTCTTTAAATGAGATTTGGTTTCATAAAAAAATAACTATATTTGTGGACATTAACGGAATATTTTATTATGGGTGAGAATTTGTTGAAAGAAATGGAAAAGGGCTCAAAGATGGCTGTGATGAAGAAGAAAATCATCACCCACTATATTTATAATGGAAGCTCTACGATTACTGATTTAGCAAAAGAGATGGATTTAAGTGTGCCTACGGTTACGAAATTCATCGATGAAATGTGTGAGGAAGGTTACATTAACGATTACGGAAAGCTGGAAACCAGCGGAGGGAGACATCCTAGTCTGTATGGTTTGAATGCGGATTCCGGGTATTTTGTTGGCGTTGAAGTACGTCAGTTTTCTATCAACTTGGGGTTGATAAATTTTAAGGGGGATGTGGTTCAGTTGAAAATGAATGTTCCTTTTAGAGCGAAGAATACTCCTGAGAGTTTGGACGAATTGTGTAAGCAGATTAGACATTTCCTTCAAAAAGTCAGTGTCGAGAAAGATAAGATATTAAATATAAATGTGAATCTTTCCGGACGTGTGAATCCGGACTTGGGGTATAGTTACAGCATATTCAATTTTGATGAACGCCCGTTGACGGATGTCATATCGGAAAAGGTGGGTGGCTATCGTGTTTCTATTGATAATGATACCCGTGCCATGATTTACGGTGAGTATATGCAAGGTGTTGTGAAAGGTGAGAAGAATATCATTTTTATTAATGTCAGCTGGGGATTGGGCATGGGAATTATCATTGATGGAAGGATTTATAAAGGAAAATCCGGCTTCTCCGGTGAATTCGGGCATAATTTTGGATATGAAAATGAGATTATCTGCCATTGTGGGAAGAAGGGATGCATAGAAACGGAAGTTTCGGGGGCCGCTTTGCATCGTATTTTATTGGAGCATATTAATAATGGGGAGAACTCTATTATTTCCAATACCAAGAAAAACTTGGAAGATTTGACCTTGGATGATATTATTGATGCGGTAAATAAGGAAGATTTGCTGTGTATCGAACTGGTGGAGGAAATCGGGGTGAAGCTGGGACGCCATGTGGCGGGACTTATTAATATTTTTAATCCGGAACTGGTTATTATCGGAGGCGCATTGTCACGTACTGGTGATTATTTGATACAGCCCATAACTACGGCTATTCGAAAATATACACTGAATTTGATGAACCGTGATTCTGTTATTGTAGAATCTAAATTGAAAGAAAGAGCCGGGATCATCGGTGCTTGTATGTTGTCGCGCAGTAAACTGTTTGAATAATATGTAGGTGTTATAAAGTAAGGGATGAGTCCATTAATGATTCATCTCTTATATTGCCTTCTTGTTAAATTTAACTCTGAGCAAGCTCAATAAGTTTTTAAGGAGCTAGTATTATGGTTGATAGAACACATGGTGAAACAAAACTTTGGGAATCTTTCATTAAAGGAGAAACGGCGGCATTTGAAGAAGTTTATCGACGTTATTATTCGTTATTGTATTCCTATGGAATTCGTATGGTAGGTGATAGAGAGTTGGTTGCCGATACCATACAGAATTTGTTCGTCAAGTTGATTTTAAATTGTAGAAATTTGCATTATACTGATAATGTAAAGGCGTATTTGCTTTGTTCTTTTAGAAATAAACTGCTGGATGCGTTTCAGTCTTTACGTCCTATGGAAGTGATTGAAGAATGCCATGAGTTTTTTCCGATGGGCGAAGAAATAATAAATTCTTTATTTAAGAAAGATGATGTGGATGTGAAGAATGAAAGGAGGCTGGCTAAGGCAATTTCACGTCTTTCCGGTCGTCAGCGTGAAATTCTGTATCTATATTATGTAAAGGAATTGAACCATCAGGAAATATCCGCTATCTTAGGTATGAATCCTCAATCAAGCAAGAACCTTTTGTCGCGTACATTGGCACGTTTGCGTGAATTCTTTTTCTCTGTTTCAACCATTTGGATTTTCAGTATCTTGGTACATTGTGTTCATGTGCCTGTGCGTTGTGTTTGGGCTTTTCACTTCTCTTGATTTAGCGAGTCGTTGATCGTTGTTATTGTATCATTTGAGCATGTTTTTATAAAGTGATATTTGTGTGATGAATAAGTTTATTTATTTGTCATGTGAGGTTTGTCTATTGGTCTAACGAAGGCTTATGCAAAGAAAAATGTGATTTCTTTTCTTTTTTATGAGTACCTTTTTTTTTGGATACCGTTTTCTTAATAAAAAGGTATTTAGATGAAAAGTAAAAAAATAAAATATAATTCAGATGAATTTCGTAAAACAGTTCAATGCCTGACTGAGAAGATTCGGGAAGCAGATGAATGGGAATCTGTTGATGTGGAAAAATCTTTTCAGGACGTGATGAAACGAGTAGAAAGGGAAAAGAGGGATTCCCACAGACGTCATATTTATAGGTGGTCTATGTCGATAGCGGCAGCGATTGGTTTGATTTTAGTTATGAATTGGTGGAGTACCAATGCTGACGAGGGTACGGAGCTTGATATAGCATTGCTGAATGACACGACTTTCATTTGCGGTGATGAGGTGATTCTGATAACAGATAACCAAGCTATGAATCTGAAAAATGATGCTTCTTTAAAATATGATACTTTAGGAAGCTCGAATATTCAGCAGTATGCATTAAATACTAAAATATCCCAGGCTTCATCTGTAAAGAATGAAATTCATCAAATAATGGTTCCTAATGGCAAAAGAGCTGATATTACTTTTTCTGATGGTACTAGAATTTATATAAATTCAGGTAGTAAGGTGATGTATCCGGATATTTTTGAAGAACAGAAACGTGAAATTCTGGTAGAGGGGGAGGTTTATCTGGATGTGGCCAAAAGGAAGGATTGTCCATTTGTTGTCAAAACAAGAGAGTTTGATATACGCGTGCTGGGTACTTCGTTTAATGTCTGTGCCTATAGGGAGGATGAGGCTTCATCTGTTGTTTTAGTACGTGGAAGCGTGGAAGTAACTACTGAGAATAAGAGCAAAGTAAGATTGGCACCTAATCAATTGGTGGATATTAAAGGTAATAAAACGCAGGTACGTAAGGTTGATGTGTCCGAATACATCAGTTGGAAGGATAATTTATTGCTGCTTCATCAAAGACCCGTAGGAGATGTTTTGAAGAAACTTGAGCGGTATTATGGGTGTAAAATACGGTATGATGCGGAGATTACTACCTTGTCATTGTCTGGAAAACTGGATCTTCAAACAGACATTACCAATGTTATGGATAACTTGTGTCTTTCATTATCATTGCATTATACAATAAATGATAAAGATGAAATCTATGTGAGCCTTAAATGAGAATTGTTGAACCTTAAAATACTTTAGCCTATGGAATAAAAGAAGGATGTAAAAAAAGAAAACCAGACAGTATTTGCCGTACTATCTGGTCACTGAATCGTTGTTTAATTATTTACCTTGAAATAAATAGAAAAAACAATCAAATATATGAAAAAATACACGAATAGAATAAAACTCATGCCTAAATTCACAAAATGTATGAGTTTAGCCATGATTTTAACATTTACAGGTTATGAAGAGGCTTTTGCAGAAATGAGTTATGCGGAACAAACTAGCTTTACCGTTTCTATGGAGAACCAGACTTTGAAGAGTGTGATTAATTGGGTAGAAAAGAATAGTCAATTTATTTTTATATATCGTACAGATATTGATTTATCTCGTCGTGTCAATGTGGATGTACGGAATAAAACAATAGAAGAGGTATTGAAACAAATGTTTGCCGGTACTGATTTGGAATATTATATCCGTGACAGACAAGTAATAATTCGCAAGGCCATTTCTAAAGAAGAAACGCGTCCCATTGTTATGCAACAAGAGAAAGTGACTGTCAAAGGTATAGTGACCGATGCCAAAGGAGAAGCAATTATTGGGGCTAATATTATAGAGAAAGGTACTACCAATGGTACCATAACTGATATAGACGGCCAGTTTACGTTAATGGTAAGTGAAAAAGCGTCTTTGGTCTTTTCTTATATCGGTTATCTGACTCAAGAAATGTTGGTAGGGAAAAAGTCGTTTTTGAATGTTCAGTTGCAGGAAGACAATAAGACTTTGGATGAAGTGGTGATAACAGGTTATGGGGGTACACAACTTCGTTCCAAGATGACTAATTCTATTGCTAAAGTTGATAATTCTACTTTAAGTACGGGTGCCCATACTAATCCGGCGCAAGCACTCTCTGGTGCAGTGGCAGGATTAAGGGTGCAGCAAACTAGTGGTAATCCGAATTCCACTCCTACTTTGGTACTTCGTGGTGGTACCAATCTGGATGGTAGCGGTTCACCTTTGGTCATTATCGATGGTGCTGTACGCGAGTCGTTGAGTGATGTGAATCCGGAGGATATCGAGTCTTTGGAAGTCATGAAAGATGCCGGTGCTACAGCTATTTACGGTGCGCGTGCTTCCAATGGTGTAATTCTTGTTACTACTAAAAGAGGTTCGGAAGGACATACGGAAATAAATTTGAGTGCGAAAGTCGGTTTCAATTTTTTTCATAGCCAGTATGAGTTTTTGAATGCTCATGATTATTTGTATTATATGCGTTCGGCATTTTATCGGTCTTCGCATATATGGCAGGATAAATCGGGCGCTTGGCATGGATTTGCCAGTGATGCGACTTTATCCGGAACACAGCCTTACGGAACAGGAAACAGATATTTTGATGAAAAAGGGAATGTACTTAATGGCAATAAAGACAATACAGCCGTATGGGGTGTTATGAATTATACAGATGATCTGGCTTTCCTGTTAAAACAAGGTTGGCAGACAATGGATGACCCTGTGAATCCGGGACAAAAATTGATTTATTGTGATAATCAACTGAAAGATTATAATATCAAATCTCCGGCTATTACTCAGGATTATAACTTGAGCGTATCCGGCGGCAATGATAAGGGGCATTATTATGCAAGCCTAGGCTATAATCGCAGCGAAGGAAATGCGATGAACAACTGGTATCACCGTTTGAATTTCACGATCAATGCAGATTATAAAATTAAGCCTTGGCTTACTTCCAATTCTTCTTTGACATTTACCGATGCCAAATGGGACGATGGTGGTGCAGGATATGCCGGTGAAGGTAATTTTTTCAGTACTACCTTGTCCGTTCCTCCTACATTCCGTGTGAAAAGTCCGGACGGCGACTGGTTGGCAGGCCCTGCAGTGGCTTCTTATGCCCGTGGCTGGACCACTGTGAAAGTGTATGAGGATGCATTGAACTATGATAATAATACAGACAAGTTTAATCTGAGCCAGTCTTTTACCTTTAATATAATGAAAGGATTGACATTCAAGACCACAGGAACTTGGTTTTATTTTGATGACAGCAGAGAGTTCTTCAAAGGGGACTATATTGTAGCTACAGGACCGGTATATGATACGAATCATAGTACTTCCAACAAGCATGAACGGCTTTTGGACCAGACTTACAATGGAATCTTGAATTATCAGACTACATTCCGGCAAGATCATTCTATAGATGCGATGGCAGGCGTAGAATATTATGACTCATACAAGAAAGGTTTTTCTGCATCTGGTTATGGATCTCCATTATCTGATTTTCAGGATTTGAATTATACTTCGACTGCTGCTGGAGTACGGCAAATAGATTCCTGGCATTACAGACAACGTATTCTTTCATTCTTTGGTAGAGTGAATTATGATTATAAGTCCAAGTATTTGCTGAGCCTTGTTTTACGTCGCGACGGATACTCCAAACTGCCAAAGGATAACCGTTGGGGAACCTTTCCCGGCATATCAGCCGGTTGGGTCTTGAGTAGAGAGAATTTTATGGAGTCTTGTAGCAATGTACTTTCTTATGCTAAAATTCGTGCTAGTTACGGTGCCAATGGAAATGTGTCTGGTGTACTGGATGCTAATGGTAATGTAGTGACAGGACTTGATTATTATACGGTTCAAGGCTCTTATGGTATTATGAAAGATAAAAAAGGTAAAATAGTACCCAACTATAATGGCAAAGTGCCTTTGATGATAAACGATTTGCCTAATCCCACCATGAGATGGGAAAAATCGTACACATTCGAGACAGGTTTCGATATTGGTTTTCTGAATAACAAATATATCTTGAACTTTACCTATTATAATAGACATACACAGGATAAATTTGCAGAAATCACCCTGCCTTCCCATAGCGGAGTTTCTTCTTTCCTTTCTAACAATGGAGAAGTACAAAACCAAGGTATGGAGTTGGAATTGACCGCCAATGTTTTGCGTACCAAAGATTGGAAATTTACAGTTAGTATGAATACCGCTTATAATAAGAATAAGATTATCTCATTACCGTACAATGGATTGCCGAATAATATGCAGGATGCCTATCAGGTTTATACGGGACGCAAGCTGGCAGATGGTACCTATGAAAGACAATGGGTGGGTGGTTATCAGGAAGGACAGGAATATGGTGTGATTTACGCCTTTAAATCTCTTGGTATTTATAAGAGTGAGAGTGAGATTCCAGGCAATCTGATAGACAGATCCACTTATACGGAAAATGGAGCAGATGCCAAAGTGCTCTATGGACCTGAAGCTTGGGCTAAATTGTCGGATGCCGAAAAGGAGAAAGGACTGCCTATACAGGCTGGTGATGTGAAATGGCAGGATGTGAATGGGGATGGTGTGATTGATGATTATGACCGGGTGAAATTGGGTAATACGATACCTCATTGGACCGGAGGCTTTAACATTAATACTTCATGGAAAGGGTTAACTTTGAACTGCCGTCTGGATTATGCTTTAGGCTATTGGGTACATGATTGGAAAACTCCTTGGATTATGGGTAATATGCAGGGAACATTTAATACCATTTCTTTAGTTAAAGATTCCTGGTCGGAAAGTAATCCGAATGGAAAATATCCGGTGTATGGATGGGCTGACTTTTTGGGCAAACGTAATTATGACAGAATATCGGACATTAATTGTTATCGTGGCGATTATTTGGCTTTTCGTGAAATAAGCCTGTCGTATTCCTTGCCTCAGAGTTGGATTCATAAATCCGGTTTGAGCAAGGTGGATGTTTCTGTAACAGCACAGAATTTGGGATATATTACAGCAGCCAAAAATATGGCGACCCCCGAATATGGTGTCAGTCAGAATGGAGGATATCCCCTCCTAGAACAGTTGTTTTGGGTTTAAATGTTACATTCTAATAAATAGGAAGGATTATGAAGAAAATATTTTATAGCATATTGTTGAGTGGGATGATGGTATTGTCTGCTTGTGATGCGTTGGACCTGTCTCCTGAAGATTATTATGGCTCTAATGATTTTTGGAATCAGAAGTCTCAGGTAGAAATGTTTATGACTGGTATTCATGCCGATTTAAGAGATAAATATCAGATGCCTGTCACATTGGGAGAGTTCAGAAGTGAGATTCTGATAAGTGATGTTACTTCTATGGGTGAGGGGGTATATGGTCCGCCTATGACTAATAATCTGCTTACGAAAGATAATACCGGTGTCGATGATTGGTATGAGGTGTACCCAAATATCATGCATATAAATTTGTTTATCAGAAATGTAGATAAAGAAATTGATTATATGACTGGAACGGAGAAATCATTTTATTTGGGACAGGCTTATGGTTTGCGTGCATATTATTATTTCTATCTTTATCGAACATTTGGTGGTGTGCCGTTAGAAACGGAATCGAAAGTTACAGAGGGTAGCATTGATATTACGCAACTATATAAGGCTCGTTCTACTCCGGAGGAAACGTTGGAGTTTATCAAAGAAGATATTAATAAATCCGAATCTTTTTTCAATGAGTCGGATAAGAAGATATCCGACCAATATGAATGGTCTTATTATGCAACGGAACTTTTGAAAGCCAAGATATATATGTGGTCTGCCAAAGTCACTACAGGATTACCCAGTGATGATATTGCAGGGGATCATATAGCTACTCTGACTGCCGTAGATCCTAATAACAGTGACTTGCTGACAGCAAAGAAGGCTTTATTGAATTTGGTGAACCAACAATTCGAACTGCTTCCAAACTTTGCGGATTTATGGACTCCGGAAGGGAAGAAGAATAGAGAGATTATTTTCGCTCTATGTTTTAATAAGAATGAATTGACCAATTGGGGGGCGAACTGGTTCTATAATGTAGCCTTGTTTACCAATGCTACGGACTTGGATGGAAATAAATATGGTCCGGATCCGTTGAAGCTATTGACAGCCGGACCATTACGTTATGAGTATAAAGTGCCGTTTATCGAAATTTATGATAAGGAAGATACTCGTTTGGATGCTACTTTTTTTCAATATATGTTTGAAGGAAAAAACCGTGGCGCTTGTTGGAAAAAACTGATGGGGCAAACGGACGGAGGAACTCATTATTATGATTCAGATGTACCGGTATATAGATATGCTGATGTTTTGTTGATGCTGGCCGAGTGTGAAAACGGGTTGGGAGCTCCGGATAAATGTGCTGCATATATAAATGAGATACGTAAGCGTGCTTATGGTGATAAATTTGAACAACATAAATATATCGCAGGAGATTATGCGGATAATGAGTGGGCTATTTTGCAGGAACGTGATAAAGAGTTTGTAGGTGAGGGAAGTCGCTGGTTTGATTTATTGCGTTTACGTGATTCCAACGGAAAACCTTTTGTCTTTTCTGCTAAAGCGCATTATGGAAGTTCATTGCCTATATTAACAGAGGATAAGGCGTATATGATGTTGTGGCCTGTTAATGTGGAAGTCTTGAATGGAGATCCGGAAATCAAGCAGAATCCGGGGTATGAATAATAGTGGAATAATATGATGATAATGAAAAGATTGCTCTTTTTAGTATCTGTATGCAGTTTATGTATGGTTGGTAATTCTCAGAATTACCAACCTGAGGAACATGCAGTTGTGAAATCAGATCGTGGGGATGGACGGTTACTAAGTACTTATGCCATTGTTCATGAGATGTTGAAAAATACACATCCCCAATATGCTTACTGTTCCGGTATGTCCGCACAGGAGTTTACGCAATGGCAGAATGGAGTGCGTACTGCAATGGTGGAAATCATGAAGTTTCCCGAAATAAAGGGACAACCGTCTCCTGTCTGTGTGAAAACGGAAAAAAAAGAGGGGTATATTTTGGAGAAATGGGAGTTCTATCCTTTTCCAAAGTCAGTTTCCACTTTCCTGGTTTTGAAACCGATACATTTGAAGGGTGCAGTACCCGGAGTCTTGTGCATTCCGGGTTCCGGAAGGACTAAAGAAGGATTGGCTGGTGAGCCTGGCATCTGTGATAAGTTGACTGAGGATTATAATAATCCCCAAGTAAGTATGGCTCTGAATATGGTTAAAGAAGGTTATGTGGCGGTAGCGGTGGATAATGCCGCTGCCGGAGAAGCTTCCGATTTGGAATGTTATGATAAAGGATGGAATTATGACTATGATGTTGTTTCCCGTTTTTTGCTTGAACTGGGATGGAGTTGGCTAGGGTATACTTCTTATCTGGATATGCAAGTGCTGAATTGGGTGAAGAGCCAGTCTTACATCCGAAAGGATAGGATTGTGATTAGCGGATTCTCATTAGGTACAGAACCGATGATGGTCTTGGGGGTGTTGGATAAGGATATTTATGCTTTTGTGTACAATGATTTTCTATGCCAGACTCAGGAACGTGCCGTTGTGATGACTAAACCAGACAAAGAAAACAGGCGTCCTTTTCCAAATTCTATCCGGCATCTGATACCTGGCTATTGGAGATATTTTAATTTTCCAGATGTTGTCGCGTCATTAGCTCCTCGTCCTATCATTTTTACAGAGGGAGGGTTGGACCGTGATTTCCGTTTGGTGCAGTCTGCTTATGCTGCTAGTGGAAAACCGGAAAATGCGGAGTTTCATCATTATCCGAAGTTTGCTGATAAGGCGGTTAGAAAAGATGTGGAGCGTCTTGATGAAGGACTGGATTCAAAGACCTATTTCGAAACGGTCAATGTAGATCCCCCTTCTCATTATTTTAAAAACGAACTGGTTATTCCTTGGTTACGCAAGGTTTTAAAGTAGGTTCAGGTATTTTTGATAGGCTGTGATTTTTTATGTAATATGAGCTCCTTGTTTTTCATTCAGGTGAAAACAAGGAGCTCTTTTTTATTGATTATGAAGAATTTCTGCAAGATTTAATCTTGTTTTAATGCAGATTGTAGTGTTTCCCAATTTTCATTGAAGTCGGGCATGGAATGAAAAAGTAAATTCGCTCCTTCATCCAGTAACACATTGTCGGGCAACGGCCCTGTATTCACGGCGATGGTAAATATACCGGCGGCAACTCCCGCTTGTACACCTAGTGGTGCATTTTCTATTACTAACGCTTCATTAGGTTTGAAACCGCCTTTCTTTAAGGCCATCAGATACGGTTCTGGATTCGGCTTTCCGTATTTCACATCAAAAGCGGTGACCATCAGGTCTGCTTGGAAGATACCCGGAAAATTATGATTCAAACGGTCTAGTAGGGATGTTTGTCCCGAACCGGTCACTACCATAGGGGTGAGTCCTGCGGCTTTTATTTTAGTCAGTACTTCCAGTGCGCCCGGCATACGTTCTGCTTTGGGGCATTTGTTGAATTCCTCGGTTTTGGCTTGGTAGATGGCTTTTATCTCTTCTTCTGTGGCATCATGCCCACGTTCCCGGCGGCTTACTATATTGATGGTGGATGCACCGGTACGTCCTTCGTGCATATAAGCTTCTTCCCGGCTGAGGCCGAAACCGAAGCGTTTCATTATTTTATGCCATGACTCTGCATGGTTGGGCATGGAGTCGAACAGTACGCCGTCCATATCGAACAATACGGCTTTCAGGTCGATGGATTCGTATCCATGCGTGTGAAGGTAGTTGTTTATCGTTTCTTTAAACATAGAATAAATGTATAGTTATATTTCCAAAGCTCGCGACCGTTGGTCTTGAACAAAGTGAAGAATCTGTAAGCACTTGGTGGATGCTTTCAGATTCTTCACTGCCGTTCAGAATGCCATTTAATGACATTCTTTATAGGTCTTGATGATTATAATCGGGCCTGGATGGCTTTAGATTCTTCTTCGTACCCCGGTTTGTTTAACAAAGCAAACATGTTTTTCTTGTATGCTTCCACACCCGGTTGGTTGAACGGATTCACACCCAGCAGATAACCGCTGATGCCGCAAGCCTTTTCAAAGAAATAGATGATTTCTCCCAAGTAGTATTCGTTCAGTTCGGGCACAATCAGTCGCATATTGGGTACACCACCGTCCACGTGTGCCAGCTGAGTACCCAGTTCTGCCATCTTGTTCACTTCGTCCACACGCTTGCCTGCCAGAAAGTTCAAACCGTCCAGATTCTCGCCATCTGAAGGAACTTGAAGCGTATGTTCCGGCTTTTCGATAGAGATAACCGTTTCGAAAATGGTACGCTCACCTTCCTGAATCCACTGTCCCATGGAATGGAGGTCGGTAGAGAAGTCGACGGCAGACGGATAGATACCTTTACCATCCTTGCCTTCGGATTCACCATACAATTGCTTCCACCATTCGTTCATATAGTGTAGTTTGGGATTGAAGTTTACCAGAATCTCAATCTTCTTGCCGTCTTTATACAATTCATTGCGGGTAGCGGCATAAACAGCGGCTGGGTTTTCGGCAAACGGAGTAGCCGGACCACATACTGTCTCCATGGTGCGTGCGCCTTCCACTAGTTTTTCGATGTCGAAACCTGCTACTGCGATAGGCAGCAAACCGACCGGAGTCAAGACAGAGAAACGACCGCCTACATTATCAGGGATAATGAAAGTCTTGTATCCTTCTTTGTCGGCTGTGACACGGGCGGCACCTTTTTTGGCGTCTGTAACGGCGACAATGACTTTTTTCGCCATTTCCTTGCCAAGCTGGTCTTCACACTGTTTTTTCAGCAGACGGAAAGCCAGGGCGGTTTCTGTAGTAGTACCAGACTTGGAAATATTAATTACACCGAATTTCTTATCCTTCAAGTATTCAGTCAATTCAAACAAATAATCTTCACCGATATTGTGGCCTGCAAATACGATGACGGGACCGTTTTGTTTTGCTTTCAACCATTGGAAGCTGTTGGATAAAGCTTCGATTACGGCACGTGCTCCCAGATAGCTGCCGCCAATACCTGCTACGACCACTACCTCGCAGTTGTCGCGTAGAACCTGAGCTGTGGCTTTCAAGTCAGCCAAGTGTCCGGCTGTTATAGACGAGGGCAAGTGCAACCAGCCTAAGAAGTCATTACCTTTACCTGTACCGTTTTCCAGTGTTTCCATGCAGGCTTTTACCTGAGGTTCGTAAGCAGCGATTGTCTCCTTAGAAACAAAACCGGCTACTTTGTCGATGTTTAAACTAATATTCTTCATTGTATCTGATATTTTATCTGAATGAATCAGTTAATAATTTAATCTCAATCATGGGCGAGATGCGCTCGTATAAAATATTATAAACAGCATCTACGATAGGCATGTTCACGTGCAAGTGCTTGTTTAGTTCCTTGATACATTTCGTTCCGTAGTATCCTTCGGCAATCATTTCCATTTCTATCTGTGCGCTTTTTACGGAGTAGCCTTTACCAATCATGGTACCGAACACGCGGTTCCGGCTGAAATTGGAATAGGAGGTTACCAGCAAGTCGCCCAAATAGGCGGAATCGTCGATTGAACGCTCTACAGGATGTACGGTATTTAGGAAGCGGTTCATCTCCTGGATGGCATTCGAAATCAATACAGCTTGGAAGTTGTCACCATATTTCAGTCCGCTGCAAATACCGGCGGAGATGGCATAGATATTCTTTAATACAGAAGCGTATTCTATACCTGCCACATCCTGGCTGACAGAAGTCTTGATATAGTGTCCGGCTAGCTGGCGGGAGAATATTTTAGCCTTATCAATGTCTTTACATCCGATCGTGAGATAAGACAGACGCTCCAAGGCTACTTCCTCCGCATGACACGGGCCTGCGATGACGGCTATATTCTCTTCGGGAACGCCGTAAACCTGATGAAAATAATCAGAAACAATCAGGTTTTCGTCGGGGACGATACCTTTGATAGCAGTGACAATGAACTTGTCCTTTATTTTGGTTTTCAGCTTCTTGAGGTGGCTTTTCAGATAGGGGGAAGGGGTAACGAATATCAGAGTATCCGATTCCTTTACTACCTTGTTGATATCTGACGAGAAGTTGATGTTCTTTATATCAAAACGCACACTTGTCAGATAAGCCGGGTTATGTCCCAAACGCTTGAATTCTTCAATTCGGTCGTCGCGGCGCATATACCAGTTGATTGATTCAGCCTGAGCCAGAACTATTTTTGCAATAGCTGTGGCCCAGCTGCCACCACCCATTATCGCTATTTTACCGGGCAATTTCATGCTTATTATTTATGATGGATCATTGAAATTGGAATAATTCTCAATCTTTGATTCTCAATTCTCAATTTTCGCAATCCATCCGGCAACTTCGTCCACCGTAGGATTGGTCAGTTCCAATTTATATTTTTTGTTGATGCCACAGATGTCCATGTGCAACTTCTGCGGATTCACTTCTTTCATATCACTCACCAGGTTGTAGCCTGCTTTCTGGATGACGGGAACCCAGTCTTCTGAAATACCTAGTTCCATAAATTTGGCAGGAGAGTCTTTCGGGGTAATCTTTTCGGGACGCATTTGAGGGAAGAACAATACTTCCTGGATGGTAGATTGTCCGGTCATCAGCATGGTCAGACGGTCCATACCGATACCCATGCCCGAAGTGGGGGGCATACCGTATTCCAGCGCACGGACAAAGTCTTTGTCAATAATCATCGCTTCGTCATCTCCCTTTTCGCTCAGTCTCATTTGTTCTTCAAAACGTTCCAACTGGTCAATCGGATCATTCAGCTCAGAATATGCGTTACACAACTCCTTGCCGTTCACCATCAGTTCGAAACGCTCGGTCAAATCCGGATTGGTACGGTGTACCTTTGTCAGCGGAGACATTTCTTTTGGATAGTCAGTGATGAAAGTCGGTTGGATGTAGGTACCTTCGCAGAATTCTCCGAAGATTTCATCAATCAGCTTGCCTTTACCCATCGTCTCGTCAATTTCCATATTCAGTTTCTGACAAACCTCACGTATCTGGTCTTCGTTCATGCCTGTCAAGTCATAGCCGGTGTGTTCCTTGATGGAATCCAGCATGGTGACACGCTTGTACGGAGCTTTGAAGTCAATGATGTTGTCGCCTATCTTGACTTGAGTAGTGCCGTTTACATCCAGACAGATCTTTTCAATCATCTTTTCCGTAAATTCCATCATCCAGTTATAATCTTTGTAGGCAACGTATATTTCCATACAGGTGAATTCCGGGTTGTGTGTGCGGTCCATTCCTTCGTTACGGAAGTTCTTGCCTATTTCATATACACCTTCGAAACCACCTACAATCAGTCTTTTCAAGTACAGCTCACTGGCGATACGCATATACAGGGGCATATCCAATGCGTTGTGGTGTGTAATGAACGGACGTGCGGCTGCTCCGCCGGCAATGGATTGCAGAATCGGAGTCTCCACTTCCATGTAGCCTTTTGAGTTGAAATATTCGCGCATGGAACTAAATACTTTACTGCGTTTGATGAAGATATCTTTTATCTCTTCATTCACTGCAAGATCGACGTAGCGTTGACGGTAGCGCAATTCGGGGTCTTCAAACTTATCGTAAGCGACTCCGTCTTTGTATTTTACAATAGGAAGCGGTTTGATAGACTTGGACAGTACGGTTAGCTTTTTAGCGTGGATGCTGATTTCACCCATCTGGGTTCTGAATACGAATCCTTCGATACCGACAAAGTCACCAAGGTCCAGCAGACGTTTGAATACTGTGTTGTACAATTCTTTGTTTTCATCCGGGCAGATGTCATCACGGGTGATATAGACCTGGATACGGCCTTTTGAGTCCTGTAACTCGATGAATGAAGCTTTACCCATCACACGGCGGCTCATCATACGTCCGGCTACCGATACTTTGCGAGGTTCCTCATTATCTTTGAACTCAGCTTTTATATCTGTCGAAAATGCATTGGTTACATACTCAGCTGCGGGGTATGGTTCGATGCCCATAGCTCGCAATTCATTCAGACTGTTTCGTCTGATAATCTCCTGTTCACTTAGTTCTAATACGTTCATCCTGTTAAAACATTAACTCAATTTGTTGGCAAAAATACGAAAGATTTTGCAAAGTACCTCATTAAGACGTGTTTTTATTTCGAGAAAGCCTGTTCTTGAGCCGGTTCACACACCGCAAATATCATGAACAGCACACCGGTCGCGAAGCAGGGAATAAGTTAAAATGATGCCGGCAAGGGGGATGGCGGTTTGATAAATTCATGTGCCCGGAGGGGGACGGGTGGTTGGATCTCTAAAAAACATTCATCTTCTTGATGGACCTGCCGTTATTTTGGGTGGCAAAATTGCGAAAAAATGATGGAATAGTCTATCTTTGTAGCGGATATATAAAATTAAAGAATAACGATGAAGAAGTTATGAGTCTGATGGTGCTGGTTTGCGCATGTTTGCTGAGCCAGCCGGTGAAGGCGCAGCAGGTCACTCCTGATGCTGCCGGTTATATAGTAAAGGTAGGGGATATGCTCCTGATTTTGAAATGGAGCTGACAGACGGACAGAAAGTGAAACTCTCTGACTTGCGTGGCAAGGTGGTGATGCTTCAGTTTACTGCCAGTTGGTGTGGAGTTTGCCGCAAGGAGATGCCTTTTATTGAAAAAGATATCTGGTTGAAACATAAAGATAATCAAGCGTTTGCCCTTTACGGGGTGGATCGGGACGAACCCTTGGAAACCGTAGTGGCTTTTGCCAAACGTACCGGGGTAACTTATCCGCTGGGGCTTGATCCGGGTGCTGATATTTTTGCCAAGTATGCAGACCGTAAGGCTGGTATCACCCGTAATGTGTTGATTGACAAGACGGGCAGGATCGTGATGCTGACACGTTTGTATAATGAGGAGGAGTTTTCTTCTTTGTGCAAGAAGATAGATGAAATGCTGGGAGAAAAATAACAGACAATGAGGGTATCGGTACTATTTGTCACGTTTTTATTTTTTATTTTACCACCGCTTCTGGCGCAGAAAAAGCCTCGAACCGGCAAGGAGCCTTTATTTGGAAAAGAGTATGCTACCTATCAGGTCACATCCAATGAGCTGCGCGGGGCCTGTTTCTATCTGGTGGGCGGACATGGTGGTCCCGACCCCGGGGCCATCGGCATCTATCAAGGACGTCAGTTGCATGAGGATGAGTATGCATACGATATCATTCTTCGGTTGGCGCGTGAATTGTTGTCGCGCGGTGCCAAGGTGCACATTATCATTCAAGATAAGAAGGATGGTATCCGTGACGGTCATGTTCTGGCAAATAGCAAGCGCGAAACTTGTATGGGAGATCCGATTCCGTTGAATCAGGTGGCGCGCTTGAAGCAGCGTTGTGACTGGGTGAATAAGTTATATCGGAAAGATAAGAGCACTTACAAGCGGGCTGTCTTTATTCATGTGGACAGCCGCAGTAAGGGACAGCAGACGGATGTGTTCTTTTATAATGCTCCCAAAAGTGCGAAAGGAAAGCGGCTGGCCGATAACCTGCATCGCACCTTTGACAAGAAGTATGACAAGCATCAGCCCAACCGTGGTTTCCGTGGGACGGTGAGCGAGCGCAATCTGTACGTATTGCGTAATACGATTCCGGTGGCAGTGTTTCTGGAATTGGGAAATATCCGCAATAAACGTGACCAGCAACGGTTGGTCTTGGATAATAACCGCCAGGCGTTGGCGAACTGGATTACTGAAGGTATTGTAAAAGATTATAAGCAAGGAAGATAAAAGCAGAAACGAGTCTGTGATACACACGACTAGAGACGTGGATAGTCAGATCTTGGATGCGGATGATATGGATTCGGAACCGCGTGCGGAAAGCGTATGTGGAGAATGTATGCGTGAATGTGGGCGTTCGCTTGTCCTTGAATTTTTAGAGAAAATAAGGTGGTCTTTTAATTAATATTTGTACTTTTGAATGAAGTATGAATGTGGTAATCTGCATTCTTACCTGTTTGCCTTTTGTTAAAACTAAAAACACATTGTGGAATATGAAAAAACTTATCGCTTCTTGCCTTTTGATGGTTGCCGCCAGTCTGACTGTGACAAAAACGGATGCCTGTACTTCTGCCGTCATTTCCGGAAAAGTGACTCCGGACGGTCGTCCTTTGTTGTGGAAGCACCGGGATACGGGTGCTCTGCAGAATAGTGTGAAGTATTTTTCGGGAGAGAAATACGCTTTTATCGCTGTGGTAAATAGCGGAGAGGAAGACCCTTCGGATGTATGGGTTGGTACTAACTCTGCCGGATTCTCGGTGATGAATACTCAGTCTTATAATCTGGTACAAGTGAAAGAAGGTGAAGAGCGCGGTGAGGCCAATGGACGTGTGATGCGCAGGGCGTTGGAGGTATGCGCTACGGTGGCCGATTTCAAGCATTTTCTTGATACCATCAGCAAGCCCAGTCTGATAGAGGCCAACTTTGGCGTGATTGATGCGCAAGGTGGGGCGGCTATGTTCGAGGTGGATTACTATAAATACACTTTTTTTGATGCCAATGACTCGAAAGATGCACCGTGCGGATACATTGCGCGTTCTAACTTTTCTTTTACGGGAGAAGTGAATGTGGGGGCGGGGTATGTGCGGTATATGCAGGAGGACAAATTACTGATGCCTGCTTCCGCTATGAAGAAAATCACTCCGGCATGGATATTCAATGAGTTGTCCCGCTCTTTTGCCAATCCGTTGTTGGGGATTGATTTGAAGGAGGGGGATTATAATCGTCCGAAGGGAACAGGATGGTTTGTGGAGCAGGATTTTATTCCCCGTCACGAGTCTGCCAGTTCGGTGGTGATACAAGGGGTGAAGAAAGGAGAGAAGCCGGAGTTGGTTACTATGTGGACAGTATTGGGGTATCCTCCTGTCAGTGTGGCTGTTCCGCTGTGGCTGAAAGGGGCGGAAAAACAACTGCCTTCCCTGGTTCTGACTGAGAAGGGAAAAAAGGCGTCGGGTATGAGTAAGCGGACTACCGTTTTGCTGGATAAAGTTTATGCTTATGATCAAGGCATGGGCAGTAACCGGTACATGAATTGGGAGTTGCTTTACAATAGTGATAAGACGGGGTATATGCAGTCGTTGGCTCCGGTGGAAGAACGGGTATTCTTCCTGACGGAACCTAGGCTGGACGAATGGCGTGAGAAAGGGTCGTTGGATGTCCGGCAGGTTTATCAGCTTTATGATGAACTGGACAAATATATATCGGCAGCATATAACAGGCTGTTCGGATTATGAAATCTCGGAGTCAAGCTTGAATGAATACCGGGGATTTGTCCGTGATAAAAATAAAAAAGAAAGGGAGTGATTTTTTCCATCACTCCCTTTTCTTTTACTTGATTTCGATTTCCTCTTTCATATCTATTTCCTCGCCTGCAATGTCGGTGAACCTATATTGCAGGAAGGCCAGACTCTGGTCGGGGATAATCTTTATTCCAAATCCGTATTTCATCTGCCATTTGCGTTTCAGGGAAACCAGTCCCTGATTCACGTATGCTGCGATATACGGATGAATGTACAGCGTAAATTTCTTTATCTTCAATTTGTTGACCAGGTAATCAATCTTACTCTCCAAAGTATCCGTGAAAAGGATGGACGGTTTTATGCTACCTTTCCCGAAGCAGGTGGGGCAGGTTTCATTGGTGTTGACATCCATGGCAGGACGCACGCGTTGGCGGGTAATTTGCATCAATCCAAATTTGCTGAGGGGCAGAATGTTGTGCTTGGCTCTGTCTTTCTGCATGTTTTGACACATGCGCTCATACAGTTTCTGCCGGTTCTCGGCTAAATTCATGTCAATGAAGTCAACCACGATAATACCCCCCATATCGCGCAGTCTCAACTGGCGTGCCAGTTCGTCGGCGGCGCCCAGGTTTACATCCAGTGCGTTAGCCTCTTGCCCGTTAGCAGATTTGGAGCGGTTACCGCTATTGACATCCACTACATGAAGTGCTTCCGTGTGTTCGATAATCAGGTAAGCTCCACTCTTATACGAAATGGTTTTCCCGAAAGAGGACTTGATTTGTTTGGTAATACCGAAGTTGTCGAATATGGGAAGCTGACCTTTGTACAGCTTTACGATTTCAGCCCGTTCAGGAGCGATAAGTGATACATAATCCTTGATCTCATGGAACACTGTTTCGTCGTTCACGTAGATGTTCTCGTAAGAAGGATTGAAAAGGTCGCGCAACATACCCACCGTGCGGCTGGTCTCTTCGTACGCCAACGCCGGCAGTTTGGGAGCCTTCTGTACTTTAGTGATTGTTTCTTCCCAATGTTTCAGCAAGACTTTAAGCTCAGAATCAAGTTCAGCCACCCTTTTGCCTTCCGCTACGGTGCGTACAATCACTCCGAAGTTTTTCGGTTTGATGCTTTGCAATAACTGTTTCAGGCGGGCGCGCTCTTCGCTCGATTTAATTTTTTGTGATACGGAAACCTTGTCGTTGAAAGGGATTAATACCAGATAACGTCCGGCGAATGACAATTCGCAGGTCAGTCTCGGTCCCTTGGTAGAGATCGGTTCCTTTACAATCTGCACAATGACTTCCTGACCTTGCTGGAGGGTGGTCGAAACAGTCCCTTCCTTTTCGATGTCAGGCAGCATGGTGGCTTTGGTGATGGGAAAAAGTTTTTTACGGTCGCTTAAAACTTGCTTCAGATACTTCTGATAAGAATGAAATTGAGGACCCAGGTCTAGATAATGAAGAAAAGCATCTTTTTCAAAGCCGACATCCACGAAACAGGCATTAAGGCCGGGCATCAGTTTCTTTACCCGTCCCAAATACATATTTCCCACATTGAAAGAAGCACTTCTTCCTTCTTTCTGAAATTCCACCAGTGCCTTATCTTCAAGGAGTGCGATGGAAATCTCTTTGGGTTGTACATCTACTACTAGTTCGCTTGTCACTTTTGTAATCTTAAATTGTTCACTTTTCTCATTAAACAAAGAACAAACCTGAAAGACTTTTGTTGCTTTGCAAGGTTTGTTCTTTATTTGTCGTCACAGACAGACTACAAATTATTTTTTGCTTTTATGTCTGTTCTTTCTTAGTCTTTTTTTACGCTTGTGAGTAGACATTTTATGTCTTTTTTTCTTCTTTCCGCTTGGCATAGCTTCAAATTTTATGGGTTAATACTCTTGTTTATTATTTCTTTACTGATAATGTAAATGTCTTAGCTGGTTTAAATGCCGGAATATTGTGTTCCGGAATAATGATTGTAGTGTTCTTTGAAATGTTGCGAGCAGTCTTCTGAGCTCTTTTCTTAACTACAAAACTTCCAAAACCACGCAGGTACACATTTTCCTCTTTAGACAATGATTCCTTTACTGTATCCATGAAAGCTTCCAGTGTTGTTAATACTGTCTGCTTGTCAATACCGGTATTTTTCGTAATTTCGTTTACGATATCTGCTTTAGTCATTTCGCTAAATAATTATTGTTATACTTATATCTTAATTTTTTGGACTGCAAATATATAGCTTTTCTCCCTCTTTAAGAAATATATTCAGAATAAATTTCCTAAAAAAAGCATCTTCTTCCATTTTCTTGGTTTACTTTTGCGGAAATATTGCGTAGAATGCACTTTTTTAGAATTATTGATATGGAGAATTTTAGCAGGAAATTAATAGACTGGTACAGGGAGAATGGACGTGATTTGCCGTGGAGAAGGACGAAAGATCCTTATTTAATATGGATTTCGGAGATCATTCTGCAACAAACCCGTGTGGCTCAGGGATATGATTACTATCAACGTTTTGTGACTCGTTTTCCTGATGTGTATGCACTGGCTGCGGCCGATGAAGATGAGGTGATGAGATATTGGCAGGGGTTGGGGTATTATTCCCGTGCGAGGAACTTGCATGCTGCGGCCAGAAGTATGGCGGAGGCAGGAGGATTTCCTGTGACATACGCCGGGGTGCGCGCTTTGAAAGGAGTGGGGGAATATACGGCGGCGGCTATTTGTTCATTTGCTTATGATATGCCATACGCTGTGGTGGATGGTAATGTGTACCGGGTACTGTCCCGCTGGTTGGGCATTGATACCCCCATTGATTCGGCGGAAGGAAAGAAACTGTTTGTCCGGGTTGCTGATGAGTTGCTGGACCGTGATCGCCTGATCTTTACAACCAGGCTATCATGGATTTTGGAGCTTTGCAGTGTACTCCGGTAGCACCCGACTGCCTGTTTTGTCCGCTAAACGATTCTTGTGTGGCGCGTCTGAAGGGGATTGCCGGCTCTTTGCCTGTGAAGCAACATAAAACCAAGGTGACCGATCGTTATTTTAATTATATATATGTACGCATGGGCGCGTATACCTTTATACATAAGCGTAGCGGAAATGATATATGGAAAAATTTGTATGAACCGCCTTTGATAGAAACGGATCGTGAGTGGACGGAAGAGGAACTGTATGCATCGCCACAGTTTCGCGGGATGCTGGCCGGGGGAGAGGAGCCCATAGTGCGACTGGTGCGGAAAGGGGTGAAGCACGTGTTATCCCACCGGGTGATTTACGCAAATTTTTATGAAGTGATTCTTCCTGAGAATTCGGCTTCTTTTGCGAAGTATCAGAGAATAAGCGTGGAAGATTTGCATAAATTTGCCGTATCGCGTTTGGTGAATCAGTTTTTTTCGCTAATTTTGGAGCCTAATAATTAAAAAGGAATAATAGAATGTCAGTAAATAAAGTCATTTTGATTGGAAATGTAGGAAAGGACCCTGATGTGAGATATTTGGATACCGGCATTGCCGTTGCCACTTTCTCGTTGGCCACCACTGATCGTGCCTATACGTTGCAGAATGGAACACAGGTTCCCGAACGTACGGAATGGCATAATATCGTGTTATGGAGAGGACTGGCCCAAACTGCGGAAAAATATGTCCGTAAGGGCGACAAACTCTACATAGAAGGGAAAATCCGCAGCCGTTCATACGATGACCAGAATGGCATAAAACGCACCATTGTCGAGATTTTTGCTGATAATATGGAGATGCTGACCCCGCGTAACACCTCGCAGCAACCGGGTACAGGATATGTGCCGCAGGCACAAGCGGTATCCCACCAGCAGACATCCGCACAGGCGGCTCCGCAACAACAGCAAACTTCGGATAATAGCCTGACTGATGATTTACCTTTTTAATTGAGAGAACTTGATGTTTAACTAAAACCAGATTCCTTGGACCCTGACTCGTATTTATGCCGCTTGGCGGATTTATTTGACGGTGTAACCGTAACGGCTCCTACCCTAGGAGCATCGTGGCTATCTTGTTAGCTGTTTTATTGTTGTATGCATCAGGCTTTGTGTCTGCTTCGGAAATAGCTTTCTTTTCCCTTTCACCTGTTGATTTAAGTGAGATAGAGGAAGGAAAACATGCTTCGGACAGACGTATCAGCGCCCTGCTGAATGATTCCGAACGTTTGTTGGCGACAATTCTTATCTCTAATAATTTCGTCAATGTAACTATTATCATGCTGTGCAATTACTTTTTTGCCAGCACCATACACTTTGGAAATTCCGTGATCTTGGAATTTCTGCTTATAACGGTTGTCCTTACTTTTCTGCTGCTGCTTTTTGGTGAGATCATGCCTAAAATCTATTCGGCGCAGAACACGTTAAAGTTTTGCCGTAAGGCAGCTCCTGTCATTTCTTTTTTGAAGAAATTCTTTTCACCCTTGTCGGCATTGCTGGTCCGTTCTTCCTTTTTGGTGAACAGATGTGTGGCAAAAAAGAATTATAACATTTCCGTTGATGAGCTTTCACAGGCTTTGGAACTGACGGACAAGAATGAGATTTCAGAGGAAAGCAATATTCTGGAAGGCATTATCCGTTTTGGTGAGGAAACAGCCAAGGAGGTGATGACTTCCCGGCTGGACATGGTGGATTTGGAAATTAACACCCCTTATTCCGAAGTGTTGAAATGCATTGTGGACAATGCTTATTCCCGTATTCCGGTATATGCCGAATCACGGGATAATATAAAGGGGGTTCTTTACATCAAGGACTTGCTTCCTCATTTGGGCAAAGGCGACAACTTTCGTTGGCAAACATTGGTCCGTCCCGCTTATTTTGTGCCTGAGACAAAGATGATTGATGACCTTTTGCGTGATTTTCAGGCGAACAAGATCCATATTGCCATTGTTGTCGATGAGTTCGGAGGTACTTCGGGCATTGTCACGATGGAAGATATCATTGAGGAGATTGTGGGTGAGATTAATGATGAATACGATGATGAAGAACGTACGTATGTGAAGCTGAATGACCGTACCTATATATTCGAGGCAAAAACCTTGCTGTCCGATTTTTATAAGATTATGAAAGCCGATCCTGATCTTTTCGAGAAAGTAGAAGGAGATGCAGATACTTTGGCCGGTTTGTTGCTGGAGATAAAAGGGGAGTTCCCTGTGTTGCACGAGCGGTTGGATTACGGGAATTATCATTTTGAGGTACTTGAAATGAGTACACGTCGCATTTTGAAAGTAAAGGTTACTGTTGACTCTTCCAAACCTGTGGAAGAAGAAAAGAAATAAATTTTAGTCATGCCTTTATATCGTACTTATAGCGAAGGGGATTTTCTACTTGGAATATGGAAATCTGATGAAACAACGGAACAACTGCTGGCATCATTGGAGCATAAAGACTGGTATGAAGAGAAACTGGCTGTTTTTTCCGAAAAACGGAAGCATGAATGGTTGTCGGTACGTGTGCTGCTGAAGGCTTTGTGTGGAGAAGAAAAGGAGATCGTTTATTACCCTTCGGGAAGGCCTTATTTGAAGGATGGAAGTTGGTATATCAGTATCTCGCATACTCGCGGTTATGTGGCGGTGGCGCTTCATTCTTCCTGTGAGGTGGGAATGGATATAGAGCAGTATGGAACCAGAGTGCGGAAAGTAGCTTCCCGTTTTATTCGTTCTGATGAAGAGCCCGCAATGATGGGAGGAGATGAAGTTTATGCTTTGCTACTCCATTGGTCGGCCAAGGAGGCACTGTTCAAACTGATGGGGGTAGAGGAGGTGGATTTCATTCGTCATCTTCGTATTTTTCCTTTCAGCCTGTCGGAAGAGGGGGAGTTCGAGGCATGTGAATATCGTACGGGCCGACAAGGACGTTACCGGGTTCGTTATGTCACTCATCCCGACTTTGTATTGACTTGGGTTATAAAATAATGCTCAGGCGAATCACTTCGGCTGAGCATTCCAAATAAACTTGGCAGAGTTTACTTTAAAATTTAATAATATATTGAAAATCAAATATATTATTTAAAAACTCTGTATTGGTTTAAATTTTTGGTTTAAAGTTTTTAGCGCCATTTTATTTTCTTGTTTTGATGTCCGATAGCGTTAAATATTGCAAAAGTAATATTTTGAAACAAGAATAACCCTCAAATCTGAAACTGAATAGAATGAATATAATCATTAAATTCAATGCTCTTTCCTCGAAAGCAATGATGCAAAAACTACATGGCAGGTCTTCTGACTTGTTTCGTTTATAAACTGCCTTCACGGGATTTCCCATTGGCGAAAGTGTTGTTTATAACTTTTTATATGAAACTTACAGCAGCGGGACTGTTCAGGATTTACACCTGATTCCCTTTTAATTACTCCTCTCGTACGAGAGTTGCAAACCAATGTGCCGCAAAGATATGAATAAATATTGCAATTCCATAAGTTATAACTTGGAAAAATGAAAATCTAATCAATACGCACTTTTTACGTAACTATATTTACGTATTTAAATTTGCGCACTAACAACAAAAAGAGTATCTTTTTTAGATATTTTTTCTTTGATTTTTCCTATATTGGGAGCGATTATTAACCCTTAAAATAAAATATCATGGAAAAAGAAGTTTTAGAAGAATACATTTCATTATTTGAGAAGGTAGCCCATAAGTCTGCTAATTTGGAAGAACTTCAAAAGAAGTATGAACCCAATAGTGTTTTTGATGATTTGGAAATATGGGAACTTTATACAGCCCATATCATAGCTGAATATCTTCCTCAAAAGATTGATGTTTTGGGAGAAGAAGACGAAAGAATAATGAATATTGACGAATGGATGTTTTCATCTGCATTCCTCTTTGAGCCATATTGGATTATCAAGTACCAAGATATGTACTATGCTTTTGATTTTGAAGATGAATTAGAAGGGAAGGACGCAGAGTATTCAGAATTACGAGAATATTTATGGGAAAGAATGGTGCAGGAAATCGCAGAAGAATTGGGATGTATTATTGGTGAAGAATGTATTGTTGATAGTGATGAAGACGGTAATTCTATTATAAAATTATGTGATGAAGATGATTAACCTTTTTGTATAAATCAAAAGAAAAGCCACATCGAGATATAGGTATATCCTTCTATGTGGCTATTTCTGTGTATAATTGATACAATACTCCACCTTTCTTACTGAATTTCTGCTCTGTATTTAATCAAATTGTCATAAATATCGGTTTTTATGTGTTCTTGCGAATCATGTAACATTTCAAAACTTACAAATGTTTTAAGAACAATAACATTGTCGGCTGTTATCTTTCCAAAAACAGCTCCTTCATTACAAGTGCCATAAAATTCATCACTATCTTCTACCACAGAAATCGTAGCTGTGGGATTTATTTTGAAGAAACGTTTTATCACATCTAAAGGAGATATACTATCATCCTTAAGGAAACGGCTTCTATATCGGGAAAAGAAATGTGGAGAGTATATATGAATACCTTTAGAGACAGTAGAGAACATCATTACATTAGTTCCACCTTGCTTTTCATATAAGCAAATAATTGTATATAATATACCTCTTTCCCAATCCTTTTTATTACGTGCTTCAAAGAAAATCAAATACCTATTGTTTTTGCGAGATACAAACTCAATTGGAGTAAAATACATTGGGAATTTACTTGATTTAATGATAGGTCGCCTATACTTGGGTATAAGTCTCTCCATATAACCATGAACTGCCCCCCGTTCACTCCATACCTCTTTAAATATTTCCATATCGGACATCTTATCTGTTATCATAGTTGTGATTTTTAATTTGATGGGTACTAAAATACAAAAAAAGGAGTAACCCTAAAACAAAGTTACTCCTAAAAAGGAACAAAATGAGGTATCACCATACCTCTACTTAAAGAATCATCTTATTTATAAATATCCCATTTCTCTTTATATTACGCATGTTTCATTCAAAATCACACTTTTATAATGTAAATCCATACCGAAACGGAGATATTACTCATTAAAAGTCAGTACTTTACCAAGTAAATAAATTTTCTTTTCTTTCAAAAGGGCATAATCAATCGGTGGAGATACGTGATGTATAAGAGCGATTTGACACATTTTCAATATCTTACCCAAATTATTCTCACCTATGAAACAACCTACATTATTAATTTTACCGCACTCCTCAGAAACAAGCAACTTTAAAGCGTTTTTCTTTAGACCTTGATGTTGCGCACATACTTCCTTCTTCTTTTCCCAACGGCATCGCTTCAATTCCTTATTTTTAGCACCCCATAATGTGGCAGTTGCACCGTGATTGTTCGTGCTGTCTTCAATAATCACAGCATCGCTTGGTACAGACAACAGCAATTCCCTAAATTCTAAATTACCAATGCACTTGCACCAAACCACATAGAGCATCCATTGCAAACGAATTTCTGCCCAATCTTGACGAACATGTTCCATATTAGCCTTCTTGATAACTTTTTTCTGAACAAAAGCGTTTGGTTCATCCATCAAATTCTGCTGAATAACTTTGTTCAAAGGTGCATCCAAAGAAAACTCCCCACAGAGATATGCACATTCACTACTTCGGAAGATATGACCACAAAATGGAAAAGGATAGCCACCACACAAATTACCCAAACTGAGAGTTATTCCGTTACGTATATCTGTAGATTTACAAAACGCCCAACAATTATGTTTTGTCGTATCATACACCTCTGTACGTCCCAATATTATTTCATTGAAAAGAAGAGTTTGAGTAGAAGTAGGGCAGTTCCCATACATGAAATTTTTATCCATATTGTTTTTTTTATAAGCACTGCTTAAAACTCCTATTATTTTACCAACATAAGTTACTATAAAACTCTGTTAGTGCACGCTAAAACACTATGGATGTTTATTATGCAAATATAAGGCATCATAAACAATAGTCCTAATTATTCGCTATAATTATTCTTAATTTTTTTTGCTCATAAATTATCGTAAGTAGTCACCATTGATGTAACGACCAAATATCCGAATATAACGGTAGCTTTTTTTATTTCACCTCAACCAAAACAAACTATTAATTTACAGCGATTTATATTTTACCCACAAATATAGGATACATTTTGGTTGATATTATATATCAATAAAATAGCCCTGAAATGTAACTTATAAATCATTTGATTCTTAAGTTGATGCAGGAAAGGCATAAAAAAAAGAGTAATCCCAACGGAGTACTCTTAAAAAAATGATGAATAAAATGAAGTATCGCCATACCTCTTAATATTTAAAGAATCATATATATAACTTTAAGTAAGCAAACCTTACTCATGTCATATATTAATAAATATCTCGTTCATTTTTACATCACGTATGTACCGTTCAGAATAAGACATCGGTGGAGGATTGAGATAACAACCTTTATATAAGCAAGATAAACCATTCCCTTTTAGCCAATCCTCAAAGAAAGCATCAATCAAAGAAATTACGGAAGTACATGAAGAATTTTCACAGATAGATACTTGTTGCCTATATTTAGGCGAGATTTCATCGGCAAACAATCTTAAAGCTGTAAAATCACATGGTTCTTTAGCCTTGTTTAAATTAGCGACAACAAAGGCAGACAAATAATATACGCTTCCATTACCATTCACGCAACATCCGAATATTGGGCAATAGCGAAAATCATTTTTTATAATATCCGCTTGAAGTTTTTTTATTAACTCCTTCTGCATACAATTACTTTCACGAATTCCTATCAGCACAAATCCATGTTGTAAACAGTTCCAGAGATTCTTAACTGTCATTTCGTCAAGTAAAACCAACGGTTGTTTATTATTAGTGGAAATCCCACATATTTCTTCTATAAAGTTCATACTAATTTATAGTTATATCTTTTGATAACCCCCAAATGCTATCCTTACTTATTATGCTATAAGTAACCAACTCCTGATTATCTTCCAAGCTAATGCGTTCTTTCACTGAATTTATATCATTTTCAGGTATAATGTATTCAGGTATTTCAGGTGTATTTTCCTCTTCGCTACAAGCCGTAAAAAGCGTTGCAAACAATGTAGTCAGTAAAAGTATCTTTTTCATAATAATATTCTATCTTTTAGTATTTACTTTATATGGTTTCAAATTAAACTCTTCCGCTTCCACTGAAATCTTATATTCCATCTTGGGATTCAGGTTCACAATGTTGTTTCCCGTATTCAGTTCTATATCACTGACCTTTCTTCCGTCTTGGAAGCATGAAACAACTCCCGTTTCTGTTGCATCATCCTTTATATTGATGATTAACTTTCCCTTATCCAAACGAATATCAATGGGATTGGGTGACATATAACCAAAGTATGTCAGGTTCTTGGATAAGCCCCACTGTTTGTCATACTTATAATTCAAATAATATTTCTTGCTTGGTGCGACAATCTTTGCATCCTTAAACTTCATGCCAAATGAATTTTCCGCAATCTTTGGTTGCGTTGCAGAGGTTACAATGATGCTGTCAAGATTGGTATTTATTGCTCTATCCTTGATAATGTCAGAATTGAAAGCATTCTCACCAATGGATTCAAGATTTTCAGGAAGATAAATTCTTGTTGATATGGTGTTGACAAACGCATTATCCTTAATCGTTTTAAGGTTCTTCAAGTTGGAGAGGTAGATATAACCATCGAATAAGTCGTTCCAAAAACGTTTTGCGTTTGGTTTATCAGGATTTCCACTATCATTGTGAGACGAATCATCCCATTGTTCTTCTGAATCCAAGTAAAGGTCAATGATGTTCGCAAGAGCATACTCACCAATTGAAGTTATATTCTTCGGTAAGATGATTGACTTATATTGTGGCTTTTTATTCAATTTCTTGTTGTTATAACTTTTATCAAAGGCATAAGGTGGTATCTCCCCATCAGGATATTCATGATAGCCGTTTAGAGTACCATTTTCGCCCTTATAACCACGAATTTCAATATCACCACACATTCTAACTTCATACAAGTTTGGAAGGCTGTCACGCATGAATTTGAAGTCCTCTGCTGTCAGGTATGTATGATGCCAAGTTCCATCTTCGGGATTCTGCCAATCACCATAAATAAGCATATTAATTGTTTTCTTATAATCTTCATAATTTGGTTCAATACCATATTCATCCCAATAACCTTCACTTGGGTTATACCAAGTTTGCACTTTATATTGAAGTGATTCATGAGGATATTTTTCACCCATCATAATCATTGCACTTCCCCATCCAGGTCCATTACCAAGGTCAAATTCTTCATCCCCTTTTGTATTCGGTTTAATCCTCTTGTGTTGACATTATCAATCTTGTACGTTTCAATCTTCATGGACGAAGTTTGTGCATTTGCCAATGGAAGCACAAGCATTCCAAAAAGCAATGTAAAAAGCAGTTTCTTAATCATATAATATTAATTTAAAAGTTATATATTATCTATACTGTTTATATTATATATTGTTGTAGGTACATTTTGTACCACATCTTGTATTACATTTTGTCAATATACATATTCCAATGTAAGTGTTCCATAAACATAGTTATGCTTTTCTCCCACTCTTGGAGCAATATACCTAAGTTTTGTAATCAAATCCCCATTCTTTTCATATTCATAATGTTCACGAAACTCAGGTTGAAGATGTTTATATCTTTTCAAACTATCTTCGTCACCTTTTAATATAAGATTGGTGTTCTTTCCGCACCATTCTGTACCAAATACAACATCCATTGTATAATCCCTGCCATAACAATAAAATATGAGAAAATTAAGGTTCAAATTTGTATTGTTTATTACTTCTGATTCAGGATAATAGACAAAATTTGCTTTTCCAGGAAATTCATTATCATCATTACGAATTACTTTATCTGAAATTATATTTCCATTTTCCCAATTGATTGTTGTAACTGTTTTACTACTCCAATCTTTATCCATATTCTCACTTGTCGTTTGTGTCAGCTTTACAAGTTCCCTATTCTCGTTGTAAAACAATTGAAACGCTTGTACTAATTTATTTTGAGATGGTGCATACCAATTAATATAAGAAATTAAATTATCTTCATTAAAATTGTATTTACAAATCGCACTGAAATTCTGTTTTTCATTTACATATCGAATGAAATTCAGTGTTTTTTCTCCTTTGGAATTATAAGAGATAGAATATATTTCTTTGTATTTCTTACCACTAAGCACATAACTTTTTGTAACTACTTTTAAATTCCCATTTGGATAATATTCTAAATCCATTTTAAATGAACTATAGCCTCCATATACTTTCCATACAGCGGTTTTTACCATATATTGCCCGTGGGCATTAGTTGTTTGAGCTTTTATGCTTAAATAAAAAAGACTTAGTATCACTAATGTAATATACTTCATAATCATTGTTTGGTTAATACACATATTCAATCAAGTAATATCCTTTGGAGTAAGAACTATTCTTTTTATTGATTCTCTTCAATAGATTACCTTCATAAATGTAATCGAAAGAATTGTCACCACTTTCTTTTAAAACCAAGTTTTTAGGCTTCTTACCACACCACTCAGTCGCAAACAATATATGCGCATTATATGGGTGGGCAGTATGTTTTGTTAGTGATACCAAATTAATGTTGGTATTATCTTTTTTATCAGTATAATGGGTTTTAAAATCTTGTGTATAACCATCATCATTAGTATAGCGAAAACCTACCACATTGCCATTTTCCCAAGTATATTCCTCGTAGTTATGGATTTTATACCGATTACCCCCTTTCTCCTCAAATAAATCATCAATGCTTTTTAAATCTCCATTATCGTAATATATTAATGTAAAAAGAGTTCCTGCTTCTACACCTTTTGTAGAATAATCATATAGTTTGTCTATATATCCTTGTTCATTAAAAGTAAATTCACATTTGGTATAGGGGTCTTGTTTGCCATTCACATAAGAAATGAATTGATACCGATTATTGGAAAGGGTAAAAATTTCAACTGTCTTGTTCTTGAAATTCTGATAATACTCTTTCCGTACTTCAATCAGGTTTCCATCATCGTTATACTTGAAACGATACCACTTATCCCCTTTGTTGCCAACCTCTTTTTGAGTAAAAGCATTAACCCAATGTATGCTTTTCACCATATACTCACCTTTGTTATTCGTTTTTTGAGCGAATACGCATACACTGACACTTGTTAAAATGATTGTTACTAAAATATTTTTCATACTTCTGTATTTTTAAGTGCTCGTTAATGACTATCGTTTATTATTTCATTTGAAATCTGTTTCAAATTGACAAACAGTGAATTATCACCAACCTTCCCATATCCTTTTAAATGTTCGGGAGAAGAAAAAGAAAGTTCAAAGACAATTTTCTCATTTTGGCTTTCACCAACCAACTGCAATTTATCGGATATTAATTGCCCTGTCAAATCTAACACCGTACCATACTTTACATTTTGGTATTCACCATTTATCATGCCATTTGACAAAACTCCAAAATCCACCTTTATGGGAAAAACTTTCATATCACCCTCATAACGGTAAAAATACCCTTCTATTAATCCTGCATTTTCGCTTCTTCGCTCTATTTGGGGATTTTTTTCATCAACAAGCCTTTTAGTTCCACCCAAATCCACCAATTTATCACCGTCATATTTGAAAATATGGCTGTCTTTTATGGCAGTTCTTTTTCCGTCATTCATTCTCTTCATATATTCAATGCGATAGGCATGTATTTCTCCATTGTTTATATTTTCAACAAAGAACATAGTATATAATTTTGTTGCAACAGCAAGTTTGTAAGATTTACCATTATTCAGAAAACAAAATATATAGGACTTGTCTTCATAATCATTGTCGGATATTTCTTTCGCACTCGGAGTAACGTACGCATTAACTACCGCATCATCTATACCGTCACCATCCAAATCCCCAATAAAGATATTATACCCTTCACTGCACTTTTCTAACGGAATAAGCTCTCTATCACCTTTGTAGTGTTTCCAATGTCGCAGAAATGCTTCTTTTATATCCGTTTCTGTCAGTTTTTTTATCGTTTCTGTATTCTTAATGGGGATTTCCCGTTTAAACGTATCACGTTGTTCGTTATTGGTCTGTTGTATGCCCGTGACGTTTTTTTTATTTTCATTCTGACGATTACCAACCTTATATCCAACATACACAATAAATAGGATAGTAAGAACCGCAGCAACACCCCAATATACTCTTTTGCCACTTTTTAAGATTGAAACATTGGATGTTTGCTCGCATTTCTCTGTTTCATTCTTGGATGAAGTATTTGCCGTCTGTACATTCTCGTTAGTCGGTGTGCCACACATGGGACATGCTTCCGACATGGCAGACATTTGGCAACCACACTTTTTACATGTAATGTATTCCACTTCCTATTTAATTTTAGTTGAGACCTTGTTAGTAATTAACAGAATGATACTTTGTACTGCAAGAGACAATACTATTACCAATAGAAACCAATTGTTTTCAAAAGTTTTGGAAGAAAACAATGATAATACAAACTCTATAGCTCCCAATATGGAAAACAGTACATGTAACGATATTTTAAAACCATCTTTCAATGTCACCACATTCAAACAAAATAATAACGCAGTAGTAGCGACTATAACCAAACTACTGACAAACAAGTTGAACACTTCATAAGATGGAAGTATCAAGCCAAACAGTAGATTGGCAACTAAAAGGATTATTCCTATTACTATTATAATCTGTTTCATAGCCGATAAAATTACATGGTTGGTAACTTGGGAGGTAACTCATTGAAGAAAGACGAAAATTCAGGAAGTTGGGATATAAATCCCCAATTAGCCATCCCCTTTTTCCAAATTAAAGTATTTCCCTGAATTGTCCCGTTTTCAATATTCACTTTAATAGTATTGAAGTCAAAAGCCCCTTGTTGCTGCCCATTGACCGCAATATAATATTCTTGGACGGGCAATGGGGGAGGCACTGTTAATGATGGGGGATTAACATTTAATGTGTTCATCGCCATACTACCGACTTGATTACCTATATTTAGTCCCATTCCAATTCCAACGCCTGAGCTGACAAGCCCACCTCCTTCATTGGAAGCCGCATTCTCCAAAACATTGAAACTACGCTCCATTTGGTACACATCCTTTCCCGTTATTTTTAAACGTGCTGCCAAGTCTTTAGCTTCTTTCAAACGGATAAAACTTGGGTCGTTCTCTTGAACATTAATTCCTATTACATTGAAATTTTCAAGTTTAAGTCCGTACTTCTCAAATTCAACGCCAATGCGTTGTTGGCAAAATTCGGATATGTCACTTATGTGTGAATTTATATTAATCACCGATATTCCATCTTGGGACAATTTTTCTGAAACAATATTTGTCAGTTTAGACATTATAATCCCCCTAAAATAATTGGTAAGTTTCTCTACAGTGAACGAAGTCATATTGCTTACCAAACTTTCCAAGAATTGTCGTGGGCTGATAATTTTAAACCCATACTGTCCAAATGCCCTTATTGGTACGATAATCCCATATTTCGGGTCTTCAATCTGTATCGGGCTTGCTGTACCCCATTTACAATCAAGAATGGCTATTTGATTGATAAACCAAACCTCCGCTTTAAAAGGTGTCTGCCCATTGAAAGGAAGATTTATCAGTTTACCCAATAACGGAATGTTCTCCGTTTTTAAAGTGTATGTACCACAAATAAATTCATCCAAAATCACACCGCCTTTTACAAAAAAAGCTGTCTGAGTTGGATATATAACCAATTGCGAACCTAATCGCAAATTTTCAGGCGAAAACTTGTACACAAGTTCCTTGTCGTTTACCTCACACTTAATTACATCTACAAGGTTCATCGTATTTCATATTTTTTATTATGAATATAAAGAAACAAAGGAAAACAAACAGTTATTGAAGAAAAAACAACTCCTACCCAATAATCATCCGCAAGGAAACTAAGAAAGAAAAAAGAAAAGAAAGAAAAAATGAGCGACAATATTACAGATGATAAATGAGGAGCATCCCCTTTCACCACCTTATCACCATCTAATTCAATTTGTAACACATGTTTAGTTTGATTATCATAAAACAAACGTAGCTTATTCTCTCCATCATATTCTATTTTATCATATCGGCAAGGTATAATTTCCTCACCTGCATAATTTGATATTCCCCAATATTGTTTTTTTACAAGTAACCAATTATCAGTCAAACGTATTTCCTCATAAAGAATTGGTAATATTTGAATCGGATAATTACTTGAAATATCGTACAATCCTCTGTATTTATCTTCTGTTACTTCAACGTATTTGCCTATTAGCCATATATTTTTATAAATACAAGGAAACATAACTTCTCCTTCTCGAATGTTGCATAATCCGCTTTTATCGTTTTCACTAAATATAAGGTAACTACCACCTTCATAATAAGAAAACCGTTCATATTTACATGGCAACAGTTCTATTTCACTGTTGCCATTATATAAGCCATATTTGCGAACCCTCCTCAATTCATTACGAACCGTAGCAAGTACATTTTTTGCTGTTTCCAAGTAAAAGCATTTACCATCTTCCAAACGATAACTTTTAACGTCAATCCAATCATATTCAATAGGAACTAATATCTTCTTTGACTTGATACTGTACGCCCCCAACAATAGTTTTTCTCCATTATTTCGCAAAGACATTTTTTTGCCTATAATCACAAAGGGAAGAACTATACGCACACTATCATATTCAAAAGGAACAATTTGCAATCCTTCTGAATCCAACACACCCCATTTCCCATTTTCTGTATTTTGAACAGCCCTAATGGTTTCTTGTTTTGAAGTGTGTATTGTGTCTTTTTTTTCTCCATCAACTTTAAAGGATGTTGAAGAAACAAAGTTTCCACAATATTCACACACAGAACCAACAGTAACCATCCCACCACAAAAGGGACAAGTTATTTTTTCATGTGCCATAATATCCGTAAAATATGTTTCCCACAGACTCAAAAGGGAGGGTTATAAAAAAAGGAAGTGGAGTCTGTTTTGTTTATCTCACCAAGAGGCTCTCGACTGCCCGTACAGAAGATAAATAAACAGCTCCACCCTTGACGATTATATGTTATGGTACATATATAACACGCCAAAGGGAGAACGTTTTTCTATTCCTACTGTACAATGAATTGTCGAGATTCCTTGATTCAGAATAAAGCCAAACGCTTCCTTATATACTATGTCTGCCATTGCAAACCAACGGCAATGCAAAGATATACATTAAAAGCGAATTTGACAACGTTCTATGAGCTGTTTATAAGACAAATATATACTAAAAGGTCAAACAATCATAGGTTTGGAGTAGTTCTTCTGTACGAAGCCCCAAATATCGTTTGGTAATGGCTACGGAACTATGGTTGAATAATTCCATCAACTTTATTAGAGCGAGTTCCGCACTATCGCTATTTACATTATAAACTTGTCGCCCAAAAGTCTTACGAAGACTATGGCAACTGAAATTCCCAACTGACAAATCATATTTTGTTTTAATCTCCTTTAAAATCACATTGATACGCTGCACAGTGAATACGCTTCCCTTTTGGCTGACAAGTATAGGAGCATCTACACCAATGGGGTGAATTTGTTGGTAACAGTCCGAAATATGCCTTTTCAATTGTGGGTTAATCCGTATGGTTCTACTTTTTCCCGTTTTCTTCTCAATAATACAAAATTCATCCACATGCAAAATCTGCTTCCAACGTAAAGCCAATATATCGGAAACTCTTAGTCCCCAAAAACAACCGATTGAAACGAACAAAGACATTTGAAATTTGCCATCCCGATATAGGGTGCGAATTAAATTCATTGCGTCTTTCCACTCCAAATAATCACTTGTTGTCTGACTATATTTCAAGCTCATAAATGTTCAATTTTGTTAGTTATTAAATAAAAGTGAATATCATATCAATACCTCAAAATAGCAAAATTATTTAAGTCGTTGGCATTCAATACAATATTCACTTTGTGCATTAGTGAATATTAAAATACCGCTATTAGATTCTCCCATCGGAAGGAACGCCAACTGCATTTTTCCAAGTCAAAATAAGCAGTAGTAGCATAATTTTCACGACTTGCGCCCCAACCACAAACTTTGTCTTTCACAAAATCGGGATGGGTAGTGCCAAATGCAATACGAACTTCACCATTACTTTTTAAGTAGGCGAATTTTACGATTTTGCCACTTTTCAACTTGTTTTTCAGTTGTTCAATCAAAATTGCCTTTGAAATCCCATCTATTTCACGTGCGTTTGTGCGCACTGTAACAACTCTCGCTCTTGTCGCTGTAATACCGTTTAAAATTATTGCTTGCATTTCTTTATTATTAATTGATTAATACTCTTTTAATTAGTCACCACAATAGAAATTGTTACCTCTTCCATATCCCATTGCATAAGAAAGAGTTTCTGAATCAATTCCTTTATACCAATTCTCATTTGTCTTGGCTTCTTTTCTTTCGTTGTGCGCTTTCCAACTTGCGGCTATCATTGCATCAAGCCTTGCTGCTTTCGCCTCACGAACTCTAACAGCATCTTTTTCCCAACTCCAAGCCGCTGTCAAACACTCCGACCATGTGCGCCCCTTGCGTTGAAAATCGTTACTGTAAATTCTGTGAGCGTCTTTCATCACTTGTTTTTTATCGTATCGTTTCATATTATTGTAGTGTTATTGATTCCTTATCATGTTGCAAATGTAGTGCTTTTGATATACATATACAAATAAAATCGTATATTTTTAGAACTACATTAACTTATTTTACGTATATCTATCAATATACATATTAAAAAGAAACGTATATTTGTATTTATAATAAAAATGAATACTTATGGCGCTACGAATTAAAGAGGTTATTAAAGAAAAGAACATGACGGTTCAAACATTGGCTGACAAAATGGGGATTAATCGTGTTGGATTAAGTAACCATATTAATGGCAATCCATCTGTTGCAATATTGGAAAAAATTGCTGCTGCATTGGAAGTGCCAATACAAGAACTGTTTGAAAAAGAAGCAAATGAAAATATTAACGGATATATTGAGATTGGGAATGAAATCTTTAAAGTCACTTCCCTTCAAGATATGGAAAATCTTCTTACCCGTTACAAACAGCCTGTAAAATAAAAAAAATCATATAGCCAACTGTTTCATGTCTATGTACAATGGTGTGGCTTTTGATTTATACAATTGATATTCAATAATATAATACATATAGTTGAATTTATATACTTATTACCATACTTGCAAAAAAGATGAATAAAAACGCAATAAATAACACGAAAATATGGGAAAGTTACCAATGAAGCAACTTATATATACTTTCAAAGATATAAGTATTGATGCAATAATTGAGAAACATATAGAGTTGTTGAAAAATCAAAATCAACCTCAATGGACTATCACTAATTTCGATAAGGTAACTTGTGATAGTAGTTTTGTTGCCAAAATCGAAACTGTTGAAGGAGCAAACAAGCCATTGCCAAAAAAACAAATATTATATAAGAAATATGCTTTCTTCATTCATCGACTTATACAACGGTGCAAATCTAACAGAGAGGGAAACTTTACCCGTTTTAATTCCCAAATATTACAAACTGTATTGGGACATGTTTATATTGATATGTTGAAGACATTGGAGACATTGGGTATTATAAAAGTATCAAGTAGTTATATACCATCTATTCAGGCTCGTTTAATTGAACTTAATCCTAATTTGCCCACTGTATCGGAAATGAAATATTCATCTTATATTGAAGAATATTCCGACAAGATGCAACAAGAATTGAAAAAATATGAGCAGATACAAATTCAGAAGATAAAATCTGAAATGGGGGATAAATTATACGATAATTTTACAAAATCGTTGAAAATACTCAAATTATCGCATAGAGAAGAAGCAGAAGATTATAGGAATAGACATCATTTTATTAGTTTAAAATCAAAAGAATATTTTACTTATATCATAAATGAATATGACAAAGGAAACTTTAACATATTATCTATTGATAGCAACTTACGTATATATTCAATCTTAACCCAATCACCAAGAATATTTAAGAATTTTCTTAATATAAAATTTTCTATAGATATTCATAATAGTCACCCTTTGTTATTTAACAAACTAATAATAGAAAGATATAATATAAATGATAATATCTTACATATATTATATAATAATCTTTCTAATATAGATAACTCTTACTGTTCTGTTAGTAAACAAGTATGTAATTTATTGATAAATAATGGAATACGAAAAGAAAAAATTGCAAATATCCCCAATGATATTTGGGAATACATTTATAATACTTCAAAGGGGATATTTTGGGATGATTTTACGAGATTGGACGAGTTTAAACGATTATTACGTTCTGACATTAAAGTAACGCTATTCCGTGAAGTCTTTTATTCTAAGACACTGACGACAAAAGGAAAAGATTTTGCCAAGTCATTTAAAAAGAAATATCCAAGTGTTTATAAATTGGTGAAGGAAAGTAAAAGAGAAGACCGTACTTTCTTGGCTAACCAAATGATGCGCATTGAAAGTGATATATTCAGGAGTACATTAATCAAACTGTACGCCAAACGATTTAAAGTGCTGACAATACATGATGCAATTGTAGTCTTAGATACGAAAGTTAACGACCAATGTACTCCTGAACTCGTGCAGTCAATCATAGAAAAAGAGTATCAACGTGTCGGCTTGTTTCCCAATGTATCAGTTGACTATTATTCAACGGAGAATGTGTAAAAGAACTAAAGCAAGAGGAGCAAGACATAAAAGAAATAAATCAATTGATAGATAGTTTTGAAGTGATAGCCAAAGACGAATCCCACCCAAGGTGTCAAACTTGCAGAGACATAATAAACGAATTGGAAGATGGGACATCAGAAATTTATATCAACCATGCAACAAATGAATTTGTGTGGCACAAAATTTTCAATTAGCAGACAAAGTGTTTAGAAACTTGTTTTCACTTTGAAAGGAAGTCATTTTTGCGGAGAAAATTTACAAAAAAAGGAACTACTCGTTGGCAATTTAGCCCCCCCCTTCCTCCAAAGAGGGGTAACTAAGAGAGGGGTTACGGTGGTATCTGTACTTATGATTGATTTTCCCAAGAACCTTCAATCGTTTCTTCTTGTCTTGGTTGATTCTCCCAAGAACTTTCAATCGCTTCTTCTTGTATTGGTTCATTTTCCCATATTCTTAAGTTTGATTCAACTTTTCTTTTTATATTAAAATCGCCTAAATATGATTTCTCTAATGTTTTTAAATCATGTCCTGCCATGTTTGCAATTTCCTCTAATGTTGCTCCTTTATCATTCAGAACATTTAAAGCCGTATGTCGTGCAGCATAGTATGTAATCCTTTTTTCTGTTAGCGAAGTTGGTGCATTATGGATGGTTGCAATGTAATCATTTAGCGCATCGGCTAAAGTGTTCCAATAATTAGACATTCTGCTATATATTTGCTTCTTACTTAATTGAGAGTAAGTTTTTTTGTCGAATACGTTTAAAATGAAATCGTCTTCTTTTTTTTTGAAACCTACCTCATCATAATAATAGGGATATAATAGGGAATCAATAATATAACAAGGTAATTTAATATTAACTTCTCTTTTTGTCTTTTGTCTCAATAATTGTACTGAATAATATTCAATGATTTGGTTTTTGGTATTATATTCTTTCATATATTGAGAATCTTTAATTCTTGTGTAATCAAGTGGCATTTTTTTGTATTGCTTGCGTTTTAAGTCTTTCATTCGTAAATATGATAAGTCAATAGGGGCTAATCCGTCAAATGCAACCATGATTAAAAAGATATTTATCGCATTAAAATAGCTATTATTATTAAAGGTGTACGGCTCATTTAGCCAATTATTTAAATGTTCATTTGTACCAATATTATACAAATGTTGAAGAAAGGTAAATCCTTCAAGGTCTAATGTCCTTTTTTCAATGATGCTTGTATAGCTCTCTTATTATAAGATATTGGTTTATAATATAGAATATGCCCCTCTGTAAATCCCCAATTATATGTTGTAATAAATCGTTTGATTAATTCTTTAGCTTGTTTGACTCCTTTGCTTTTTAAGTTTTCTTCTAAGGTTGCAAACCATGTTTTGTTGATTGATTTAATTGCGATTTCATTCCCATAGATTTTAATCAAAGCATTTTTTAATTGTCTATATTTTCTTGCACTACCTTCCTCGTATGTTTGTATTTTGGCATCAAGTAAATCAAAGAAATTAGTGTATATTGGAATAGTCTCGTTATCGTCAATTTCATTATATATAGCTGTAATTTCTTCATGGGATGCGAGAAGGTCTAAGTCGTATGGACGATTGATTGTATCGAACTCTGTCACTCTTTGTAAGATTCGTAGATATTCGTCATTGACAATTTTATTTTTCTCTTTATATTTTTTGTCTTGACACTTAACAGCAAGTTTTTCTTTATTCCAATATTCGGCTTTGGTAGAAACTCCCGTCATTACTAATTTGGCTTTTTTATGGTGGATTCTAATGGCGATAGGGTGTTCTCCATTCGCTAATGTTTTACTTTTGAATAACTCTTTTCTGACTTTCATAATCCTATTTTTCGGGGTTCAATTTTATTTTGGTTTAAAGTTGGTTTAAACTTTTATGGTTTAAACCGAGTGATTTTAACTATTGGCAAAAATAGGAATAAATTCTGTAATATGCAATATAACAGTTTGTTATAAATGAAAAATGCCAACGTGATTCCCATCAAATTGGCACTCAAATAAACTTGGCAGAGTTTACTTTAAAATAAATGTTCTTTTTACCTGATATTCTTTTCCGGACAGTGAAACGGAGAAAATAGCGGATGTGATTAAAGGCATCCCTTACGTTCAGTGTTCCAAGCTCTTTCCTCGAAAGCTTCAGATTTGATAAATGCACAGGCAGGTCTTCTGACTCGTTTCCGCTATAAGCACCTTCCCGGAAATTATCCCAGTGGTTATTGGCATTTTGCTTATGCGTTTAGTGAAACATACAGCAGCGGGACTGTTCAGGATTCTCACCTTGATTCCCTTTTAATCATTCACCTCGGAGGGAGATAAATGAACCGATGCATCGCAAAGATACAGTTTATATTTAAGAAAACAATTATCTTTCTTTATTTTTTAGAGTCTGTTTAAATTTTGAAGAAATTTTAGAAACAGGTTCTTGGCATCTTCTCATTCTTTGCTCAGTGTAAATATGAATTCCAGTCCTCCACCGGGGGTATTTTTGGCAAAAATTGTTCCGCCATGCAGAATGACTGCGTTTTTTACAATGGCCAGTCCCAGTCCGGTACCGCCCAGTTTGCGTGAACGCCCTTTGTCCACCCGGTAGAAGCGCTCGAACAAACGGCTTAGATGTTCGGGGCCCACTCCTACGCCTGTGTCCGAGAAACTGAAATAGTAAAAACGTTCGTCTTCGCGGAAACAGCGGATGGTTATGGAAATATGAGTTCCTGCGTATGCAATGGCGTTGTCCGTCAGATTCCGGAAGATGGAGTACAGCAGGGAGGAATTGCCTTGTACGGTCAGTCCTTCAGGCAGCATATTGTGGGCAGTGATCTTCTTTTCTTCCAGTTCTAAAGTTACTTCGTTCAGGATATTCCGCATCATGATGGTGAGGCTTACCGGTTCTGTCTCGATCATGTTCGGAGCTTCTTCCATGCGGGTGAGTACGGAGATATCCCGTAACAGATGTGCCAGCCGGTTACTTTGTGCATAGCTTCTCTCCAGAAAAGCATTGATTTTCTCACGGGGCAGGGTAGGGTTGTTTACTATGGTTTCCAGATATCCCTGTATGCTGCTTACGGGGGTTTTCAACTCGTGGGCAATATTCTGTGTCAGCTGTTTTTTCAGCAGTGCCTGTTCTTGTTCCTGAGTGATGTCATTGATGGAAATTTCAAAGCTGTCATCTTGAAAGATAATGCATTCCACGGCAAAGATACGTCCGTTCTTGTCTATGTTCAATGACATCCGTTTCTCTTCTTTGCCGATACTGCGTTCTCTGTTTTTTGTAATGAAACGGGTGATGGGCTGCAATTCGGGGATGGAGAAGATTTCTTCCGTAGAACTCAGATTCTTGTCCGAGATGAGGTTGGCATATTGTGTGAACAGGTTATTTACCAGAATCTCCTCTTTGCGGTGGTTGAACACACCCAAACCTTCGTGCGAGATCTGGAGGTGGGTAATCAGTTTTTCGCGTTCGATATATAAATCTTCTTTTGCCTGATGCAGACGTTTGTAAATCTGAATAATATGTTGGGATATCTCGCCCAGTTCGTTTTTGGGAAAGGCATCCTGCATATCAGTGTCTATCGGTTCGTTGCGGTCGGCTTTCATGGCGAATTGTTGTAATTTTGTGATAGACATTCCCAGCTTATGTGTAAACCGGTAGAAAATAATTATTAATATCAGGCTGATTATCAGTGTGAACCATACATAATGGGAATCTGCTTTCAGGTGTCTCATCAGACTGACATTATAGGGGAGGGCCGAACGGATGATATAATCCAGATTAGGATAATACCTGGCTGAATAGAAGAATTCACCTCCCAGACTTTCTGATTGTCTGTTGATGGAGTAGCCGCTGCCATAAGTGATAGCTTCTTTTATTTCCTGACGGTTATGGTGGTTCTCGAAGTGGCTGGGATCTTTTTCCAGATTGTCGTAAACTACAGTACCATTTTTGTCAATCAGTGTCACGCGTAGATCTTCAAAGGTATGTTCGCATACATAGTCGTCCAGTTGTTGGATATTCAGCGTATCCCTGCCACGGAGGAAATCATTCAGACGGTCGTTGTAATTCTGGAGCTGTGTGTTCAGCAGCTCTATTTTGTATTCTTTCTCCCTGCGATATTGGAATGCCATGAAACAGATGGCGAATGCTATGAATAAGGAGATTACCGACAAGAACAGTTTCTTGTTGAAAGACAGGACGTGGCTGGATAATTCAATAGTCATGGAAAAGTACAGGTTAGGTTATTCGCATTCAAAACAGTATCCGTACCCCAGACGGGTGACGATATATTTTCCGTATTCGCCTATTTTCTTGCGTAGGCGGGTGATGTTGACATCAATGGTACGGTCCAGCACATAGACTTCCTCCTGCCATACTTTAGCCAGGATGTCCTCGCGTGAGAATACGCGGCCTTTGTTTTGCAACAACAGCAACAGAATTTCGAATTCCTTCTTTGTCAGTGAGATTTCTATGCCGTTTATGCTGACTTTCTTTTTGGTGATGTCTATCAGGAGTCCTTTGTACTGCAATTGTTCCTGCGCTTCTTTCCCCAGTGTGGAGCTTGTGCGTCGGAGGACAGCCTTGACACGTGCTATTACCTCACGTAGTGAAAAGGGCTTCGAGATATAGTCGTCGGCTCCTAGGTTGAATCCTGTCACGGTATCGTTTTCAGTATCTTTAGCGGTGATGAATATGATGGGAATAGAAGCGGTGGCTTTATTCTTTTTCAGCATGTTCGCCATTTTGAATCCTGATATTTCTCCCATCATCACATCCAGCAACAACAAGTCGTATCGGGTCAGTTCCATCTTCAGGGCTTCTTCGGCGGAGTTTGCTGTGTCCACAAAATACCCTTCGTTTTCTAAATTGAATTTAAGAATCTCGCAGAGATCCTCTTCATCGTCAACTACTAAAATGCGGTAATCGTTCATATATCCATCTTTTTAATATTACAAAACTAATCTTTTTCTGATCAGCATTGCAAAGATGGGGCATTTTTATTTCTATTTGATGAAACAAATATTACAAAAAGGTTACATGTGGTGAAATCCTTGAGTTTTCATCGCAGATTTCATCATTTTCAGTGATTCTGCCATCATGCTCCCGATGATAGTGAATGCGATTTATTATGATTTCGTAAACTCTCCGGCTACCGGAATACTCATTTGGTAACGTATTTCTCTTTCACTCTTTCCGTGTCCCAACAGGAACATCAGTTTGGTAAGAACGGATTCCACCGTACTGTCATAGCCGCTGATGACCCCTGCGTCCAGCAGATGGAGTCCGGTTTCATACCTTCCCATTTCCACAGTTCCGGTAGAGCATTGGGAAATGTTGACAATGATGATTCCCCGCGAGGTGGCATCCCTTAGAAGTTCGATGAACCACGGCTTTTGCGGAGCATTACCCGAACCGTAGGTCTTTAATACTACTGCGCGTAATCCTGGTGTATGTAGGATATTGCTGATCATGTTTTCCTGGATGCCCGGAAAAAGGGTCAGTATAATTACATTGGTGTCATAAAGATAATGTGGCTTTAATGGCAGGTTGGGGTCGGCTTTATGAATACGGTCATATTCATATTTTATGTGGATACCCGCTGTCGCCAGCGAAGGGAAATTGTATGAACGGAACGCATTGAAATTCTCCGCATTGATTTTTGTGGTACGGTTTCCGCGCAACAAATGATTTTCGAAGAAGATGCATACTTCGGGTACAATAGCAGTGCCGTCCGGATGTTTGGCAGCGGCTATTTCTATGGAAGTGATCAGATTTTCCTTTCCATCGGTGCGCAACATGCCGATGGGCAGCTGGCTGCCTGTCAGAATAACCGGCTTGCTCAGGTTTTCCAACATGAAGCTGAGTGCTGAAGCGGTGTATGCCATCGTGTCTGTACCGTGCAGAATGACAAATCCGTCAAAATTATCATAATTGTATTTGATGATCTTGACTAACTTGGCCCATAAGGCAGGTTCCATATCCGAAGAGTCAATGGGGGGATTGAACTGGTAAGAGGAGATACGATAGTTGAATCGCTTTAATTCGGGGACATTGTCTTGCAACTGGTCGAAATTAAAGGCTTCTAGTGCACCTGTCTCAGGATTTTCAATCATACCGATCGTACCGCCTGTATATATTAGCAAAACGGAAGGATATTCACTCTGTATCATGCGTTTCTCTTGTTTAATTTTGGCACAAAGATAGTAATTATGTGTAAATGTGACAAAAATAAGAGAGGGAAATAACAAAATGTTTTTCATTATGGGTGATGACTGCCTCTGCCGGATGCTGTGAATGGAAGAAGTAGAAAGATCAGGTATAAGATTATATATCTTGCAGTGGTAAGATATAGTATCTTATGGCTGTAAGGTACTATATCTTTCGCTTGTATCGCCCTGATCTTTCAGGTGAATTCTTGAAGAAGGGGACGTTTCCGGGCTGCGGAAGGTTAGTTTTTCAAGGCTTCCAGCAGCCTGTCCGCCGCTTTTTCCGCATTTCCGTCCTCCTCGTCCAGCAAGGTCACGAATTTACTGCCGATGATGGCTCCTGCGGCATGAGCGGATGCAGTATCGAAGGTTTGTTTATTGGAAATTCCGAAACCTATCATACGGGGATTGCGTAAATTCATGTCGGCGATGCGTTGGAAATAAGCTTGTTTTTGTGCGTTGAAATCTTTTTGGGCACCGGTGATAGCGGCGGAAGATACCATATAGATAAAACCGTCGGTGTGTTCGTCAATCAAGCGGATACGTTCTTCACTGGTTTCCGGAGTGATGAGCATGATGATTCTTACATCCTGTTCCTCGGCAATGGAACGATATTCCTCCATATAATCTTTGAAAGGCAAGTCAGGGATAATCACTCCGTCGATTCCCGTCTCCCGGCAGGTACGGCAGAAATCCTTGAATCCATATTGCATGATGGGATTGAGATATCCCATCAGCACCAGCGGAATCTGTACTTCTTTACGGATATCTTTCAGTTGGTCGAAAAGAAGTTTCAGTGTCATGCCGTTTTTCAAGGCGCGGGTGGCGGCGTGCTGGATAACGGGACCGTCAGCCATCGGGTCACTGAAAGGAATGCCGATTTCAATCATGTTAATCCCTTTTTTTTCCAGGGCTTTGATGGTGCTTGCCGTACCTTCTAAAGTAGGAAAGCCAGCGCAAAAATAAATGGAGAGGATGTCTTTTTGCTGGGTACTGAATAATTGGTTGATTCTGTTCATTGTATTTTTTGTTTTAATTGGTTTATAAATGTGTGGACGGCGGCGGCATCTTTCAGAGCCGGAGCGGTCTCGAACCCGCTGTTCAGGTCGATGCCTGCCCATTGTTCATGCTTGAATTGCAACAGAGGGGAAAGACTGCCGGGACGGAGACCGCCACTCAGCAGGAAAGGTGTCTTTCCCTGATAGGCTTGCAGGATATTCCAGTTGAAGGTTTTGCCGGAACCGCCATATCCGGAGCAGGCAGTATCGAAAAGAAAGTAATCGCAAACGCCCTCATAACAACCGGCGGGTTGCAGGTCGCTTTCCTGTGCTATGGAAAAAACTTTAATGACTCCCAGTCCGGCGGCTTTTAATTTGCGGCATTGTTCCGGTGTCTCCCTGCCATGCAACTGGATATGGTGCAGACCGAATTCCTGTGCTTTCTGCAGGATGTTTTCGCTGCTTTCGTTGACAAAGACTCCGATCCGGCGGCATTGTTCCGGCAGGTATTCCGGACGATGTGATACGTGGCGTGCAGACTGGGGGAAGAAGATGAATCCCATCCAGTCTGCTCCGGCTTGTTCTATGGCGCGTATGTTTTCGGGCTCGCGCATACCGCATACCTTGATAATCATTGTTGTTGCATCCTAACATTTTTCCAGTTGGGTTATAAATTCTTTTAAAGCTTCTCCCGGTGCGGGTGTTTTCATAAAGTTTTCCCCTATCAGGAATCCTCGGAAGCCGGCAGCCCGGAGTTGCTTGACTGTTTCGGGGCTGGAGATGCCGCTTTCAGAGATCCGGAGCATTTCTTCGGGTAGTTTTTCCGCCAGGCGGAAAGAGTTTTCCACCTCTGTGTGGAAGGTGCCCAGATTACGATTGTTGACTCCTACCATGTCAATGTTTTCGTCTATATATTCCAGTTCTTGCTCGTTGTGGATTTCCAGCAGGACTTCCAGTTCCAGTTCATGGGCTTTGAGGGCCAGGGCTTTGCATTGTTCTTTCTTCAAAGCGGCGGCTATCAGAAGGATAGCCGCCGCTCCTACGATGCGTGCCTGATAAAGTTGGTATTCATCTATAATGAAATCTTTCCTTAGAATGGGAAGTTGCACGTGGGGGCGTGCCGAACGGATATCTTTCAGGCTGCCGCCGAAGTATTTTTCATCGGTGAGGATGGAAAGTGCGGAGGCTCCGGCCGCTTCGTAAGCGGGAGGAATGGTATCTGCCTGTGCGTCTTCTTTTATCCATCCTTTGGAGGGAGAGCGACGTTTGAACTCGGAGATGATGCCGTAAGGAGAAGAGGTAAGACTGGCACGCATACTGATACGTGGCATGGGCTCGTTACAATTGTTTATCAGCATTTCTTTGCTGATGGCAGCCTTTTGCAGTTCGATCTCGATCTGCTTGCAGGCGATGATTTCTGTTAATATATCTGTCATTGTATGAGGCGTTTGGTGGTGGAATACCGGGTGTGTAATCAACTGTTCAGTTCCACAAATTTTTTCAATGTATTCAATGCTTTTCCGCTTTCCAATGATTCACGGGCGATGGCCACGCATTCTTCTATCGGTTTGGCCGGTTCCATGGCTTGTATGGCAAAAGAAGCGTTAATCAGCACACAGTCTGTCTGGGCTTTGGTGGCTTTGTTCTCCAGTACGTTATTGAAGATTTTCGACGCTTCTTCGGGAGTGTTCCCACCATAAAGCTCTTCTTGTCTGGCGAGAGAGAAACCTAGTTCGGATGGCTTGTAGATGGTTTCGTAGCGATTGGTCATCACCTTGAATTCATCGGTCAGTGAGATTTCGTCGTAGCCGTCCAGGTTGTTTACTACGGCGAAGCCAATGCCCAGTTTCTGGAATACGTTGGTGTAAAGGCGCATTTGTGGCAGATCGGCGACTCCTAGAAGCTGGTAAGCCGGAAGACATGGATTAACCAGCGGACCCAGCAGGTTGAATATGGTACGTACTTGCAAGGCTTTGCGGACAGGACCTACACTTTTCATGGCAGGATTGAACAATTGGGCATGCATATAGACCATCCCACATTCCTCCATAGAACGGGTCAGCTTATCCGGATTGTTCGTGAATTTTACGCCGTGTTGTTCGATGACATTGCTGGCTCCGCTGACGGAAGTCGCGCCATAGTTGCCGTGTTTGGCAACATGATATCCGGCTCCCGCTACAATGAAGCAGGCGCAAGTGGAGATGTTGAAGGTGTTTTTTCCATCACCGCCTGTACCTACAATATCAATGGGGCTGTAAGCGGAAAAGTCTATAGGTATGCGGGTGGTGAGCAATGCTTCACGGAAACCTATCAATTCTTCTACTTTGATGCCGCGCATTTGGAAAACAGTCAGCAGGGCGGCTATCTGTGCGTCGTTATACATTCCCCGGGTTATGTTGAGCAGCAAATCTTTTGCTTCTTCCCGGGTCAGCTCCTCGTGATTGAAGAGGCGGGATAATATAGCTTTCATATTTATTATGTACGGTTGGGGTTATGCGTTTAGAAAATTGGCTATCATGGTTTTACCATCGGGAGTCAGTACGGATTCGGGATGGAACTGGATGCCGTGGATATCGTATTCTTTATGTTTCAATGCCATGACGAGACCTTCTCGGCTTACTGCGGTTATTTCAAGGCAGTCGGGGAAGCCGTCCGTATCTACCACCCATGAGTGATAACGTCCTACCGGCACTTCATCCGGCAGTCCGTTGAAAATGTAATCGGTTTTCTCTCCTTGGTCTTTTGATTGATTCTTTTTAATTGAGATGGGGGTCTGTACGCCATGAAATACTTCGCTCAGATTGGTCAGCTTGCCGCCAAAAGCTTCTCCTATGGCCTGTTCTCCCAAGCATACACCCAGAATCGGTTTCTTGCCGGCATATCTTTTAATTACTTCGAGCAGCAGGCCTGCTTCCGATGGAATGCCGGGACCGGGTGAAAGAATGATTTTATCGAATTTTTCCAATTCGTCCAGTTGGAAAGCATCGTTGCGCAATACGGTTACTTCGGCTCCCAGTTCTTTTACCAGATGACTCAAGTTGTAGGTAAATGAGTCGTAGTTGTCTATAATTACTATTTTCATGATGATTCGTTTTTACATTTGTTCTGCCAGGATGATCGCTTTTTTAAGTGCTCCCAGTTTGTTGTTTACTTCTTGCAATTCGTATTCTTCATTACTCTTGGCTACGATGCCGCCACCGGCTTGAAACCATAGTTCGTTGTTGCGGCTGACGAATGTACGGATGGTGATAGCTTGGTTCAATGTGCCGTTCAGCCCGATAAATCCGATGCAGCCTCCGTAGGCTCCACGGCTGTGAGGTTCGTATTCGCTGATCAGCTGCATGGCTTTTACTTTCGGAGCGCCACTCAGGGTTCCGGCCGGGAAAGTATCAATAAATGCTTTGATGGGATTGGCTTGGGGATTCAGTTCGCCACTGACCCGGCTTACCTGGTGAATGACGTGGCTGTAATATTGAGCTTCTTTGTAAAATTCTACTTGTACATCGTGACAGTTGCGGCTCAAGTCATTGCGTGCCAGATCTACCAGCATTACATGTTCCGCATTTTCTTTGGGATCAGCCAATAGGTTGGCGGTGAGTTCAGCATCTATTTTCTTGTCTCCGTTGCGACGGGTGGTTCCGGCGATAGGGTCGATGGTGGCACGTCCGTTTTCTATTTTACAGTGGGTCTCGGGCGAGGAACCGAAAATACGGAAGCCTCCGAAATCAAAGTAAAATAAATAGGGGGACGGGTTGATGCTGCGTAAAGCCCGGTAAAGTTTGAAATCATCTCCTTCGTAACGTTGGATAAAACGGCGTGAAAGGACGATTTGGAAAACATCGCCGCGCATACAGTGGGCAATGCCTTTGCGGATGTTCGCCTTATGCTCTTCATCGGTCAGGGTGCTGGTGGTTTCGCCTACGGCACGGAAGTCGTAAGTGGTATAGTTACGGTTGTGGATCGCTTTCTCCACATAATCCAGATGGCTGTCCTCACCGTCCTGCAACATTTCCAGTAATAGCATTTCATTGCGGAAGTCATTGAAGACAATCAGGTATTTATATAAGATATACAACATATCCGGAGCATCGTTCTTAGGATCACGGCTATCTTTTACATTGATATGTTCGAAGTAGCGTACGGCATTGAACGTGGTATAACCATACAGTCCGCAGTAGTTGTTGTATTCTCCGCTTACTTTGAAATGATTCAGAAAATCGGAGATCGCATGGTCTGCCCGGAAATGTTCGGTGATGGGATGTTCTTCCATGCTGCCGTCAGGGTAGGTGGCAGTAGCTGTGCCATGGTTGATTCCGATGCTGGCTACCGGATTCAGTCCGATAAAAGAACGGTTGTTCTCACTTCCATGATAGTCGGAACTTTCCATCAGTGCACTCTGTGGGAAAATGTCGCGTACTTTCAGATAGGTACTGACCGGTGTATGCAGATCACCCAGTATGGTTTTGTATCGGGTGGTATAAGTAAAAGTTTTCATTGTTTCTTTTCTGTTTATAGTTGTCCGTATCGGATTTTTGCTCTCGTGGGTTTCTATGTGTTATTGCAAGGAGGTCCTTGTGCCGGATTCTTTCAAGTAGGTCTCAATATCCTTATCTCCGCGTCCTGATACGGTGAGAACCACTATATCCGTTGGTTTGAATCTCATTTTGTCCAGTGCTCCCAATGCATGAGCCGACTCCAATGCCGGAATAATACCTTCCAGTCGGGTCAGTTCAAATGCGGCACGGATGGCTTCATCATCGTTTATGGCGAGTACCAAAGCGCGTTGCTGTTTGGCCAGATTGGCATGCATGGGACCTATGCCCGGATAATCCAGACCGGCAGAGATGGAGTAGGGTTCCTCTATTTGTCCGTCCTCATTCTGGATAACCAAGGTCTTTGCTCCGTGGATAATTCCCATTTTCCCCAGTTGGATGGTAGCGGCCGAAAAACCGGTATCTATGCCTTTGCCTCCTGCTTCGGCCAGGACAATCTGCACACGTTCGTCATCTATATAGTGATAAATGGTTCCTGCCGCATTGCTTCCTCCGCCTACACAAGCCATCAAGTAATCGGGATATTCCCTTCCTTCCTGTTCTTTCAGCTGCTTTTTGATTTCTTCGCTGATAACGGATTGCAGACGTGCCACCATATCAGGATAGGGATGAGGTCCTACGGTAGAGCCGATGACATAGTAAGTATCGGCAGGGTGGCAACACCAGTCGCGGATGGCTTCGTTTGTAGCATCTTTCAATGTCATGTTGCCGGAAGTGACCGGGCGGACTTCGGCTCCCAGCATTTTCATCTTTTCTACATTGACATGCTGGCGTTCTACATCGGTCTTGCCCATGTAAACAATGCATTGCATGTTCATCAAAGCGCATACCGTGGCGGTGGCCACACCATGCTGTCCTGCTCCGGTTTCTGCAATGATGCGTTTTTTCCCCATACGTTTTGCCAGTAGCACTTGGCCGATGGCATTGTTGATTTTGTGTGCTCCGGTGTGGTTCAAATCTTCACGTTTCAGGTAGATTTTACAGCCGTATTTCTCGCTTAGCCGGTTTGCCGGATAAAGCGGTGAAGGGCGTCCCACATAGTCGCGTAGTAACTGGTGGAATTCTTTTTTGAATTCTTCACTTTCCAATACCTTGGAATAGGCATTTTTCAATTCTTCCACACAGCGGTGGAGGATTTCGGGAATATATGCCCCGCCAAATTCGCCATAATAACCTTCTTTGTTTACCTGATAAGTTTTCATTGTCGTTCTATATTTAATTTTGATTGTTCATTGCACTAACGAAAAAAGGCCTGTCGTAAGTACGACAGGCCTTCAATTTGAATATCCTTTTAGAATGTCAGGTATATATACATGGTCTGGTTCCCTTACGACTTGTTGAGTTGTAAGAAACGCCACCAATATGTATTTACCATGATTCTGTTCATAAAATCTGTTTTTATTTTGGGGCAAAAATAAGCGTTTTGTTTTAAACTCCAAAGAAAAAAATTACTTTTTTTTCTATTTATTGGCTGCTTCGTGCATTCTCCCTTTCACCTCTTCTACTTTCTCACCTACTTTTCCGGCTACTTCACTGCTAACTTGTTCTGCTTTATGTTTTGCTTGGTGAGCCAGATCTTTGGCATCTTCCTGTAAGTCTTGAATGGCATCATACACGTCTCTTCTCAATTTGCGGCCTCTGTTACTGTGTGCGAAACAAGTTAATGCACTGCCGACCAACGCTCCTAGTGCCAGTCCGGCAAAGAATTTTCCATTATTCATGATCTTATAACTTTAAATTGGTTTTATAAATGAACATTCCGGGGGACGGAATGGTTTTTAATACATCAGTTAATAAATCATTAAAATGAAGCGTATGAAACGTAAACTTTGGATAAGAATAGGTGCCGTGTTGTTGGCAGGATTGCTGTTATGGTGGCTCTTTTGGGCTATTTTGATTGATGAGGATGAGAATGTACAAAATCTGCCTGAGACAGAACAGATAGAGTGATTTACCATAAGACAAAAGGATGATCTTCAGACATGAGTACGAAAGAACAGATTGGGATAGTCGGTGGAACATTCTGTTTGCTAAAGTCTATAGAACAATAGAATGTAGTTCTGAGTTTATGACAGGAAAATCTGTTCTGGCTTTGTTCTTTTGTTCTTCTGTCTGGAAAATTAATATCCGTTTTGCATCTGTCTTCTCAGAAATAATCAGTATATTCGCTTCATTAACCAATTAGACATGATTGAATATGAAAACAATGAATTATTCTATAATCAGATGTATCTGTGCATTGGTCATCGGTGTGTTGCTGGTGGCATGGCCTGAGGCTGCCATCCTTTATCTGGTTATCACAATCGGTGTGCTGTTTCTGGTACCGGGACTCTTTTCTGTATTCGGGTATTTGATTCGCGGCAAGCAGGATGGCAGTAGTTTTCCTATTGCCGGACTTGGCAGCCTTTTGTTTGGATTATGGCTGATGATTATGCCGGCATTTTTTGTCGGCATCCTGATGTATGTGCTGGGTGCAGTCTTGGTACTGGCGGGAATCAGTCAGATTGTGAATTTGTCTGCTGCGCGTAGTTGGACGGTGGTACCGGGAGGCTTTTTTGTGATACCTGTGCTGGTGCTGATTGCAGGGATTGTAGTATTGTTTAATCCGTTTACGGCGGCTACTGTTCCGTTTATCATTCTGGGAGTGAGCAGCATTGTGTACGGACTGTCCGATTTGATAAACATCATCCGCTTCCGTCAGAAGAAAGAAACGGATATGCCCGAAATAGTGGATATTACTCCTATAGAAGAGATAAAAGACTAATCCGATATTGATATGAAAACACGAGGGTGCTATTTTTTATTCTTTTTGATCTTATGTGTGGTGGCAGGTTGCAAGGGAACTTCTTCACCTTCCACCGCATCCGGAACGGATGAGTACGCCGGGGCATGTGAGGGGGAAAAAGCGAAAGCTATTTTGTGGGTGGATTATAAAAGAGGGCGTAAGATAGCGGACGGGACTCCGATAAGAACGGTAAAAGTCTATGCGGATGTTCATGCCGATGGAAGTCTGAAAGTGCTTTCCTGGTGTAAAAAGCAGCCGATGAAGGTAGAAAATTACTTATTGAAAAGGGTGGAAGTTTACCGGATCAGGAAAGAAATGTTCGAAGGGGGATATCTGAAACCGGGAGAACAGTATTTGCAGTTGCGCTATCTGCCGGGAGAGGTGAAATAATATGTGGTAGGAAGTATTGAAATTCGTAAAAAAAGGTTTTTGTTTCTTTTATATTCACTATCTTTGTGTAACACAAATTGTTAGAAATATGAAGAAACAAATCTTATTGTCCTGTGCCCTTGCCTGGACTGTGATGGCAGGTGCTGAAACGATTGACATTACTACTTTCCGTTATGCCGGACCCTACGTTGTACAGGCCCCTTTCCAGGTGGACAGCGTGGATGTGAATTCAAAGACTTTTGTATCCGGACGTCTGTTGGATACTCCTCTTTCTGTGGACGTATTGCAACAGGGAACTTTAGTTACAGGCGGGCTTTTGCCGGGTAGTGATTCGGGATATGCCTTGCACATGGTGGGTTTTGTGTTGGAGAATACTCGTTATGCCACGGCCAAGTTGAAGATTGACGGGCTGAAAAAATACCAACTTTATGTAGATGGGAAAAAACAGGAAGGGACTGAGTTGGCTTTGGAGCCGGCCACCCATGCTGTAGTCATTAAATATCTTTCTGAAGCAGGGAAAACAGACTCCTTGAAAGTGAGTGTGGATACGGATCAAGAAGGAAGCATTTCACTTAAGCAGGATAACAAAAAGCTATATACTTTGGCGGATGTGTTGCATGGAACTCGTTTTGCCGGAGTAGGACTTTCCCCTGACGGCAGATATCTGATTACCAATTATCGTACGACTTGTGTAGGTGGCCGGTCGGCCGGCAGTACGCGTGTTACTGAACTTGCCAGCGGTAAGGTCTTGGCGGAGCTACTGAAAACATGCAATGGATGCCTCGTTCTAACCGTTATTATTATACCCGTACAGGGGTGGACGGCAGGCAGCTGATCGTTGTAGATCCGCTTACCGGAGCAGAGACCGTGCTGGTGAATAAATTGCCTGACGGGTATTTCCAGTTCGCACCTACGGAAGACTACCTGCTTTTCACCATGACCCAGGAAGGACCGAAAGAACGTAAAGAGATTTATGAAGTCCTGGAACCGGATGACCGCCAGCCGGGATGGCGCAACCGTTCTTATCTGGCTAAATATGATTTGAAGACCGGTTTGTTGCAGCCATTGACTTTCGGTTATCACAATGTCTGGGCTGCCGATATTTCCAATGACGGCCGGTATCTCTTGATGATGACCAGCCGGAGCCGTCTGACCAAGCGTCCTACCACTTTGTTCTCACTATATCGGTTGGATATGCAGACTTTGCAGGCGGAACTGCTGATAGATAAAGATGGTTTTATCAGTGGAGCCCGTTTTTCACCTGACGGAACGCAGGTGTTGGTATCCGGCTCGCCTGAATCACTGGGTGGAATAGGGAAAAATGTGAAGGAAGGGCAGACTCCGAGTATGACGGACGGTCAGCTTTATTTGCTGGATATAGCTGATAAGAGAGTCACTCCGCTGACGAAAGATTTTAATCCCAGCGTACAGCGTGCCGTGTGGAATAAGGCCGACGGGCAAGTCTATTTCACGGCCGAGAACCGTGACTGTTACAGTTTGTACCGGATGAATCCCGCCGACGGGAAGATTCAGCAACTGGAGGTTTCAGAGGATTTGGTCAATTCATTCTCATTGGCGCAAAATGCTCCGGTTATGGCCTATTATGGACAGAGCGCCTCAAATTCCGACCGTTTGTACACCCTGAATACCAAAAAGATGAAATCCTCTTTGTTGGAAGATTTAAGTAAGGACCTCTTGAAAGATGTGGAGCTGGGCGAATGCAAGGCTTGGAGTTTTACCAATTCGCGTGGTGACACCATTTATGGCCGTTATTACCTGCCGCCTCATTTTGACGCCAACCGGAAATATCCTATGATAGTGAATTATTATGGTGGATGCAGTCCGGTCAGCCGTAATTTCGAAAGCCGTTATCCGCATCATGCATACGCGGCATTGGGCTATGTGGTGTATGTGATAGAACCTAGCGGTGCCACCGGTTTCGGACAGGAATTCTCCGCCCGCCACGTCAATACAGCCGGGGAAGGGGTGGCACAGGATATCATAGAAGGTACCAAGCAGTTTTGTAAAGAGCATGCTTTTGTCAATGACCGGAAAATAGGTTGTATAGGTGCGTCCTATGGCGGTTTCATGACACAATACTTGCAAACGCGGACCGATATTTTTGCAGCGGCCATCTCTCATGCCGGCATCAGTGACCATACCAGTTACTGGGGGGAAGGATATTGGGGATATTCGTATAGTGAAGTTTCCATGGCGAACAGTTATCCGTGGAGCAATCCTGATCTTTTTGTAAAACAAAGTCCGTTGTTCAATGCGGACAAGATACATACGCCTTTGCTGTTCCTGCATGGTGATGCGGATGTGAATGTGCCGGTGGGAGAGAGTATCCAGATGTTTACGGCACTGAAGTTGCTGGGACGCGAAACGGCTTTTGTGGCGGTAACGGGACAAGATCATCATATAGTGGATTATGGCAAGAGAATCCAGTGGCAGAACACGATTTTTGCCTGGTTTGCCAAGTGGTTGCAGGATGATGCGACTTGGTGGGACGCCATTTATAAACCGAAAAACTTATAGCTTTTTATAGAGGAATAAGGTGTCTCCGGATGTATGCTTTTATACGTCAGTACGTGTAGACTTATACATTAGTATGTGTAAGCTCACACGTACTAATGTATAAGTCTACACGTACTAACGTGTGACGAGCCTGTTTTCACTATCCGTTTTCCCGATACTGTTTCGGTGACATGCCAGTATATCTTTTAAAATATTTTCCAAAGAAAGAGATGTCCGGGAAATTAAGTGAATAGGCTATTTCCTGAATGGTAAGGTCGGTGGATTTCAGTTTGGCTTCGGCGTCCGTTATCACCAGTTTGGCGATGATGTCTGTAACGGTCTTCCCCGTAACCTTGTTAACAGTAGTGCTGAGATGCTGGGGGGATATATGAAGCAGATCGGCATAAAAAGCCACACTCCGTTCCTTGGTATAATGTTTGATGATGTATTGGACCAGGCGTTTTACAATTTCTTCTCCACGATTGAAAGTACGTGTGGCTACACTGGTGTTTTGATGGATGCTGCCTACACCGTGTAATATGGAAAGAAAAATGGTACTGATCAAGTCTTTATTGGGCTTGCTCCCTATACGCTTCATTTTTATCAGTAACATAAAGTAGTCTTGAAACAACTCCGTTATTTCGGGACGCAGAGGGATAATGGGCGTGTCAATCAATGCTGAAAGATAATTCATGGTGGAATTGAAGAAGTTTATTCCGTTCAGCAATTCTTTGTTGAATCCTACCATGTACAAACGGCAGTCGGGACTTTGCCGGTGAACATGCACAAAGGTTTCGGGCAGAATGGTGACGATGTCGTTCTTTTGTATCTTGTATTCGGACAGATGAATCGTTATGTCACATTCACCTCGCAGGCACAGAAGGAACAGGCAGCCGTTCATTCGTTGCGGATAATGGTAAATACGCCCTAACGAACCTGTCATGTCAATTTCTGCTACGAAATCCTTGTTGGGTTTAAATAGGTTAATGTCATCTACGTACTTCATAAAAATAAAGAAAATTTTGATTATGCACCACAAATATAGGGCAGTTAAAGCAGATAACAAAGAAAATGCTTAAAAATAGACTAATATATCTTACTGCTGGCACTTGTACGCCTCTAATAATTATAAGAACTTTGCAGCGAAAACTAATAGTGAAGATTAACAGTATGAAAGGTAAAAATTTGTCTATTATGGCAATGATTGTAGCAGTGTTCTGTTCTTGTGGACAGCAACCTGCGCAAGAACGTGGTCCCCGTCCCGTGAAACTGGCGGAAGTGACCTCGTTAAGCAGGATCGAAAAATCGTATTCAGGTGTTGTGTCGCCTGATCAGTTCAGTGACTTGGCATTTAAAATGTCCGGTCCGCTGGTAGCAATGAACGTACTCGAAGGACAACGGGTGAAGAAAGGGCAGGTGGTGGCCGAAATAGATCCGACTGACTACAAACTGGATTATGATGCCAAGAGGGCCTCATTCCAAAAAGCGGCATCACAGATGCAGCGCGCGGAGAAGCTGTTGGCTAAGAACGCCATTTCCATGCAAGAGTTTGAAACCACCCAGGCTTCGTACACCAATGCCAAGTCGGCATTCGAAAATGCGCAAAACACATTGAATGATACCAAGCTGCGTGCTCCGTTTGATGGCTTCATACAAAAAAAATACGTTGAAAACTATCAGCGTGTACAGCCCGGACAAGGGGTGGTCTGTCTGATCAATCCCGCTAAACTGCAAGTGGAGTTCACCATCCCTGAAACGAATATTTCATACGTCACTTCTCCAGCGACTATTTATGTGGAATTTGATGCTTATAAGGGAAAATTGTTTCAGGCAAAGGTCAAGGAATATGTAGAGGCTTCTCCCGATGGTGCCGGAGTACCAGTGTTCCTCTACATTGATGATCCTGAATTTGATTTGAAAAAATATCAGGTATCCGTAGGGTTCTCATGCCGGGTCATTGTCAATATTGAGAACGAGGTGGTGAAAGAAGGAATTACGGTGCCTTTGTCGGCTGTGGTGTTTGACAATACGTTGAACAGTAAGAAAGTGTTCGTTTATAATCCCTCCACGCAGAAAGTGGAACAACGCAAAGTCAACGACGAGGGTACTATTGTAGGACGTAATGACTTGATTGTTACCGGAGACGTGAAAGCGGGTGAACAGGTGGTCTCTGCCGGAGCTTCTTATCTGGTGGATGGTCAGCAAGTAAAAATATTAACTGAATAAAAAAGGAGAGAGCAGATCATGAATATTCCAAAATATTCTTTGGAGAACCGGAAGGTTATCTATTTCTTTTTGGCTGTTTTGCTGATAGGCGGAATTATCTCCTTCTTTAAGCTGCCTAAGAAAGAAGATGCGCCTTTCGTGATAAAGACCGCGGTATTGGTTACCCAGTATCAGGGAGCGAATCCGCACGAAGTGGAGAAGCTGATTACAGAACCGATTGAGCGCGAAATCCAGTCCATGACGGATGTATATCAGATTAAATCGGAATCTTATTTCGGACTGTCCAAGATTTCTATCGAACTTCAGCCTACGATTGATCCGGACTATATGCCGGTGAAATGGGACGAGTTACGTCGCAAGGTGGCGAATATACAACCCAAGTTGCCCAGCGGGGCGTCTACCATTACGGTGAATGATGACTTTGGGGATGTGTATGGCATTTATTATGCCTTGACAGCCGATGCCGGGTTCTCATATACCGATTTGCGTGACTGGGCGCAACGCATACGTACCCAGTTGACTCCGATTGAGGGGGTGCAGAAAGTGATGTTATACGGGGAACAGACCGAAGTGATCAATGTCAAGCTATCTACCTCCAAGCTTTCGGCGCTGGGGATTGATCCCACTTCGATCATGGGCATCTTGCAGAAGCAGAATATACAGGTGAATACGGGAGATATAGCGACCGAAATTTATCAGTTGCGCTTGCGTACGGAAGGAACCTATACCAGTCTGGAAGATATAGAGAACCAGTTGATTATCAGTAAGGACGGACGGGAAGTACGTTTGGGGGATATTGCAACGGTGGAGCGTGGATACTATGATCCGCCTTCAACCTTGATGCGTGTCAATGGAAAACGTGCCATCGGTATAGGTGTAGCCAGTGGAGCAAAGGATAATGTGGTAGCCGTGGGTGAAGCGGTGGATGAGAAGTTGGCGGAAATAGAGCAATTGTTGCCTATCGGCATTGAGCTGACCTCGCTTTATCCTGAGGACAAGATTGCCGATGAGGCGAATAATGGCTTTATTCTGAACTTGATAGAGTCATTGGTTATTGTCATCCTGATTATCTTTGTGGTGATGGGGTCGCGTGCCGGTATGCTGATCGGCAGTTCGTTGCTTTTCTCGGTAGGTGGTACCTTGCTTATTATGTTGATGTGGGGGGTAGGACTGAACCGTACTTCATTGGCGGCATTTATTATCGCCATGGGTATGCTGGTGGATAATGCCATTGTGGTGACAGATAATGCGCAGATAGGCATCAAGCGCGGAAAGTCACGTTATCAGTCATTGATAGACGGTGCCCTCAAGCCGCAGTGGGCGTTGCTGGGTGCGACTTTCATAGCCATCTGTTCGTTCCTGCCCTTGTATCTGGCTCCGGCATCCGTGGCCGAGATTGTAAAACCATTGTTTATTGTATTGGCGGTTTCATTAGGCTTGAGCTGGATTCTGGCTTTGTGTCAGACTACTACTTTCGGTAATTTCATTTTGAAAGAAGCGGCTCCCGGCGGTGCCATGAAAGATCCCTATGATACTAAACTCTATCATAAGTTCGAGAAGTTCCTGACGTTGCTTATCAAGCGCCGTTTTGTGACATTGACCACTGTCTTTGTGACTTTGGTGCTTTCTTTGGTCATTATGGCTGTTATGCCTCAGAGTTTCTTCCCGAAAATGAACAAGCCTTATTTCCGTGCCGATCTGGTATTCCCTGAGGGATTCAGTATTCATGCGGTAGATCAGGATGTGATGAAAGTGGAGGACTACTTGAAGAATCATGAGAAAGTTAAATCATACTCGGTGACATTGGGCGGTACTCCGTTGCGTTACTATCTGGCAAGCTCCTCTTTCGGACCGAAGTCCAATTATGCCAATGTAATGGTGGAAACCAAAAATCCTGAAGATGCGGCCGAAGTGGAACAGCAGTTCTATGAGCACATGACTCAGAACTTCCCCAATATCATTACCCGTTCGGCACTTTTTGCATTGTCTCCGGTGCCTGAGGCTGCTATTGAGATCGGTTTTATCGGCGAGAATCCCGATACGCTGACAGCATTGGTTGAAAGGGCGAAAGAGATAGTCCGCCAGTGTGATATGGTGACGGATATCCGTTCCAACTGGGGAGATAAGGTTCCCGTATGGAAGCCGATGTTCTCTCAACAGAAAGGTTTGCGTTTGGGAATTACCCGTCAGCAGGTTGCCAATTCATTCCGTACGGCCACCAATGGCCTGCCTTTGGGTGAATACCGTGAGGGAGATGTCTCCTTGCCTATTTTGTTGAAAGACGAGGATGTGGAGACAATGAACTTGAATGACGTGAAGAGTGTGCCTGTATTCAGCACGAAAGGAAACTCCGTGAAGGTGGAGCAGGTGATTGATAATTTCTCTTTGGGATATGATTATAATGTAGTCCGTCGCTTCAACCGCGAGCGTTGCATGATGATGCAATGTGAGCCGAAACGTGGAGCCAATACGATGGCTGCGTTCAAACAGGTGCTGACTGCCGTACAAGAGCAGATGCAGTTGCCCGAAGGATATAAAATGAAATATTTCGGCGAGCAGGAAACACAGGATGTAAGTAACGCTGCATTGGCGAAGAATATTCCGCTGACCTTCCTGTTGATTTATGTGGTTCTGCTGTTCCTTTTCCCCAGCAACTACCGTAAGCCGGTATTGATTATGCTGATGTTGCCGCTGGTGTTTATCGGTGTGGTATGGGGCTTGCTCTTGTTTGGCAAGTCATTGGATTTCTTTGCCATTCTCGGTCTGTTGGGATTGATCGGTATGAATATCAAGAATGCCATTGTGCTGGTCGATGAGATCGGACTTCAGCTGAAGGATGGAAAGGGTGCGGTGTCTGCTGTGGTCGAGGCTACCAAGACACGTATTGTTCCGGTGACCATGGCTTCGGGGACTACCATTCTGGGTATGCTTCCCTTGCTGGGCGATGCCATGTTCGCAGGTATGGCGGCTACCATTATGGGTGGTTTGTTCGTATCGACGGTACTGACCATTTTTGTTCTTCCGGTAACTTATTGTATTTTCTTTAAAATCAGAGCAGACAGATAATGAAAACTAAGATGATCTATATTATAGGTATGGCTTGCATGACCGGTACGCTTTCGGCTCAGACTGTCGTGGATTATTCTACCTTTGAACAAAAGGTACTGGACTATAGCCAAACCTTAAAACAAAGCGTGGCGCAACGTACTGCCATGCAGAAGGCCATGAAAGCGGCAAAAACCGCTTTCTTTCCGGCAGTTGACGCAACGGGAAGTTACCAGTATCGTATCAACAAGTACGAGATGGATTTCGGGGGGATGGCTGTTCCTATGGAGCACGATTCATACAGTGCCGAAGTAGGAGTGTCACAACCTGTTTATGCCGGTGGAAGTATCTATCACAATTACAAGGCTTCACAAATACAGACCCGGATGGCGGATAAGTCGGTGGATTTGACAACGGATAATATTATCTATGCCGCTGAAGCCAGCTATTGGGGAACAGCCGCACAAAAAGAAATGTATGAAACGATGTGTCAGTATGTGCGGATTATTGAGCAGTTGACCAAAGTGCTGCAAGACAAGTACGATGACGGCTACATCAGTAAGACGGATCTCATTCAGATGCAGACCCGTCTGAAGGAGGCCGAACTGCAACGTTCCGGCAGCTATCAGTCTTATCAGGTTGCTTTGCAGAATATGAATGTACTGATGGGGCTGGAACCGCTGGCCGAAATGGATTTGACGGATTCTATTTCTACCGTATTGCCCATGCCTGCCTTTATAGGAGCGGAAACAGCCTTGAATGTGCGTCCCGACTATGCTATCTCACAATTGGATGTGGACTATCAGAAAAGACAGGTGAGTCTGGCTGCCGCCAAGTACAATCCTTCTCTTTCTATCGGCTTTAAAGAGACATGGGGAACACAGATGCTGAACATTTCGGGCGAAACTATGTTTAATAGTAATGTGTATGCCTCTATTAAATTGCCGATTTTCCATTGGGGAGCCCGCTTTAAATCGACGGCTGCACAGAAGGCTGTTTTATTGGGCAAGCAGTATGCATTGCAAGATAAGCAAGACCAGATAAGCAAAGAAGTGGCGAAGGCATGGACGGCTCTGACAGAGAATACCCGTCAGATCAGCATTGCCGAGGAGAACTGCAAATTGGCAGAAGAGAATTTGGATCTGAATACTTTTAGTTATACGGAAGGTAAGTTGACTATTTTGGATGTGCTTTCTGCACAGCTGACATGGATACAGGCATATACAAACCTGATCCAATCGTATTACGAGCAGAAGATTGCGTTGGCTGATTACAGAAAAGCGACCGGTATAAGGTATTTAGGACAGAAATAGATAAATTCAGACCAGATTCTTATCATATAAAAAAAGTCACAATAAAGCAGGTTTGGTTATCTTTGTATCCAGATCTGCTTTATTTGTTTTTATCAGTTTATGTTTACTGCAAAGGCTTTCTTTACAGTAGAAAAAAGAATAGATTACAATGAAGAAAATATCATTTTTGATCGTAATCTTTATATGCATGGCAGATGTGACTTTGGCAGTTCCACAAGAGGGTGGTCTGTTTTATTTGCCTGAAGATACGACAACGCAACACAAAGACAGCATGGTACAGAAAAAGACTTTTTTCAAAAAGTTTCTGGACTATTTTAATGACGCTAATAAAAATAAGAATCATAAGAAGTTTGATTTCAGTATTATTGGCGGACCGCATTACAGTACGGATACCAAACTGGGGCTTGGACTGGTGGCGGCGGGGCTTTATCGTGCCGACAGAAGCGACATGCTTCTTCCTCCGTCTAATGTATCTTTATTTGGAGATGTTTCCACTGTTGGTTTCTATATGCTGGGAGTGCGCGGAACTCATATCTTTCCACAGGACAAATACCGGCTGGATTATACCCTTTATTTTTATTCCTTTCCTTCCAAGTTTTGGGGAATAGGCTATGATAGGGGTAATGTGGATGCCAATGAATCCGATTTGGATCGCTGGCAGGCACAAATCAAAGCCAGTTTCCTGTTTCGGATAGCGGATAATTTATATATAGGCCCTATGGCGGCTTATGATTATGTGCATGGCAAGAATATGGAACGCCCCGAATTACTGGAAGGTATGGATCTTACTACCGCTAATTATGGAGTGGGCTTTTCTTTGGCGTATGATTCGCGCGATGTGCTGACTAATCCCCATAAGGGATATTATTTGAATCTAACCCAGTGTTTCCGTCCCAGGTTTCTAGGAAACGATTATGCCTTCAGTACTACGGATTTGCGTACCAGTTATTATCATCCGGTATGGGAAGGGGGATTGTTGGCAGGAGAACTCCGCGGTACTTTTAACTTCGGCCATCCGTCGTGGGCATGATGGCGCTGTTGGGAAACTCGTATTCCATGCGTGGTTATTACGAGGGGCGTTATCGTGACAAGCATAAAATGGAGGGGCAGGTGGAATTGCGTCAGCATGTATGGAAACGTAATGGCGTTGTGGTTTGGATAGGGGCCGGAACTGTGTTCCATAAGTTCAGTGCTCTGCGTATGGACAGCGTGTTGCCTAATTATGGAATAGGTTATCGTTGGGAGTTTAAAAAGAATGTGAATGTTCGTCTGGACTATGGATTTGGTAAAAATGGACAGTCTGGTTTTATCTTTAATATAAATGAAGCATTTTAAAGAATTTATTCAGTGGTGTTGTGAGCCACAACGATTGTTCGTATGGTTCATTGTTGTCTTGGCCATTCCCAATGTGGCATTGTTTTTTACAGAACAGCAAATGACACTTTTGGCACGTATTTGTAATGTCGTTCTGCCGGTGTCGGTTTATGGGTGGATCATGACATGGGGGCGTAAACCCGGAAAGACGATCTGGATCTTGTTTCCGTTTGTTTTCTTTGCGGCATTCCAATTGGTATTGCTATACTTGTTCGGGCGTTCTATCATTGCGGTAGATATGTTCCTGAATTTGACAACCACTAATTCCGGAGAGGCGATGGAGCTGTTGGATAATTTGCTGCCGGCTGTAATTGGCGTTTTTGTTGTTTATATCCCTGCTTTGGCCTTGGGAGGTTTCTCATGGGCCCGAAGCAATTCGCTGGAATATTCTTTTATCCGCCGTCAACGTAAATATGCCTTGACCGGCGTTGCAGCGGGAATGTTATTGACTGTCATCTGCTATGCGACACAGCGCGATTATCAGGTAAAGATTGAAATGTATCCGGTTAATGTGTGCTATAATTTAGTATTGGCTGCAGAACGTGCGGGCGAAACTGCCGGATATGCGGAAACTTCAAAGGATTTCACCTTCAATGCCAGGGCTGTACATGATAAAAATAATCCGGAAGTTTATGTACTGGTGATAGGGGAGACAGCCCGTGCCTGTAATTTCGGACTTTATGGCTATGAAAGAAACACGACTCCGTTACTTGATAAAACGGAGGGGCTGATAACTTTCACCGATGTGCTTACCCAGTCTAATACCACCCATAAAAGTGTGCCCATGCTGCTTTCGGCAGCTTCGGCAGAAGACTATGACTGTCTTTATAGACAGAAAGGAATCATTACCGCTTTCAAGGAGGCAGGATTTCATACCGCATTTTTTTCGAACCAGCTTCCCAATCATTCTTTTATTGATTTTCTGGGAATGGAGGCAGCTGACTGGAAGTTTATCAAGAAAGACGCTCCGGAGGGAGCCAATATTTCGGATGACGAACTATTGGTCCTGGTAGAAAAGGAACTGAAGGCAGGCCATCAAAAATTGTTTATCGTGCTGCATGCCTATGGATCACATTTTAATTACAAAGAACGCTATCCCGAATCCATGTCTGTCTTTAAACCGGATCATCTGACAGACGCCAAATATGAGAACAAAGAGTATTTGATGAACGCATACGATAACACCATTCGTTATACCGATGGTTTTCTGGCTTCTTTGATCACTTTGTTGCAGAAGACAAACACTCTTTCGGCTATGCTTTATACTTCGGATCATGGAGAGGATATTTTTGATGATGATAGGAAACTATTTTTACATGCTTCCCCGGTGCCGTCATATTATCAGCTGCATGTGCCATTTCTGATTTGGCTGTCCAAAGCCTATAGAGAGGAGAATGTGGAAGTACACGAAGCCATATTGCAGAATCATGAAAAACCAGTGGCGGGAAATGCTTCCGTATTTCATACCATGCTGAATTTGGCAGGGATACAGACGCCTTATAGGGCAGACAGCCTGTCGGTGGCAAACATACAATATCTCATTCGTCCGCGTTATTATCTTAATGATCATAATCTTCCTAAGTCATTGGATAAGATAGGATTAAAAAAGGAAGACATAGAACAGTTCAGACGAAATAACCTTGCTTTCCCTTGATGTGAAAAAGATTTAAAATGGTCGGAGAATTATAATAGGATTACGTATTAATGATTAATTTCGCACATCTTTGTTATTGTATTTATTACGAAAACTGTTATAATTCTTTTATTATGGAAAACAAGAAAAACAATTTCTATCTGATGGGAGTGGTGTTTATAGCCATTCTCGGTGGTTTACTTTTCGGTTATGATACGGCTGTTATTTCGGGAGCGGAGCAGGCTCTGCAAAAACACATGGGATTAGATGCTTTCTGGCATGGTGTGACCGCTTCCAGCGCATTGATAGGCTGTGTCATTGGTAGTGCTTTTTCCGGTTATTTTGCTTCGGGGTTAGGACGTCGTAATTCGTTGCGTCTGGCTGCTTTATTGTTCTTTCTGTCCGCTTTAGGGTCTTATTATCCCGAATTTTTATTTTTCCCGAAAGGAGATACTTCGTTTGCATTGATCCTTGCTTTTAACTTTTATCGTATCATCGGAGGTATCGGTGTAGGACTTGCCTCGGCTGTTTGTCCGATGTACATTGCCGAAATAGCCCCTTCCGAGATCCGTGGTAAATTGGTTTCATGCAACCAGTTTGCTATTATCTTTGGCATGTTGGTAGTCTATTTTGTGAATTATATGATTAAAGATGGCATGCCGGATGAGGTGCTTGTTTCCGACGGCTGGAGATATATGTTCGTTTCCGAAGCGGTTCCGGCTGCATTATTTGGCATATTATTGTTTTTGGTTCCTGAGACTCCGCGTTATTTGGCTATGACCCATCAGGATGATAAAGCGTTTGCCGTGCTCGAAAAGGTGAATGGAACGGATAAGGCGAAGACGATTCTGTCTGAGATAAAGGCGGTGACTTCCGAGAAAACAGAGAAACTGCTTACATACGGGCTGACAGTTATCGTAGTCGGTATCTTGCTTTCCGTATTCCAACAAGCTATCGGTATTAATGCGGTGCTTTATTACGCTCCGCGTATTTTTGAAAAAATTGGTGGCGGTGGCGATGGTATGATGCAGACTGTGGTAATGGGTGTGGTCAATATCCTCTTTACGCTGATTGCCATATTCACGGTAGAAAAGATGGGCCGTAAGCCTTTGTTGATAGTCGGTTCCATCGGCATGGCGGTAGGTGCGTTCAGTGTTGCCTTCTGTGATGAGTTCCAGGTGGGAGGGATTCTTCCCGTTCTGTCCATCATTGTTTACGCCGCATTCTTCATGATGTCCTGGGGACCTATCTGCTGGGTACTGATTGCAGAAATATTCCCGAATACCATTCGTGGCAAGGCAGTGGCTATCGCTGTAGCTTTCCAGTGGATATTCAACTATCTGGTTTCTTCCACTTTCCCTGCCATGTACGAGTTCAGTCCGGTGTTTGCCTACGGGCTTTATGGTGTGATCTGTGTGCTTGCAGCTCTGTTTGTGTGGAAGATGGTTCCTGAAACAAAAGGAAAGACCTTGGAAGATATGACGCGCCTCTGGAAAGAAAGGGCAAGATAAGCTGATGCGATGCCCCCCTTACCGGGCGCCACTCAAATTCTGTGACAGGTTTCGTCTTATCACAGCTTTGGCATTTAAGCTTTGAATTTGGCGTATCAATAGAAAGTTGGACGCAAAAATGCCCTCATGCCCTCACTTTTGCTTTAACTTGTTTATAATGAACTGCTTATTAGTGGTGGTAGCATCGGTGTTAGTGAGGGCATTGCCCTCACTAATGGGTGCTCAAAAATAAATTATTCCAACTTTATCATGTGATACAAAGTACCTTTTCTGCTGGCATTTGAGGGAATGTTTAGTTTGCGGAGAATTTGTCTTGGTTAATTTATCTTGTTGATTTATAATTTATAACGTGTGTGTTCCTTCTGATAATTGAAAATCTTCATGAGCGGTCAGCCATTCTGCCTTCTTTTCTGTGGCAGCAGAAGAAAAGTGACATTCGGATAATTGCTCAAAAGGCGAAATTTGCTCAAATTAGGTGTTGTTTTGCCACATATTATATATTGACTGGTGTATTGTTTTGATTATCAAAGAAGAAGCCCGCATATTACTAACAGTGGGTAACAAAATAGTAACAAAAAAAACGAAGAAATTCGCTTAGTGGTGGGCTTCTTATGCAAAGATAACAAAAGGCAATTACCTGCCAAAAAACAAGGCTTTTACCTTACAATAGCTTTTTCAAATCCTCAATGTCTGGCAGAGCGTTACGAAGTCGTTCCGGCATATCTTTAGAAGCACGGTATGTAGCAACCCCCATCGGTTTGTTATAATCACGAACAGCAAACTCTACAAAGGTTTGATTCATTTCCCTGCAAAGGATTATGCCGATAGAGGGATTTTCGTGCGGCTTTCTGATATATGTATCTAAGGCGGATAGATAAGTATTCAACTGCCCCAAATAAGATGTACGGAATTTCCCGGATTTCAATTCGACTGCGACTAAGGAATTAAGCTCCCGATTGAAAAAGAGCAAATCAATGAACATTTCTTCTCCTGCAACCTCCATGCGATATTGATTGCCTATAAAACTGAAATCTTGCCCAAAGGTCATAATGAACTTCTTTACGTTGGCAACAATCGCCTTTTCTACTATCTTTTCGTTTAAATCCTCTTCCTGCTCATTCAGTTCCTCCACATTGATGAAATCAAGCAAGTATTCATCTTTAAATGAACAAACAGCTTTTAGAGCTTGCTTAGTATCAGGCAATGTTTGTGCGAAATTGTTAGGTAAAGTTCCCCGATGGCTGTAGAGGTCTGCTTTTAAATAATCCCTTAAAGTGTATTTACTCCAATAGCGAGTAGCGCACTCATGTATATAAAATAGCCTTGCTTCCAAAGTCTTAGCTTTGGATATTATTTCGGTATGATGACTAAAACCGATTGAAAGGAAATCAGCCCAATTGAATTCATCAGCCACTGGCTGATGAATTTCTATAAGAAGCAATTTTTCATTCAACACCAAATCATCAGCCGTTGGCTGATGATTTAAAACCTTATCCCACTCCTCGTAAAAAATACGCATATTTCTTATGCTTGTTGCTGAGAATCCCCTTAGCCCCGGCAATTCTTTTTGCAACAGAGAAGATATTTGTTCAATTGCACCTTTTCCCCAAAAGCCTGTACGAGAATTTTCCGACACGTAACGTCCGATGCCATAATAAAGAGATAGCTGTTCCTTGTTCACCGATGCGGCTGCACGGTACTGGCTGCGTAGAATAGCCTCTTTTATGATCTTTACTGCTTCTCTATAATTCTGATTTATATCCATTTGCGCTATATTATATGCAACAAAAGTACAAAAATAATGCTGGCGAAAAGAAAATAAAGGCTTTTTTCTCTTTCGCCGGCACATATTTATAAACAGATATATATTATTTCTGCTGCAACAGATGCTTCCGGTTCTCGTCGTTGGCGATGCGCTCCAGCTCGTCGGCAACAATCAGTTTCACCTTCTCCTTGATGAAACAAAAGGAAAGACCTTGGAAGATATGACGCGCCTCTGGAAAGAAAGGGCAAGATAAGCTGATGCGATGCCGGAAACAACTTGAAAGAATATCGCATGAGGCTTTTTCTTTCAACCGTCCAGCGACTGTTGGACGGTGTTCCAACGCCTGCTGTACACATTTCCACCGAACGCTGTACGCATTTCCAACCCTTGCCGGAAGTGGTGTTTTTCATACCGGGATGTGGCGTTAACTTGCATGCGTGTCTGAGTGGGTTGAGGCTGGAAAGCAGGGAATAATGTAAAAATGAGCATGCTGAAAAAGTTACGGATGGTAACCGGTCAATAGAAAAGAGCCGTATCATTACTCGGAAGTAGAGTTGATACGGCTCTTTTTATGGTTGATAAAGGGTGTCAAGTCTCAGCTGGAAAGTCCTTTTCTTCAAAGGTTGCGTTTTGACACCCTTTTCTTTTTATCAGGAGGAGAGAGTCCTATTTCTTTTCTCCCACCGTTTTCAGCATTTCCTGTACGGCTGCCTCCAGCTGCTGGTCTTCACCCTTCAGTGCTTTTTCCGGAGCGTTGTAGACCTCTATGTCCGGTGAAAGCTGATGGTTCTCAGCATATTGTCCGCGCATGTCCATACAGCCCACTTGAGGGATGCCGAACACAATGCTCGGATCTATTTGGTTTTCCCACCATACGGCAGTCATTGTGCCCGGAACCGGAGCGCCAATCAGTTTGCCTATCTTTAATTCCTTGTAAACCCATGGGAAACCATGTGCGTTACTGTAATTGTCCTCGCATACCAATACGCAGGATGGCTTGAGCCATTTGTTGAACGGGTCGCTGCCTATGTATTGTCCGCGTGGGACGAAACGCTGATATTCCTTGCCGCTTAATAAAGTGGCCAAATCATCGTGCAACCAGCCGCCGCCGTTGTGACGGGTATCTACAATGATCGCTTCCTTGTTGCGGCAGCGTCCCAATACTTCGCTATATACTTCGCGGAAACTTTGGCTGTCCATGCCTTTTACATGTACATAGCCTATGCGGCCATTGGATGACTTGTCGACTATGTTGCGGCAACGTTCTACCCAACGTTTGTACAGTAAGTTGCTTTGTTCACCTGTGCTGATAGCTTTGATGGTGATATCAAAACGTTTGCCGGTAGCCGGATTATACATGCCCAGTAACACTTTTCTTCCGGCTTTGCCTTCCAGCAGCGGGAAGTAGTCCTGTCCTTTCACGATGGGTTTGCCATCAATCTTTTCGATGATGCAACCGGGAGTGACATCGGTCTTTTTCACGGCAAACGGACCTTTGGCCAATATTTCTTTGATTTTTAGTCCGTCACCATCGTATGTTTCGTCATAGAATGCACCTAGAGCCGCTGTGGATAGTGCAGGACCGTTTGAATAATAACGTGCTCCGGTGTGTGAGCCGTTCAATTCGCCCAGCATTTCGCTCAGCATTTCCTGGAAGTCATAGTTGTTGTTGATGTATGGAAGGAAGCGTGCGTATGCTTCGCGATAACCTTTCCAGTCCACTCCGTGCAGGTCCTTTACATAGAATTTGTCTTCTACTTGTTGCCACACGTGGTTAAAGATATATTCGCGCTCGCCGTATGGCTGATAGTCGAAGAAGGCTTCGAATTCTACAGGCTTGGTCTCACCGCCGCTACAGTGACTTTTTTGATACCACCTTGGCTGCAAAGGAACAGATTCTCGCCTTTCTTGTCGGGAAGCAAGGCTCCGCCGCCGACTCTTTTCAGGACGATTTTGGTCTTGTTCTCTTTAAGATCGTGTTCCCACAAATCGTATCTGCTTTCAAAGGCTGCCTGATAATATAGTTTGTCACCCTTCGGAGTTAATACAGCATCTCCCAACCGCGAAGAATTAACCGTTAGACGAATCACACGGTCGCGGCTGTTTTCAAGATCAAAGACCAGTGGTTTTACTTCTTTCTTGTCATCCTCTTTCTTGGAGTCTTTCTTTTTATCTTTTTTATGATCAGCCTTCTCTTTCTCTTCGCTCTTCTCTTTGTCTTTCTTTTCCGAGTCTTCCAGTAAGGCAAGATCTTCCTTGCTCATTCTGAAACGGTCGTATGCGTCCAGGTCAAAGAACATGATATAGATATCCGCTTCAGCGCCCCAGCTTCCGTGGCTGCGGAATCCTGCGCGGTCACTTTCCCAAATCATGGCTTTTCCGTCCAATACCCATTTGGCATTGCCGTCACTGTATCCACTTTCGGTCAGATTATGAATTTCACCGTTGCCGGATGCGTTGACCAGTGCAACATCCTTGTTGTTCCATCCGCCAATGCCTATATAGTTGGTAAGAATCCATTTGCTGTCCGGACTCCATTGATACCACTGGTCACCGTCGCTGTATGAATATTCATAGTTGCCGTCCATCACGGTTCGTACAGTTTTTGATTTCAGATTCAGTACACGGATGGTAGTACGGTTTTCCAGGAAGGCCACCTCTTTTCCATCGGGACTGTATTGAGGCTGGAATGAGGTGATATCTGAATGAGTCAGCTTTTCCTCTTTGATATCGGTTGCGTAAGCGAACTGCTTTTCTTCCTTTTTGGCTAAACTGGCCTGATAAATCTGCCATAATCCGTTTCTTTCGGAAGCGTAAACAATGCTTCTTCCGTCCGGAGAGAAGTGAATGTCGCGTTCTTGTTGCGGAGTATTGGTGATTTGTTTGGTCGTGCTGTATTCTGTTGAGGTGACATATACATCTCCGCGGAGTACGAAGGCAATTTCCTTTGCATCGGGTGAAAGGGATATTTCTGTTGCTCCGTTCCGCCTGATCTGGCGTACGAGATCCTTGTCATTCTTGTCGGTGACAATGGAAACCTGGACTCTTTGCGGGGTTGCCCCTTCTTTTACTGTGTAGATTTCGCCATCATATCCATAGCATAATGTTCCATTGGAGGAAGCACTTAGGAAACGTACCGGATGTTTGGTGTGATGGGTGATCTGTTTGGATGTGTTACCGTCAATGTCGCGTTTGAAAACATTGAACGAGCCTTTTTCTTCGCTCAAATAGTAGAACGACTTGTCATCCGAAGCCCAGACGGGGGTGCGGTCCTCCCCATTGAAAACAGTTTGCTTGCGATAAGTGCGGTCTCCGTCCAGAGAGCACAGCCAGATATCGCGGGTGATGGATGAAGTGTGATGCTTGCGCCAAGGATCCTCGTATCCTTTTTTGTCCTGGTAAAGCAATGTATTGCCTGTGTGATTGATACTGATATCTTCCATCGGCATGGAAGAGAAAAGGGCAGGGCGTCCGCCTTCGGTACTTATTTCATAGACTTGTTGAAATTGCCCGGAAGGGAACTGTGCGTCTTCAGCAGCCGGCATGATATTGGCTAGAAACAGAATGTGGCCGGCATCTTTATAAGCCACCGGTGTCTCATTACCCGAATGGGTGGTTAATCTTTTGGGAATCCCCCCTTCTTTATTTACTTCAAAGATATCCATGCTTCCCATGCGGTCTGATGCGAAAGCAATCTTTTTTCCGTCAGGACTCCAGATGGGTTTGGTGTCGTGGGCAGGGTTGGTCGTGATCTGACTGGCCCTGCCGCCTGTGGCGGGTACTGTGTAGATATCACCTTTATAGGTGAATGCGATGGTGGTTCCATCCGGCGAGATGGCACAATAACGCATCCATAATGGATTGTCCTGTGCATACGTAGAAATTGACAACAAAATTGCTGCCACACCTAGTAGCTGTCTTTTCATGTAGATAAAATGTTGTGGTTAATACTAATTTATTTCTTTTTTTTCTGGAAATATCCTCTGATTCTTTGCATGATCTTGATACCGGTCCGCACGCCGTCATAAACGGCGATTCCGGTATTGATATGTTGCATAATGCCTTCTACTCCCCCTTTTTGTTCTACAGGTGCAAAAAGCTCATGGATGGTTTGCGCCATTTCTTTTTTAGCTTGCTGTACTTCTTCCAACTTCTCAGCTTTTCGTTGTGCTATCACTTCCAAAGTGATGATGGATGTTTTATCAGGAGTATTCTCTTTCATAATCAGTTGTCATTTAAAAGCAGGTTGGCAAGGAAATTTACCATGGGCTGGACAATCAGCCGTTTGCGGAATAAAACGATTAATAGAATCAGCAGAATAATGCATCCGGTTATGATTCCATAACTGGCCATAAGCCACCCACATGAGGTTCGAGCACATAGGCCAATGTGAATGACAGGTAGAAAAGAGCGATGATGCCTAATATCAATAATATAAAGACGAGAATGAGGGTTGATATCAGTATGGTCAGTTTTTCTACCAAATGGAGCTTTACATAATCCTTTTGTAACTCGGCGTACTTTTTAAGTTCTGCCAGAAGTTGTTGCAGGTTATCTATATTTTCATCGTTTGCAAACATACATGGAGTTTTGGTTTAAAAATTATTGTCATTCTGGATTTTAGGTCCGGAATGACAATACACTTTTGTGGGGTTGCTTATTCTTTTACCTCGGCTGCAATTTCATCGACCAGATTTTCCATTTCTGTGCGACTTAGTTTGATACCTCTTTTGCGTAAAGCATCAGCAATCTTGCTACGAGTGTCTTCTCCGCTTTCAGGAGCAAATAAAATACCTGCTGCTGCACCAACTACGGCTCCGCCCAGGAATGCAGCTAAAATACTTAATCCTTTCATAGTTTTTTTGTTTTTTGTACCTTACAAATCTAACAAATAAAACTGAATGTTGTTGTTTATTTTGTCTATTTTTGAATAGAAATAGGAGATTCTTCTCCGATTAACTAAATTTAACCCCGTCCTTGATGCGAAAGCTGTTGATATATTGCTACTTTTGCACCAATATAATGGAATTAAACTAGAGTATTAATTTATAAAAGACTGAGTAATCATGAAAAAATTAGTTGTGTTGGGTATGGGATTGTGCGTAGCTTGGCATTTTCCTCATGTAAATCTAGCGAAAGCGCTTACAAGAAGGCATACGAAAAGGCAAAACAACAGGAATTGGCCGAAGCTCCTGCCGACCAGGTTGAAGCAACTCCGGTTGAAGCTGCTCCGGTAGTATCTGCTCCCGTGACAACTGCTCCTGTTGCTGGTCCGGTTCGCGAAGAAAAAGTGGAATTGGTGTCAGGTAACGGCTTGAAAGCATATAGTGTGGTGTGCGGTAGCTTTGGTGTGAAAGCGAATGCGGAAGGTTTGAAGCAATATTTGGATGGTCAGGGTTATAGTGCCAAGGTGGTTTATAATGCTGAAAGAAATATGTATCGTGTTATAGCATCTTCATACGACGATCGTGCACAGGCTACTCAGGCTAAAGAGGAGTTTAAGGCAAAATATCCTAACCGTGACGATTTCCAAAAGGCATGGTTACTATATAGAGTATATTAATGATTTCTTTTTGGTAAATTAAGAAGAAAATATAGTCTATTTTTCTTTATTAAAAGTGGCAGCTGTGAAGTTGCCACTTTTTTTTTATAGCTTTGTCGGTTCTAAACAACAATAAAAACGAAGGGTATGAAATATTATGGCAGATTATCGGTCGCTGCTCTTTTGGCTGTAGCGCCGTTGTATGGCTTTGCCCAGGAAAAGGTGGTACCTATAAAATATGGAGATATGGATCAGTGGATAATCCGTAAGGTTCATGAGTCCGGTGTGATAGGTGGCAATACCAAACTTCTTTATGAGATAGGTCCTACAAAGGAAATAGATGGAAACAAACCTTACAAGAATATGGGAGGGTCTCCGTGGGGAACCTCTAATGTGATGGCCAAGGTGGTGGGGATTGTTAAAACAAACAACTCTGTTTATAGGGATAAACGGGACAATGGATATTGCGCTCGTCTGGAAACGCATATAGAGAGTGTCAAAGTATTGGGGATGGTGAATATTACTGTATTGGCGGCCGGATCCATTTATTTGGGGGATATGCTGGAACCTATAACCGGTACCAAGAATGCCGAGAAGAATATGAATTGGGGGGTTCCTTTTACTCAACGTCCCAAAGCTGTCCGTTATGATTATAAGGTAAAGATGTCGGGTGAGAAAAACCGTATCCGTCTGACAGGCTTTAGTAAGAAAGGGCAGGTGGAAGGACAGGATTGTGCTATAACTGTTTTCTTTCTGCAAAAACGTATGGAGGATGCTGAAGGAAATGTTACGGCGAAGAGAGTGGGGACTATGGTGGTGAAGTATGATAAGGACTCGGATGGTTGGGTAAATGACGCTACCTATGAAGTATTGTATGGTGATATAACCAAGCATCCGGCTTATCATCCTGAAACGATGGGATTGAGAGAGAGAGATTATACGAGAAACAGTAAAGGAGAGTGTCTTGATTAAAGAAACAGGATGGGCGGCAGCTGATGAAACGCCTACGCACATGATACTGCAATTTTCATCCAGTCATGGTGGTGCTTTTATTGGTTCTCCCGGAAATACGATGTGGATTGATAATGTGAAGTTGGTTTATTAAGTAACCGGAAAAGTTCCTGTGTCACGTGCCGGAAGGCATGTGGGGGATTGTGAGTAGGAGAAAATAAAAGTAGGAGAAAACTACTTTTATTTTCTCCTACTTTTATTATGGTTCAATGAATTGAAATTACATCAAGAATCCAAGCAAAATACCGGCTGCTACGGCGGAACCGATCACACCTGCCACATTCGGACCCATGGCGTGCATCAGCAAGTAGTTGGTAGGATCGTATTCCAAACCGATCACCTGAGATATACGTGCCGAGTCGGGAACGGCGGATACACCGGCATTACCGATAAGTGGATTGATCTTATTATCCTTGCCCAATACCAAGTTAAACAACTTCACGAAGATTACACCCGATGCTGTTGCAATGATGAAGGAGAAGGCTCCCAAACCGAAAATCCATAAAGAGTCGGTGGTCAGGAACTCTGAAGCCTGAGTGGAAGCTCCGACTGTCAGTCCTAACAAGATAGTGATTGTATCAATCAGCGGACCACGGGCAGTTTCTGCCAAACGACGTGTCACACCACTTTCTTTCAACAGGTTACCAAAGAATAGCATACCCAGCAAAGGTAAACCTGACGGAACGAGGAAACAAGTAAGTAACAAACCGATGATAGGGAACATTACTTTTTCTGTATGAGAAACAACACGCGGTGGTTTCATACGGATTAAGCGTTCGTGCTTGGTGGTAAGCAGGCGCATGATAGGCGGCTGGATAACCGGTACCAATGCCATATACGAATAGGCTGATACCGCAATTGCCCCCATCAGATTAGGTGCCAGCTTGGATGACAGGAAGATGGCCGTAGGACCGTCCGCACCACCGATGATGCCGATAGCACCGGCCTGCATCGGGTCGAAACCGATGGCTAGGGCAGTCATGTATGCACCAAAGATACCAAATTGGGCGGCAGCACCGATCAGCATCAGCTTGGGGTTCGAAATCAATGCCGAGAAGTCCGTCATTGCACCGATACCCAGGAAGATGAGCGGCGGATACCATCCGGAGGTAACTCCTTGGTACAGAATGTTAAGTACAGAACCTTCCTCATAGATACCGACTTTCAGTCCGGCTTCCATGTTGAAAGGAATATTGCCAATCAAAATACCGAAACCGATGGGGATGAGCAACATCGGCTCAAATTCCTTGGCAATGGCCAAGTATATGAATATCAAGCCTATCAGGATCATTGCGATATGCCCGGAAGTAGCGTTGGCAAATCCCGTATAAGTCCAGAAATCGGCAAGATTGTTTCCAATAAAAGTAATAAAATCTCCCATATTATTCAATAATTACAAGGTCAGTACCTTCAAGAACAGATTCTCCTTTACTAACATTGACAGCGGTAATCTTACCGTCTTTGTCGGCATTGATGTTGTTTTCCATCTTCATGGCTTCAAGGATAATGATGGTTTGTCCTTTCTTTACGGCATCGCAACATTTACCTTGATATCAAGGATTACACCAGGCAACGGAGATTTGACACCCGATTTTCCTGTAGAGGCGGCAGCAGGTTTCACTACCGGAGCCGGTGCCGGAGCAGGAGTCTTTGCTACAGGGCGAACTACCGGTTTAGCGGCAGCTTTCGGAGCTTTTTCCATTTCCACTTTGTAAGGAGTACCGTTCACTTCAACATGAGCGATATTATCTTCTATATCTCCAATGGCAACTTTATATACGTTACCGTTGATCTTATATTTATATTCTTTCATCGTTTTATCTTTTTATTGGTGACTTACTTTTTGTGGGGAGTTTCACGCAAGGTATAAATCTTAGAACTCCACGGTGAATAACTGCGTTTTACACGGGTGATGGTAAGGACGGTTTCTTCCACATCGTGTACATCGCTTTGCATTTCGTGCATAGCCATAGCGATTGCGGCGAATACTTCGCCCGGAGCCTCACCCAATTTCTTTTCTTTGGCTTCTTGCTTGTCGGTGATACCTTTTACCTTCATGGCATTACGTTTGCTCAGGTTGACAGATATCTTGCCTACACATTTGAAGAGAATAAAAAGTAAAAGAAGACCGCTGAATACTACGCTCATGGCAGAGATAGCCATACCGATACCATTACCGTCGTGCTCTTCGAATTTCTCCATCTTCGCATGACTGTTGATGGTCTTGTTGTTGGTGCTCGGAGTCACATACTTGTCTGCACTGGCACCTTTCACTTCCCATTCATCTGCCGCATCGCTGATACGTGCGTATGATTGGTTTGCTTGCAGTGTGCCTGCCGGAACGGTTATCTGATCCAATAATTTTTTGCCTGAGTCATACAATCCAATCCAATTATCGGTTGTGGCATTCAGCGTAAAATTAGTATGGAAAGTACCACGGTTAGGCTCACCGTCTGCCCAGAATAAAGCGTGCTGGCGAGGTTTGACTGAAGTCAGCACATCACCTTTCGGGATAAAATAAGTAGCAGTGTCGCCAGGCTGGCTGCTCACTCTCAGTAAACAACCGGCAAGGTCTGCGCTACCAAATGATCTGTTGAATATTTCGATCCATGCGCTGTGTATTCCGTAATCATCCTGAAAATTGCTTTCATTTTCAATCAGCACTTCATTCAGTACCAGCTTGGTGTTCGATTTCCGTTCTCCACAAGAACATAAACCCACCATCAGCAGCAAGGAAAGGAATATTCCTATATTTAAATTCTTCATGTTCAATTCTCAATTTTTAATTTTTAATTAAAGAGGAATATTACCATGCTTCTTGGCCGGGTTACTCAATTTCTTAGTCTGCAACTGTTGCAATGCACGGATGATGCGGAAACGGGTATTACGCGGTTCTATCACATCATCAATGTAACCATATTTAGCTGCATTATAAGGATTGGCGAACAACTTGGTGTATTCTGCTTCTTTTTCGGCCAGGAATGCGGCGGGGTTTTCCTGTTCTTTCGCTTCGCGTGCGTACAATACTTCTACTGCGCCTGCACCACCCATTACTGCAATTTCGGCTGTGGGCCATGCATAGTTCATGTCACCGCGAAGTTGCTTACAGCTCATTACAATATGAGAACCGCCGTATGATTTACGTAGCGTAATAGTTACCTTGGGCACAGTAGCTTCACCGTAGGCATACAGTAACTTGGCACCATGCAAGATTACACCGTTGTATTCTTGTCCTGTACCCGGAAGGAAGCCCGGAACATCTACCAATGAAACAAGAGGTATATTGAAAGCATCACAGAAACGTACAAAACGTGCGCCTTTACGTGATGCATTGCTGTCAAGCACACCTGCCAGATACTTCGGCTGGTTTGCAACAATACCTACAGACTGTCCGTTGAAGCGTGCGAAACCGATAATGATATTTTTAGCATAATCCGGCTGTACTTCCAGGAATTCACCATTATCTACGATGGCGCTGATCACCTCATACATATCGTATGGTTTGTTGGGGCTGTCGGGGATAATCTCGTTCAAGGAATCTTCCAGACGATCGATAGGATCGGAACAATCTACGTATGGAGCCTCTTCCAAATTGTTCTGAGGAATATAGCTTAACAATTTGCGGATCATGGCCAGACCTTCTTCTTCTGTCTTGGCAGTGAAATGAGTAACACCGGATTTGGTTGAATGGACGCTTGCACCCCCCAGGTTTTCCTGGCTCACATCTTCGCCTGTAACAGTCTTTACCACTTTCGGTCCGGTAAGGAACATGTAGGATGTGCCTTCCATCATCAATGTGAAGTCTGTCAGGGCAGGAGAGTAAACAGCACCGCCGGCACAAGGACCGAAGATACCGGATATTTGTGGAATCACACCGGAAGCAAGGATGTTGCGTTGGAAAATTTCGGCATAACCGGCCAATGCGTTGATACCTTCCTGAATACGTGCGCCACCCGAGTCGTTGATGCCGATACAGGGAGCACCCATCTTCATGGCCTGATCCATTATTTTGCAGATCTTCAGAGACATTGTTTCTGAAAGAGAGCCCGCGGAAACAGTGAAATCCTGTGCGAAGATGTAAACCAAACGTCCTTCTATGGTACCGCAACCAGTTACCACACCGTCACCCGGATAATGTTTTTTCTCCATACCGAAATTGGTGCATCTGTGTTCCACGAACATATCCATTTCTTCAAAACTGCCTTCGTCCAGCAACATGGCTATGCGTTCGCGCGCTGTATATTTTCCTTTATCATGCTGTTTTGCAATTGCTTTATCACCTCCACCCATACGTGCTGTAGCCCGGCGTTCGATAAGCTCTTTTATTTTTTCAAGTTGATTGCTCATTTTACTTATGATTTTACAATTTACGATTAAAAAATATTTCTATTTACGTTTGAGTCACACTGAATGAACTGACTTCAATCATGAATAGTCAAATCTCGTTTTTATGGTTTTTCGCAAAGCTCGGTCAGGACACCTAATGTTGATTTGGGGTGTAAAAAAGCGATATGCAAACCTTCAGCACCTTTACGGGGAGCTTTGTCAATGAGACGGATACCGGTGGTTTCCGCTTCGGCCAATGCATTTGCCACACCATCTTCCACTGCAAAAGCCAGGTGATGCATACCCCCGTTTCCATTGTTCTTTTCAATGAATTTTGCAATCGTACTTTCGGGGCTTGTAGGTTCCAGCAGTTCTATTTTAACATCACCTACTTTCAGAAAGGCGGTTTTAACTTTCTGATCCTCTACAGTTTCGATATTGTAGCATTTCAGACCTAATACGTTTTCATAATACGGTAGGGCCTCTTCAATGCTCTTCACGGCAATGCCAGGTGTTCAATGTGTGAGATTTTCATGATCTTATAATTTTAATAGTTTGGTTTTATACTCAAGTTTTCAGATAAAACTGCACAAAGAAAGCAATTTCGAGTTAAATAAAGAAATATTTCCTCAATTTTATTTCTTATTTGCGAGATGCTTCACAACACTTTAAACAAAAAGACAAAAATGAGTTAAATATAGAATTTGCACAAGAGTGTGTTCAGCCATTCCCAACTGAAGCGGAACCAGCGGCGCGTGCTGCTCTGCTTGCCGCCAAAGCGGAGTATGAAGTCTCTGTAGCCGTGTTTTTTGAACGGCAACCCTGCATCCATGAATTCCAAATGTGTATATCCTTTTTCGTGAGCATAGGTGACAGGTGCCCATACGGCCAGGATACCGGGATAAAGGTATGCATAGGTCTTCCGCATACCTCCCGAGAACCACAGATAAGCACTTTCTTTTGAAAAAAGACAGATGGAGCCACCTATGATTTTGTCTTTGTATTTCACCAGAAATACTTTAGCTAATTCTTTTTCAGGGTTTTGCCATGCCAGTAGCCGGAAAAAGTCAATGTCCGGAAAATGTTTTCTCACTTGTGAGGAATAGGCTTTTTTCAGCATTCGTGAGAAATCATGTATATCTTTCTCATTGTCGGCTACTTCCATAATGGCACCGTTTCTTAATGCTTTGTTTATCTGTCTTCTGCGAGACATGCTCAGCCGTTCGTAGGGTGCTTTACTGTGCAGTGAATTGCGTACCCTTAGCCAATTGATGGCGAAATAGTTGTTCTTTCTGAATGCTTTGTATCCGAACAGCGGATTTTCCAGGTTGCGGAACTCGATGAGAAACGATTTGCGCGAAACTTCGTTGGTGAGATGCTCCAACATCTCGCCAAACAGATCTTCCTTGTTCTGCTCTTCATCAAAATACTCGCCCGTGCCATAAATCTCGCATCGCTTGATGATGGAAGGGGGAACAGGCGCACACTCTTCCGGATGACAGCCAGCAGTTTTCCCACAGGGCGGTCTCCTATATAGGCTACGATGAGCAGCGGTTCGTATCCCCGCGTCATTTCAAAGACATGAAACAACTCCGTGGAATGGAATATGTTTGTTCCCGGAAGGTGGGAATGGCATTTCCTTTGCGATATGTACTTAGTCTGACAGGCATCTCCAGCTGCAAATTTATTGTTTTTTGTTTATCAATCCACATTCTAGTTGTATATTTGTGCCATAAAATAAATTAACTGAGTATATTATGGAACAATTTAGTGACTTAATAAAGAACAGACGCAGTATGCGTAAGTTCACGGATCAGGAGTTGACACAGGAAGAAGTGGTCGCTTTGTTGAAGGCTGCCCTGATGTCTCCGTCGTCTAAACGCAGCAATTGCTGGCAGTTCATCGTGGTGGATGATAAGGATATGTTGGAAAAACTTTCCCATTGTAAGGAGATGGGGGCGGCTTTTCTGTCGGATGCTGCTATGGCTGTGGTTGTGATGGCTGATCCGTTGGCCAGTGATGTCTGGATTGAAGACGCGGCGGTTGCTTCCATCATGATCCAGTTGCAGGCAGAAGATTTGGGATTGGGAAGTTGCTGGATACAAGTACGTGAACGTTTTACCGCTACTGGAATGCCTTCGGGAGAATATGTGCATACGTTGCTTGACATTCCTTTGCAGTTGCAGGTGGTTTCCATCATTGCAGTAGGGCATAAGGGCATGGAGCGCAAGCCTTTTGACGAAGACCATTTACAATGGGAGAAAATTCATCTCAATAAATATGGAGGCAAGTAAAAGTGGCTGCTGTCAATCATAAGGATACATATAAGGCTTTTGCGGTGTTTCTCATTGTGATGGGGATCCTTTATCTTATCGACAAGTTTATAGGATTTGCCTCACACGGGCTGCCTTGGGTGATGCAGAAAGATAATCTGTTGCTGTATGCGGCTGTTATTTTCCTTTGGTTCAAGGCCGACAAGTCGGTAGGAATTGTACTGGTGAGTATATGGCTGATATTGAATATTGGTTTGGTGATAGCTCTGTTGGGACAAATGTCCGCTTATTTATTGCCGGCAGCCTTGTTGCTGTTGGGCGTTATTTTATATTTAGTTTCGACTCGATGATGAAAATAGTTTTGATAGGGGCCGGCAATGTGGCGACTCATTTGGGAATCGCTTTACAAAAGGCGGGTTGTCTTGTTTTGCAGGTGTACAGCCGCACAGAGGAATCCGCTTCTGTCTTGGCCGCCAGACTTTCGGCGGACTACACAGTGGTACCGGATGAGATACGCCGGGATGCCGATTTGTATATTGTGGCGCTGAAAGATGCTGTTTTGCGGCAATTGGCTCCTGTATTGGCAAAAGGAAGGGAACAGGCTTTGTTTGTACATACGGCGGGCAGTATGCCTATGGATTTGTGGAAGGGACTGGTGGAACGTTATGGGGTACTTTATCCTATGCAGACTTTTAGCAGACAGCGCGAAGTGGATTTCAATGCTGTACCTTTTTTTATAGAAGCGTCTTCTCCGGCAGAGCTGGAATTGCTGCGTATGGTAGCGGCCCGTCTCAGCCTAAAGTGTACGAGGCGACTTCCTGCCAGCGTAGGCATTTGCATCTGGCGGCGGTCTTTGCCTGTAATTTTGCTAACCACATGTATGCATTAAGCTCACATATACTGGAAAAGCAGGGGATTCCTTTCGAAGTGATGCTTCCGCTGATAGATGAAACCGCCGGCAAAGTACATGAGCTGTCTCCCGTGCAGGCTCAGACAGGGCCGGCTGTGCGCTACGATGAAAACGTAATAAGCAAACATTTGGAGATGTTGGCGGATGAGGAGCCTTTGCAGGAATTGTATGAAAAGATAAGTAAAAGTATTCATCATCTTCCTTTGTCTGCCGTTCCGGTGAATGAGGGGAAGAATAATTCATAAGTGGTATGATAAATTATGATTTAAAGAAGATAAAGGCATTGGTATTCGATGTGGACGGAGTGCTGAGTACGGAGACGATTTATTTGCACCCCGATGGCGAACCTATGCGTACAGTCAATATCAAGGACGGGTATGCGTTGCAGTTGGCAGTGAAGTGCGGGCTGCATGTTGCCATCATTACCGGTGGAAATACCGAGGCGGTGCGTAAGCGTTATGAAGGTCTGGGCATTAAGGATGTCTATCTGGCGGCTGCGGTAAAGACCCGGGAATATGCCCATTTGAAGGAAAAGTACGGATTGCAGGATGAAGAGATACTTTATATGGGCGATGATATTCCCGATTATGAGGTGATGCGTTTGTGCGGTCTGCCCTGTTGCCCTGCCGATGCGGCTCCTGAGATAAAGGAGACGGCCATTTATATTTCTCATCGTAACGGAGGCTGTGGCTGCGGCCGTGATGTGGTGGAGCAGGTATTGAAGGCTCAGGGGAAATGGATGTCTCATGAAAAGGCCTTCGGGTGGTAATGAAACAAAGAAAAGTCATGTTGGAAAATTTAGAAAGATATAAAATCATCCTTGCTTCCAATTCTCCGCGACGCAAGGAGCTGTTGTCCGGCTTGGGTATAAAATATGAGGTGAAGACGTTGCCCGGTATAGAGGAAACTTATCCGGACACATTGACAGCGGAGGAGATACCTTTATATATAGCTTGTGAGAAAGCGGCCGCTTACCGGGATTCCATGCATCCGGACGAGCTGATTATCACTGCCGATACCATTGTGTGGCTGGACGGGGTAGTCATGGGCAAGCCTCGTGATGAGGAAGACGCACGGCAAATGTTACGGAAACTTTCCGGCAGGACTCATCAGGTGATAACCGGTGTTTGTCTGACCACAGCCGGGGATCAGCGAAGTTTTTCCGCTGTGACGGAAGTGACGTTTGCGGAACTCTCCGATGAGGAGATCGATTATTATATCCGGCTTACAAGCCGATGGATAAGGCCGGCTCTTATGGTGTGCAAGAGTGGATAGGCTTTATCGGCGTCCGCGGAATATCGGGCAGTTACTTCAATGTGATGGGACTTCCGGTGCAGCGCTTGTACACGGAACTGAAAAAACTGTAAGTCTGTAGGTGAACCGTGGGGGACGTGTTTTTGTTATTTATATGAACTATAAATGAAAAAAACGATTATGGCTTACAAAATAGCTTTTTACGACACGAAACCCTACGACGAACGCTCGTTTACGGAGGCTAATGAGAAATTTGGCTTTGATATCAGGTATTACAAAGGCCATCTGAATATGAATAATGTGGTGCTGACCAAAGGAGTGGATGCGGTCTGCATCTTTGTAAACGATACGGCTGATGCCGAAGTGATCCGGGCGATGGCGGATAATGGCGTTAAACTGTTGGCTTTAAGATGCGCGGGGTATAATAATGTGGATTTGGCGGCAACGGCAGGTAAGATGAAAGTGTTGCGGGTGCCGGCGTATTCGCCTTATGCTGTTGCCGAATTTACAGTGGCATTGATGTTGTCGCTCAACCGTAAGATTGCCCGTGCCACGATGCGCACACGCGATGGAAACTTTTCTTTGCACGGACTGATGGGATTTGATATGCATGGCAAGACTGCCGGAATTATCGGTACGGGTAAGATCGCCAGGATTCTGATTCAGATATTACGCGGATTCGGCATGAATGTGCTAGCCTACGACCTCTATCCCGATTATAATTTTGCCCGTGAGCATCAGGTGGTTTATTGTACCCTGGACGAACTTTATCATAGCTCGGATATCATTTCGCTGCACTGTCCATTGACAGAACAGACCAAATATCTGATAAACGATTATTCCATCAGTAAAATGAAAGACGGAGTGATGATTATCAATACGGGGCGCGGACAGCTGATTCATACCAATGCCTTGATAGAGGGGCTGAAGACCAAGAAGGTGGGATATGCCGGCCTGGATGTATATGAGGAAGAGGAGCCTTATTTCTATGAAGATAAGTCCGATAAGATTATTGATGATGACACCTTGGCCCGTCTTCTGTCTTTCAACAATGTGATTGTGACCTCCCATCAGGCGTTTTTTACCAAAGAAGCCATGACGAATATTGCTCAGACTACTTTGCAGAATGTGAAAGACTTTGCAGAAGGTAAACCTTTGGTGAACGAAGTAACGGTGGGGAGAGCCTAGTCTCCCCTGTAGTAATACAATAAGGAGTGGCGGGCTATAAAGTCCGCGTTCTTTTGAACCAGCTCCTTTTCACCGGATCCGGGAATTTGTGCATCGGGGATATAGTGGTTGTTTATCAAATATTCCATCAGGTCCGGCGGACATTTGGTGGGGACGGTCAGCAGGCTGAATGCCTCTTGGGCAGCCGTTGCTGCATCATACATCGGGTTAAGAGGATCACTGATGCATCTGCATAGATCCTTCGCCAGCAGAATACCTTTTTCGGGATTTACCATCATGATGAAATCTTGATGATTTTTCATTTGAGGCAACGTGTGATTGGGATCATCCGGCCATTGTAATATTTGGGTCAGGAAACGGTGCAGTTCCTTATAGCCTTCCAGATATACGATACGGGCTCCGTTTGTACCTTGCGTGAACAGTTGGAAAGTATGAAGGTTTCTTTCCTTCCTCTCGTCCGGTATTTCGGGAATGGCAGGGTACAGTCCTTCTATCTCTTCCCAACATCCGGTTGCTCCGTGGGCCAGCAGGTCGATCCACTCATGAAGAAACAGGGCAAGCGGACCGCATGGAATGATGAACTTGTCGGTCTCTGTAACCTGGGCAATGTATTCTTGCACAGAGGGTTCTGTGAGGTAAGTGTGTCCGAACAGCCAGCGTAGTTTGTGATTGGCGTCCTCTTTTCCTTTGAATCCCATGAAGAAATCCTGTAACGTGTCATTTGCGGGAGCCATTTCATATTCCTCCTCCAATATCTGGAAAAATGAATGTGCGGTTTCTTCGATATTCTTGTCCATCGGATTGATATACGGATGTTTATATGGAGCCTTTTCCAAGGTGTTCCAAAGGATGAAGCGGATGTCTTCCTCATTGATTTCATCCTTCATATAATCCGGCCGGATGGTATAGAAAGGAAGCGACGTATCATACAGCTCCAGATGCTTTTGGATGAATGCTTGCCATAGACCTGATCCTGAGATGACATCTTCCAAATAAGCGGCGGTGTAAAGGCATAGCTTCTTTTTAGTGGATTCGGGAATCTCTCTTATCGTACAGGTGGAGTATAACCGGTTGGCCAGATCGACGAAATATCTGTCTGTGGCCTGTTGCTGGGTATAGGGATGAATGGCCAGCCAATCTTTTATGTATAATTTTATAGTTTGCATATAAGTTTACTTGAATGATTATTTATTGCAAAGATATTCCTTTCGTTGTAAAAAGGAAGAAAATATCGGGATATTTACTTTATCTTTGCCATATTCTAACTTTGAAATACCTATAGAAATGGAAATAGATTTAACAACCCCTGCTTTATTATTTTCTGCCATATCGCTGATTATGCTGGCATATACCAATCGTTTCCTTTCATACGCCCAGTTGGTGCGTACGCTGAAGGATCAGTATCGTGAGAATCATTCGGCTGTTACGGCGGCACAGATTTCTAACCTCCGCAAGCGTCTTTATCTGACACGTGCCATGCAGGTGACAGGCATCGGGAGTTTGTTGCTATGTGTGGTCAGCATGTTTTTAATGTATATACAGTTCTACCTCATATCTGTATATATATTTGGCCTGGCGCTTGTGTTGCTCATTCTTTCTTTGACCATTTCTGTGCGCGAGATTTATATTTCGGTCAAGGCGCTGGAACTGCATCTGAGTGATATGGATTCTTGATTTAAAATGTTCTGGAAAGAACTGTATCTGCGGTCATAACATGCATTGGTTGCGGAAATTCCCGTAATAATTACCGGCATTCAACGTAAGGAGGCGGCTCTTGTTTTTCTTTTAATTTCTGTTTCATACTGTAAAAGTAGTCATTTCATGAAAATCATGTTATCTTTGTAAGGAAGAAAAATAGAAATAAAAATGAAGAATTGGATAAAAACGGTTTGTCTCCTGTTTTGTGCCTCTGTAATGTTTACGGCGTGTATTGATGATGATGTGGAGGAAGGTGTCATTGAGTTGCAGCCGGGAGAGCGTGTTCCTGCTTTTTCAGTGACCATGGATGATGGCCGGACAGTAACTTCCGGAAGTCTGAAAGGAGAGGTTTCCCTGATTGTGTTTTTTCATACAGGATGTCCGGACTGCCGGAAAGAACTTCCTGTGCTGCAAAAGATATATACGGATTATGGTCAAAGAATCCGGATGGTTTGTATCAGCAGGGAAGAGGGTCCGGCAGAGATTGCCCGTTATTGGGACGAGAATCATTTGACGTTGCCTTATTCGGCTCAGGAAGACCGCACTGTATATTATCTGTTTGCAAAATCGGGAATACCTCGTGTTTATGTCGTAGACAAAGAGTTGGTTATCCGTAGTGTCTTTACGGACAACCCGTTGGCTGGTTATGAAGATCTGGCTGAGGCTATAGAGGCGAATTGGTGATTTTGTCTTTGTTCGTAAATAAAAGAACGAGTTATCCAAAAGGGCTGCATCATGGGTAAACCGTAGTTTTGGCGGGCCGCAATCGGATTCCCGTCAGGCTGCAGCCGGTGTCTTGTCCATCAGCAGGCTTCGTTCTGTCTGTCCGTTTTCCGGGTTCAGTGTGTTCGTATCCGCCTCCTTTTTTCGGCGTGTGGTCATCCTCCGCCTCTTGTATCTTTCTCTTCCTTCGTTTGTTTTTGGGATAAAAAAAAGGCAAAAGTGGTGGCAGCAGCCCCTTTTACCACATAAAGAAAGGTGCTGCCACCACCCTCCGGAACTCCCTGTTCATGGTGGTTTCATGAGAGTGGGTGGTAGCAGTGGCAGCAGTTTTGCAAACGCTGTTGTAGGTGGGCGAGAATTGTGAAAAATATTTTAATACTTCTATTATTGTCAATGTTGAAAAAGACTATCCGGAGAAAGAACTGAAAGTCCTATTCGTAAATCGCGTACCATTATGTAGGTATCTTCGGCTTATGTATGATTGGGTATATACCTGGAAAAGGGGATTGTGCCGGGCTTTTATGAATTGTAATTTTGCAACCAAATAGAGAATGAAAATGATTTGTAAGATTGCATATATTTTTTTATTTATAATTTGTAGCAATGTGTCTTTTTTATGGGGGCAGACATTTGTATTCCGGGGAACAGTACTGGATGAGCAGACTCGTAAAGCGTTGGATTACGCTACTGTTCAATTGTTTGTGGATGGGCAGATTGTTTATGGGGGAATAACAGATGCGAACGGACATTTTGAACTTCTACATATCCATTCTGGAACTTATCGGGTCATTGTATCCTATTTGGGATATGATTCTACAGAAAAAGGAATGAAGGTCACCGGGGATATTTCGGCAGTCTTTTATTTAAAACCTTCGGTCATGGCGCTGAACGAGGTGGTGGTGACCGCTTCTGAGTCAAAGCGCGCTACCAGCGCTTCCATCGTTGACCGTACAGCCATGAAACATCTTCAGCCCGGCAGCTTCAGTGACTTGATGGAATTGGTACCCGGAGGAAAGTCGGCTGATCCTCAGATGGGGCAGGCCAATCTGATCCGGATACGTGAAACAGGAAAGACGGAGGATATCTCTTCATTGGGAGTTGGGTTTTATATGGATGGTATCTCCATGAATACGGATGCGAATCTGCAATATATGCCAAACAGTACTTCCGCAGTGAATGCAACGAGCACAATGTCAAAAGGGATGGATATGCGTACCATCTCAACCGATAATATTGAGAAGGTGGAAATCATTCGCGGCATTCCTTCCGTGGCTTATGGCAATGTGGCAAACGGTGCGGTGATCATTCAGCGTAAAATGACTGAGAGCCCCTTGTCCGCACGTTTTAAGGCTGATAAAACCAGTAAACTGTTTTCTGTAGGCAAGGGAATTCGGCTGGATGGGAACGGACGTTATGTATTGAATGCTGATCTAAATTATCTGGAGTCCAAAATAGATCCGCGCAACAGTGTGAAAAATTATACTCGCCTTACTGCTTCCGCCCGCTTGGATGGCAAATGGTTATGGAATGAACGTAATATTCATTGGAATATCAGTCCGATTATACCGGCTCGTTTGATGATGCGAAGAGGGATAAAGATGCGACAGTAAAGGAAGATTCCTATAAATCGGACTTTAACAGCTTGAAGATAGCGGGGAAATGGAGCATGAAGTTTCCGGCCCATTTATGGATTCGTGAGGTTGGTGTGACCACTTCTGTCAGTCAGCAGTGGGAGAAGATGCGTGAAATAAAGTCCGTATCTCTGAATCGTCCGGCAGCTATTGCTACTCAGACAGAAACCGGAGAGTTTGATGGCATCTATCTGCCTTATAATTATGTGGCACAGATGGATATTGATGGTAAACCTTTATATGTTACGGCTTCCGCCCGTATGCGGTTGGCTTTCCCGTTGGGTGTATTACAGAATGCGATGAATATGGGGATGGAATGGAATTATCAGAAGAATTTGGGAGAAGGCCAGGTATTCGATGTGACACGGCCCATCAGTGAAAGTTTGAGTACACGTCCGCGCCGTTTTAAGGACATACCGGGGCTGCAACCTTTCGCCCTCTATGCCGAGGAGGTGTTGAATCTTCCTGTAAATAGACATAAATTGGCTTTTACGGCCGGTATCCGTTTGCAGTCCTTATTGGGGCTGGACACTGAATATAAGATGCAGGGCAAGATATATCCCGATCTCCGTCTGGACTTGCAATGGAATTTGCCGGTTTCAAACGGATGGAATGTTGCCTTTTCGGGAGGTTTGGGCTGGATCAGCCGTATGCCGACCACCGCACAGTTATATCCGGATTTTAAGTATGTGGACTTGATTCAGTTGAATTATTACCATACCAACCCGGATTATCGCCGCATCAATATGATGACATATAAATGGGATCATACAAACTATCAGTTGGAACCGGCACGTAACATGAAATGGGAAGTGCGGGCCGACGTCAGCTATAAGGGAAACCGTCTGTCGATAACTTATTTCCGCGAACGGATGAACAATGCTTTTGATGATGTCACTTATTATAAGTCATTGGCATATAAGCTATATGATCCTGCAAGTATCGACGGCTCAGCTTTGACGGCTCCTCCCCAACTTTCTCAGTTGACTTATGCGAATGAATATAATCTGGATGTGTATTCCACACTAGGCAATGTAATGAAGGTGCGTAAAGAAGGAGTGGAGTTTCAGTTCGCTTCCAAACGAATCGAATCGCTCAAGACCCGCGTCACTATGTATGGAGCCTGGATAAAGACAATTTATAATTCGGATTCTCCTCAATATAAGGCCTCTTCTATATTGTTGGACAATAAACAGCTGAAATATGTGGGATTGTACAATGGAGACAACGGAACAGAAAGCCAGGCATTCAATACGAATTTTATGTTTGATACCTATATACCGCGTTTGGGACTTACTTTCTCCACGTCGGCACAATGCACTTGGTATACCAACAGACGGAACTTGTGGAATAACGGCGTGCCGGTAAGCTATATCGATCAATCCGGTGAAACGCATCCGTTTCGCGAAGAGGATAAAAACAATATTCAGTTACAACATCTGGTGGAGAAATATTCAGCCACTTATTTTGAGCGTACTACCGTGCCTTTTTATATGGATATCAATCTGAAGGCGAGTAAACGGATTGGTAAGTATCTGAATCTGGCTTTTTATGTAAACCGGCTTTTGGGTATTTATCCTGATTATACATTACGGGGCGTACTGCAACGGAGAACGTCCGAATCGCCTTATTTCGGCATGGAAATGAACTTGACTTTTTAGTAAATGAACAATAAAACAAAAATGAAGATGAAAAAGAATCAATTGACAATGTCAATCCTTTTTGCAACGATGCTGGGATTTACCGCATGTAGTGATGATGACAAAGTGAGCATATCCACTGTAGGTATTACCACTACTGTAGATACAACTATCGAGGGGCTGCAACTGACCGGTGGAACCTATACTTTTGAAAATGTAAATACATCTGTCAAGACAGACATTGTCTATCCGGCTCAAAGTATTGAATTGGCGGACGGGCTGTATAATGTAACGTTCATAGGTAAGGGAACTTACTCGCAGAATGGAACTCCGGTGGAAGTCGATGTACAGGGAGTGCAACAGAATGTGGCCGTATCCGGAGGGGCATACAAGTTGGAACTGAAGGTTCATGTGCTCAATACAGGTGACCCCGATTTTGTGATTGCCGAGATATTTATTCCCGGAACTTATAATGAAGCAGGCAAGCAATATAATGGCGACCAGTATGTACGTATCTATAATAATTCGGATAAAGTTTTGTATGCGGATGGATTGATATTTATGGAATCACAATTCTCAACCACTCTGAAATATCAGTCGGTAGATCCGGATGTCATGGATGAAGCTATTGCGGTAGGCTCTGTTGTAGCGGTGCCGGGCAGCGGAACAGATTATCCGGTACAACCGGGAGAGTCCTTTATCCTTTGTGACAATGCGGTCAATCATAAAGAGGCTAATCCGAATTCTATAGATTTGAGTAAGGCCGATTTTGAGTGGTATGTTGAATCAAAGCTAGATGTGGATAATCCGGCTGTTCCCAATCTGGATGTTTATTATTGTTATTCCAAAACTATCTGGGTGCTGAATAAACAGGGAAATCGTGCCTATGCTATCGGCAGATTACCCAAAGGCATGACTAAAGAAAAGTATATTTCAGACTATGCATACAACTATACGTATATCTTGCAAAGTGGAACAGCCAGTAAACCGCAAAGCAAATATAAGTTCCCCAATGAATGGGTGATTGATGCCGTCAATGTAGGTGCTTCCAATGAATGGCAGTGGAATGTTACCTCTACCGTGCTGGATATGGGGCATACTTATATCGGTGTGAATAATACCGTTGCAGAGAACATCGGAAAGTGCGTGATGCGTAAAGCTGCCTATAAGGATGGTGATCGGGAAGTATTGCAGGATACAAATAACTCTACCGTTGATTTCACACCTGCGGCTGTTCCGAGCCTGTTTAACAAATAATTGAATCCGTCCTATTGATCTATAAATCTTTATTATTCATGATGCGAATCCGATTTATCATTACGTTGCTGATTGCTTTATTTGTGGAGAGTCGGCAGGAAGCCTTCGGGCAGACTGCCGACACACTCTCCCTGTCCGATAAGGTAATCCGTAGCGCTTCATTCGCGACCGGATTTCGTGGTGAGGTATGGCGGAATCCGGCACTTTATTATTACTATACTCCGTATACATGGACAAGGCTGGACGTAAATGGAGTTTATCATGATAAAGGAAAAGCATCTTTGAAACAGGAAGGTGATAAGGATACCCGTATCGGGGTAGATGTCAACTCTTTCGTCATTCTTTCGGAACGTGATCGTGTGTTCGGTTCAGCAGGATACAGGAGTGAGAAGCAGGAGAATGTGTTATGGAATGAAAATATAGACTGGAAACTGATTGCTCCTTACGTGACCGGTGATTCCATTGGTGGTTTCCTGAAGGGAGAAACTTATTATTTCAATGGAGGTTACGCCAGTGAGTCAGGTTCCTGGACATGGGGAATCACCGGTGGTTACAGGGCGTCTCATAATTATCGGGATAAAGATCCGCGTCCACGTAATACAGCTTCCGATCTCTCTTTTGCCTTGGGAGCAGGATATCGTCTGGGGACATATCGTTTGGGAGTTTCCGCAGATTTCCGGCTTTATCAGCAGAAAAGTGAGATTTCATTCCTTGCAGATAAAGGTTCCATTTCGGTATACCATACGTTGGGATTGGGCATGGATTATGTGCGTTTTGCCGGAAACCAGACCGGAACGAAGCATCAAGGCATCCGGTGGGGAGGAAGCATAGGCATTCTGCCGGCTGATACGGAGGAGGGGGTATCGGCCACAGTCTCAATAGACCGTATGTCGATGGACAAGAAATTGAGCAATGCCAATCATCTCACTTTGCTGGAATTGAATACGACTGATTTGAAAGGAAACGTGACTTGGATGCGGGAACTTCAGCAGACAGAGCACCTTGCTGTGAAACTGGATGCAGGCTATACTGTCCGTAAAGGAACGGAGAATATTTACGGAGAGGCGGGCGGAAGTTCCTATGGAGCATTAATCAGCACATCTCCGGGAATGAAGGTCACGAATAGTCGGATTGCCGTAAGTGGTTTGTGGGAGAAGTTTTTGACCGATAAAGGTGTATGGGGAGGAGCAATTGTCCCAAATATAATCTACCATCGGTTAGAGACGGATTACAACGCCGTATCCCGGTTTGTTCACCTGTCTGCTCTGGAAAGTTCTTTGCGTGCCCGTTTGCAGTATCAGAAGAGGCAGCTGCGATTGACCGCAGAAGCTACCGGTGGATATTATGCCGGTTTATCGGCTGAATATTCTTTACCGGGATTGGATGCCGCGAAGTCGTCCGCCCGGACTTTATTGGCGAATATTGACTATTTATCTGATAGCTATAGTCTGGTAGGAATTCGTCTGCAAGGGGATTATCCCGTCATGAAACAGTATAACCTGTCTTTGTCTGTTCAATGGCAGGCTGCGTATTATAAAAAATGCGGAACGGCCCGGTATGCCGCTTGTTCACTGGGCATCTTTTTTTAAAAAATAAAAACAGTTAGCTTATGAAATTTAAGTTTATGGTCGCTGCAACCTTAATGGCAGCTTTAGTAACTATTACTTCTTGTGGAAACAGTAACAACAAACAGAGTCAGTCCGAAAAAACGGGGCAGGCGGCTCCGGAGGTATTGAGTGTCGATAATCTGCTGGCGCATGCCGATTCACTGCTCAACCGTGAGGTGACCATCGAAGGAATCTGTACACATACCTGCAAGCACGGAGCAACAAAAATATTCCTGATGGGCAGTGATGATACCAAAACAATTCGTGTGGAAGCCGGACCTTTGGGCTCGTTTGACACCAAATGCATCAACGCTATTGTCACAGTGACCGGAACGTTAAAGGAACAGCGGGTAGACGAAGCTTACTTGCAGAACTGGGAGGCTAAACTGAAAGCACAGACTGAAAAATCTCATGGAGAAACTGCTGCCGGATGTGATTCGGAAAAAAAAGCACGCGGCGAAACAGCCAACACTCCTGAAGCCCGTATTGCGGACTTCCGCGCAAAGATAGCAGAAAGAAAAGCTGCTGCCGGGAAAGATTATCTGTCATTTTACTATATGGAAGCCAGTTCTTATGAAATCGCGGAGTAAAAGTACTGCATTCCGCAAGTGGAGCCGGACCATCCATCGTGATCTGTCTTTCTTCTTTGCGGGAATGATTTTGATTTATGCTATTTCGGGTATCGTGATGAACCATAGGGATAGCATAAATCCCCATTATACAGTGACACGAACGGAATATAAAATAACAGAGGATCTGTCGGATAAGGGTAAAGTTAATGAGAAGATGATTTTGACTTTGTTGGAACCGCTGGACGAAGCCGGAAATTTTACTAAATATTATTATCCGGAACCGGATCAGATTAAGGTTTTTCTGAAAGGAGGCTCAAGTCTGGTGATTAACACCCGGACAAAAGATGCTGTCTACGAGGGGGTGAAGCGCCGTCCGCTGATCTCTTCCATGGTACAACTCCATTTCAATCCGGGCAAGTGGTGGACTTGGTTTGCCGATGCCTTTGCTGTCTGTCTGATTATTATCACTGTCAGCGGTATAGTGATGATAAAAGGTCCTAAAGGATTGTGGGGCAGAGGAGGAGTCGAGTTGGTGGCCGGTATTCTGATTCCTATTCTTTTCCTGGCGTGTTTCTAATAGCAAACGAAAAATGATTTATAAAGCATGAGTGCAATTATAGAATGTAAGAACCTGACCCATTATTACGGTCAACGCAAGATTTATGAGAACTTGAGTTTTGAAGTTCCTCAAGGGCGTATCTTGGGGTTGTTGGGTAAAAATGGCACAGGGAAAACGACAACCATTAATATATTGAGCGGTTATCTTCAGCCGCGTTCGGGCGAATGTCGCATCTTTGGTGAGAACATTCAGACCATGAATCCTGCTTTACGCAGGAATATCGGCTTATTGCTGGAAGGGCATGTTCAATATCAGTTTATGAATATCACACAGATAGAAAAGTTTTATGCTTCTTTTTATCTGGGACAATGGAAAAAGGAGGCTTATTATGACTTGATGAATAAACTGAAGGTAGCTCCGGGACAACGTATCTCAAGAATGTCGAACGGACAGCGTTCGCAAGTGGCATTGGGACTGATTCTGGCACAAAATCCGGAGTTGTTGATTCTGGATGATTTCTCTTTAGGACTTGATCCGGGCTATCGCCGTCTTTTTGTGGATTATTTACGTGATTATGCCCGTTCCGAGAACAAGACTGTTTTCCTGACTTCCCATATCATTCAGGATATGGAGCGGTTGATTGATGATTGTATTATGATGGATTATGGCTCTATCCTTATTCAACAGCCTATTGAAACGTTGATGAAAGAGCTGAGAAGATATACTTGTACTGTGCCCGAGGGTTATCAGCCTCAGTTGCCGGCAACTTGCTATCATCCGGCTGTCATTCGTCAAACTTTGGAAACGTACTCTTTTTTGCCTCCCGTGGATGTGGAGAAACTATTGAAGGAAAGTCAAGTTCCCTTTACTGGTTTGCAGCACGAAAATGTAAATCTGGAAGATGCCTTTATCGGTCTTACCGGAAAGTATTAATATGTAAATAAATAGAAGAAATATGATACAAGCCATATTTTACAAAGAGTGGATAAAAACGCGTTGGTATTGGTTGCTGGCAACTCTTTTTATGATAGGGATCACAGGATATTCCATGCTTCGTATTGACCGCACCATTGCCATACAGGGAATCGATCATTTATGGGTGGTGATGGTCCAGAAGGATGCTATATTTATTGATTTGTTGCAATTTGTCCCTTTACTTATCGGTATCTTGCTTGCGGCCGTACAGTTTTTCCCCGAGATGCAACGTAAGTGTTTGAAACTTACTTTGCATTTGCCTTATTCACAGAAGAAGATGGTCATGTCGATGTTGGCCTATGGTGTACTTGCACTGGTGACCTGTTTTACTATGAGTTTTATTATGATGGGAGTTTATCTGCCACAACATTTTACAAGTGAGTTGGTGCAGCGTATCTTATTATCTGCGGCTCCCTGGTTCCTTGCCGGATTTGCCGGTTATCTGCTTGTTTCATGGATTTGCCTGGAACCCACATGGAAGCGCAGGGTTTTGAACCTGATTATTGCGGCATTGATTTTCCGTGTCTACTTTCTGGCTCCGGGACCGGAGGCTTATAACAGTTTCTTGCCTTGGCTGACACTTTATACGCTGCTTATCGCTTCTCTTTCGTGGATTTCTGTGGTACGGTTCAAGGCCGGTAAGCAAGACTAACCGAATGTTTATTACTAAAAAAATCAAACAAACATGATTCGATTCAGCAAACTATTTTTTTATGTTACTGTGGCTGTCCTGCTTGTATGGCAGTTACCTTGGTGCTATGCTTTTCTCACACTGAAGCCTGCCAAAACTCCTTTTACTATGTATAGTTCCGTACTTGGTGATTTTGTTATTACACAGCTGGATGAGAATAAGCAACTTCACCGCTATGATACGAAAGGCAATACATACACACAACAGCAGGTAGACAGTTTGTTGCCTTCTCTCTATGTACGCCAGCTTACGGCGGACGAACGTTTCCCTGATACCATTTGTGGCAAGGCAGTTAGTCCGAAAGATATTCAATTGACAAACTTTACTTTCAAGAGTGTGCCGTCAGCCATCAATGCTCCCCAGACAGGACTCTATTTCCTGATGGAGTCCATGTCCAAACGGGTGGATTTGAAAATGCCCGAAGATGCATTCCGTTTTACCGATAAAGGTATAGAATTTATTCGTATGGAGACGAATCGTATCGATGAGGCGAAAAGCAAATTGTTTACGGATATGCTGGTTCAGAAGGGGTTTGCTTTTCCTGCAAGCTATGCTTCGGGCAATCCGACTACCCGTAAAGACTATGATGAGGGATATCTGGTTTTAGATGCCAACCATAAACTGTTCCATCTGAAGTGCACCAAAGGACGTCCGTATGTGAAAGCAATCCGGTTGCCTGAAGGAGTCTTGCCGGAATATGTGTTTATTACTGAATTCCGTAGTCACCGGACTTTGGGGTATATGGTAGATAGCAAGCATCATTTTTATGTTATCAATAGTGATGGAAGTTTGGTGAAATCAGCTCTCCCCGGTTTCGATCCGGCAAAAGATGAGTTGACCATCTTTGGAAATATGTTTGACTGGACTGTAAAGTTATCGACAGATAAAGGTGATTGTTACTATGCTGTGGATGCTACAGATTATTCACTGATTAAAGAACATGCCTATAAAGATATCCGTCGTTCTGTTCCGGGGTTGTCTTTTACATCTCCAGATGACAAATTTGTAAGACCTCGTTTTTGATGTGAATTTGGCAGGGGAAGCGTAAAATACTAATATTTTACTTTGTATTTCCAAGTGTCAAGTTCACCATAAAATAAAAACTCTTGCAATCCTTGTGATTGCAGGAGTTTATCTATAATGTAATTGTCTAAATTACTTAGCCAGAGCTTGAGCTACGTCAACCGCACAAGCCACTGTACATCCTACCATCGGGTTGTTACCGATACCCAGGAATCCCATCATTTCCACGTGAGCAGGAACTGATGAAGAACCGGCGAACTGAGCATCTGAGTGCATACGGCCCATTGTATCGGTCATACCGTATGAAGCAGCTACACTGCATCCCTGTAAGTCTTTGCAATCTGTTATTAATCAATGCTATAATAGCAATGGGTAAACTCCTTGTTAGTAAATAAAAGAACGAATTATCAAAAAGGGCTGCATCGTGGGCAAATGCCTATGCGTTACCCTTTAGATGAGAGTACTCCTAATGGAGTTAAGACCGTAATCTAATCTGCGTGTCAATGAAGTATAAATCTCCGTCTATGCCATAAAGCACATTATTGGGAACTGCATCAAACACTTCATAATCCGAATTGTGGTATTCGTCGTAATAGTCCATTTCAAAGCCTAATGCTTGCATATAAGCGGCTATCTCGTCTTCCGTAGCTTCTCGTTCAGCTAATATATAAGGTTGTACGAGACTGCGCAAAATTCTTGCTGACTGTTATAAGCGAAGCCTATCATTTGATAAGGCACATTGCCAAAGAACTTGTTATGTGCAGCAATGCGGATGAAGAAGTTCTCTAAATCATCCCCTGCGTACTCAAAGTTGTTTAGCTTGACAACAGACACATTACCATCATGGAACACTTCATTCTCACCACCTCTATCCATATAAGTAATGTTGAGGTGTGATAAGTCAATCCATAGACCATTGTCATTGGCAAACTTTATCAGTTCTTCTGTTTGCCTTCTCTTATAGCCTTTTGTTGATTCAGTTTCTCCTGCTGCTTCCTTACTTCTTCTGGCGATGCAGGTCGCTTGCTCCATGAGGCTATTGATTGACGAGTGCGTTCTATCCATTCTTTGTGAAATTCGTTGATGTATTCCATAATTTGTTTGATTATGAGTTTAAGGCAAAGGTAATCATTCTTCTTTTAATAGCAATGCTTTTGTTATATTCTTGCGAATGTTCTCCCAAGTGGACTGCCATTTACCTATAAGGTTGGCTTGTTCAATGATTGTCTGTTCATCTTCATCATCACTACAAGCTGTAAAGTTTACAGCCAACATGACCATTAATAAGGTCGTTCCAATTAATCTTAAAGTTCTCATTATTGTTAAATTAATTATGGTTTACGATTGTAAATTACTATATCACTATGTCCATTGTTGTTAAGATATAGTTCGTCTTCAGTAATCTTAACGACAGTGTAAATAGTATTCTCTTCTCCCCAATCAGTTGTATAGTAAATAACGAACATATATCTGTTAGGAAAGTACTCAAATCTACCGCTTAGAGTTTCATTCTCACTTATCTCAGCATAGGTCTTATCCTTGTTAAAGGTAAGTGTTTCACCCTCTGCTTCACCTGTTCCTTGCCAAGTTCCAAGTAATAACTCTAAAGTGTTGTCAGGCTCTTGTTGAACCACTTCGTTAGTAATTTCATCCCCACAGGAACTAACTTCCATGCCTAATGCAACCAATAATGAGGTTGCTAATAATCTAAATGTTTTCATTATCAATTAAAATTTAATCTTGACGTTATATGTTCCGTCAACTTTTAACTCACTCCTTTTAATTTCTGCTTTAATAGTCAGCATATTAGCTCTATTTTAATTAGTCAACAATTAGTCAACATCTGCTTAAAATAGGAGTAAATTAACCAAGAGCAACAGAGTTATATCTGGAGGGGTTGCAAACAAAAAAGGCTCTATTCTATTAAGAATGAGCCTCTTGTTTGTGGACCAGCCTGGGCTTGAACCAGGGACCTCCAGATTATGAGTCTGTTGCTATAACCAACTGAGCTACCTCGTTATCAACACGTTAATTATCTCAGTATAAGTTCTGAGGTCAACAATAGGTCAACACTGAACTTACTATGCAAATTTACTAAAAATCTTATTCACAATGAAACATTCTCCATTGTGATTTGCTTTGGATAAGAATAATCACTAATTTTGTGTTATTCTAAAACAGGGAGTTATGTCAAGAGATGTGGTGAAACAAGAACTATTGGCGAAACTGAAGCAAGAACACTGCTTTTGGTCGTACAATGAAAACTCAATCAAGGATATTCCAGATGATATGCTGATTGAGAAAACCTTGTTACATCTTGACTTGGAAGAAATAAACCAACTGTTTCTAATTTATCCTTTCAAGAAAATCAAGCAGGTGTGGCTGGATTATCTTGTTCCCCAAGCGGAATATCTCTACACGTTGAATCGTTTTTTTGCATGGTATTATTTTAAGGCAAAGAAACCAGATGCTTATATAAAGTCTATGGCTACTCGCCACCTTAATAAAATGTTTGTATGAAAGGTTTAGCTCCACACACGCTGCAAGTTTTTGAAGCCGTTTCTAAGTTGGACTGCATCAAACCCTATCTCTTGGTAGGTGGCACAGCTTTGTCATTGCAAATGGGAACTCGACAAAGTGAGGACTTGGACTTTATGAAATGGCGTACCTCTAAAACAGAGAAAATGGAAGTGGCATGGTATCAGATAGAGAAAGAGCTCGCTGCAATAGGTGATATTCAGCATAAGGACATTTTAGATATAGACCATGTGGAATATTTAGTGTCTGGAGTAAAGTTCTCTTTTTATGCCTGTCCTAAATATTCTCCTGTCAGTATGCCTGTGGAATATCTGAATAATCTCAGATTGGCAGATGTAAAGTCTATTGGAGCTATGAAGATGGAGGTGATGCTACGCAGGAGTAACTTTCGCGATTATTATGATATTTATTCCATCTTAAAGTCTGGTGTACCTATCTGCGATTTGGTATCTTTAGCCCTAACCTACTCTGGACATAAATTGAAATCCAAGAATCTGTTGGCTATGCTCACCAACGGCTCTCGTTTTACAAGAGATTCCCATTTTGAGCAACTTGCACCGATTTATGCTGTAACTGCTCAAGAAATAGAAGATTATATAAAGTTTTGTTTATTATAACTGCTGCAACATTTTAGTGAATGGGGGCTATATGAGAAGTATTCTTTAGAAATGTAGTAGCTAATAAAAGAAAACAGCATAAGAGTTCCCTCAAATGCTGCTCTGTTAGCTAAATATGAATAAGTTCTTTATTTCACTCTCTGATAAGAGTACTTTAGACCTGTGGGTGTAACTCCGTCTGCTTCCAATTCCTGCACTGATAAGGTCATGGAATTAAGTAACAAAATATCATTGATAATCCATTCTTTTTCATCGTTGTACATTTCATAGAGCTTGTTACCGTCTATCTTGTACTTGCCCACTTCTTTATAAGAGCTATCTTCTGTACTTGTGTATTCAAATGTACCGTCATTCTTATAAGTTACATGGGTAGCAACAGCATCACCGCTTGTCATCTTCCATTTACCTATGATAAGAAGAGAATTATAATCATCTTCTCCTTGTACTGCTCCATTCTCAATATTGACATTTAATGTGACCTCTTTCTTTGTGCCATCATAATATGTAATATTTGCTTTGTATTTCCATGTGTCAGAAGATTTGTCCGTAATGGAATAAGACAATTTTGCTTTAGCTTCATAATCAAAAGGCAAGTTGATATATCTTTGTTCTCCCCACATATTTTGAGCTGTCCTATAATTAATTCGTGCAACTCTTAATTGGTAAGAGCCATGAAAATTATCTATATCTAATCCTGTTCCTACGGCTTCTTCTGCTGACACTTGTTCAAATCGGTATTGAAATGAACCATAACCGTTAGTAGCAATTCTCCTCTCGTACATATTTATATTATCATCATCATATTTCCCATATTTGATAGTATAAACAGTATCACCTGCAAGTGTGTAACAACAATCATGTATGAAGCTGTATTCATTATTGTACCAATTAGGAATGAATGTGTTAATGTGCCAAGCTCCCACAGGCATAATATCACTCATTTTAGAATTTCCTCCATTTACGAATAGTATTCTTGTGAATGAAGATGTTCCTCCAAAGAAATCAAGCAATGTTACAAAGTCCTTATTGGATTTCAGATGATATTTTCCATTAGATAATCCAATAGATTTAACTCTGACCTCTTCATATTCTCCATAGCCCTTATATATTTGATAGATGGTATCAATCTTTACATTATCCACCCACTCAAAGACCTTAGTCTTAGTTGCATATTGGAATAGATTTATCATTAGATACCCTTTAGATGTAATTCCTGTAAATTCGATAGTATCACCTTTGTCTTCGAATCGTTTACAGGTCATATTCTCGTAATCATCAATGTACTGTGAGTATTTTTTTTCTAAATCAGAACCATTGGGGTCAAAGTTAATAACTGGTTCTCTCTCTAATTCATCATCGCCACAAGAACTAAATCCTGTGCATACGGCAACTAATAATGACGCTGCCAATAATCTAAATATTTTCATTATCGAGTTTAATCTACGCTCACCTGTTCCCTACGGTAAGCCATAAATAAAAGAGGTGTGGGAACATACTGCCTTATCTCGTGGTGGGCTTCTCGCATTGCCTCGGTACGGATAAAGCAATAGCCCACACCATAAGACGATATATCTCAGCCCAAGACAGGGTAAGTATATAGCTATGATGTGGTGCTACTGCTATCATCTTCGTACCGTTAAATTTTGCGAGAATTTACCACGGAAGATAATTTCAATAACACCTTTCGTTAAATATGCCCTTCCAACTCCCTATCTCATTAGTTCATTGGAATTGGTGCAAAGATAATGAAAGGTTTTAAATCACTAAGCATGGAGTGAGGAGAAATAGTAAATCTCCTGCTCTCAAACATAGTCTGAATAAGATATTTAATCAGAGTTGCATCTGAACTCTGTAAATCCATGTGGGTATCAAATTCACTTCTCCCCATATAAAGACCAAATTCTGAATATTCTTACCCACCTTGAATTATCATCTTCAAGTCTGCATTTTGGTGGATATTCAAGAAGTGCTACCTGCGACATGATTAATAAGAGTTGAGATAATCCTAAAGTCTGTAAATTAATGAAATTGAATTACTTCTATAAGACTGAAATGCCAAACTGCCAAGATTGGACTTTAGATATATCTAAGCTCAAAATTTTATGGATTTGGGACAGAACCATTCAGACCACTATAAAGATGTATCTTAATAATCCTGTCCCAATAATCAGAAGCTCAAACAGTCATAAGTCTGTAAGATTTCTTCCTGCCTTAATCCCAAGTATCTTTTAGTAATGGCAATAGAACTATGGTTGAACAGTTCCATGAGCTTTACTAATGCCAACTCTGCGTTATCGCTGTTCATGTTATAGACCTGTCTACCCAAAGTCTTTTTAAGAGAATGATAGCTAAAGTTCTTAATCTTTAGCCTGTACTTCTTCTTCACCTCTTTAAGAAGGATATTGATTCTCTGAACTGTGAAGATAGTGCCTTTCTGACTTACTAAGATGAGGTTCATCGCATCAGACCATATAAGATAGTCTGCCATTGTGCTTGAATATTTGAGTGACATAATGTTCTGTTTTATAATGAAACGAATAGAAGTGAATGTTAATTCTGAGTTGGATTTACTAACTCATTGATTACTAAAGAAACATTCACTAATTATCAAAGTGAATATGATAAGGAACCCAACCTAGAAATTGAGTGCCCTCTACCTTATTATAGTTCTCCTTCATCAGCGAAGCTGTAATATCCTGCATCTGTAAGTATGAGGTGGTCTAAAACTGTAATTCTCATAAGTCTTGCAGCATCCTTTACCTATTTAGTAATTTCCATATCCTGCCTGCTTGGGTTCATGTTACCGCTTGGGTGATTATGAGCAAGGATAAGAGCTACTGAATTGGTAAGCAATGCAGCTTGTAGAATTACTCTGACATCAGCACAAGTTTCAGTAATTCCACCCTCTGATATGAGAGTATAGCCTAAAACTTGGTTGGATTGGTTTAGAGACAAGACTTTGAAATATTCTTTGTAACAGATTGTATCCTCCTTATAGGTAGGAAGCAAGTATTTATAATCATCCTCTGAACTGGCGACCTTATGCAGATTCTTGAATTTGGGTTTGTTGGATAGTTCCACTTCACCCACAGTATAATCTATATTCATATTGTTGCTAATTGTTAGAGTGTCTAAACAGAAAAAGGACACCTAATTTAATAGATGCCCTTTCAATTAATAGTATGTATGAGTTAGTTTACTTCTTAGAGTAATGGTGCTTCATGGAGAATATATGCACTTCTATCTTATCATCGTTTACAGAGTAAACAAGACGATGTTCTGCGGTGATTCTCCTTGACCATTTACCAGTCAATTCATATTTTAGTGGTTCTGGCTTCCCAATTCCAGTATAAGGATGTTCTGCAATATCGTTCAGTAAAGCTGTAATCTTATTCAGAATGATCTTATTGCCACTCTGTGAGAAGAATAGATATTCCTTCCGTGCTTGGTCAGATAATATTATTCTGTACATGATGCTCGCTTTAAAAAGTCTTCTATGCTTTCTCCATCTTTCTGTGCTATATAATTGCCATTCTTTATATCTTCCTCACCTTGACGTATAGCTTCCATTGTTGCAGGTGAGGACATTATATATTCAGTCTCTTTCAATGAATTGTATTCATCAAGGGAAATCATCACTACTCCTTTACCATTACCACGATTGACGATTACAGTATCGTAATCATCAATTACTGAATCAATATAATCTTTAAGATTTGCTCTTAAATCTGTGTAATTGGCTGTTCTCATAAATCCTTCTTTTTATAATGCAAATATATGTACTTATTTGCGTACTCGCAAATATAATTAGTTAATTATTAACTATGAAGAAAGGGAACTAACTTAATGATGTCCCTTCCTCTCTCAATCAACAATCCATGTGCACCATTGTACAATGTTTTTCCATTTTAAATGGAATATTATATGAAGTATATTACATTGTATTATAGTTGATTATGCTGATTCTTGCAGCCGTTTTTAAAGAATGGCAAATTCGGCTGCAAATCGGCTGCAAAAGTAACTTGTTTATGGCTTGAATTGAGGGGTAATTAAAAAAGGAATGGTATGAGGTGCTTTAACCTGTTATTTAAGCCAAGTTCACCATAAAATAAAAACTCCTGCAATCACAAGGATTACAGGAGTTTATCTATATGTAATTGTCTAAATTACTTAGCCAGAGCCTGAGCTACGTCAACCGCACAAGCCACTGTACATCCTACCATCGGGTTGTTACCGATACCCAGGAATCCCATCATTTCTACGTGAGCAGGAACTGATGAAGAACCAGCGAACTGAGCGTCTGAGTGCATACGACCCATAGTATCGGTCATACCGTATGAAGCAGGACCTGCAGCCATGTTATCCGGGTGAAGAGTACGGCCTGTACCACCACCTGATGCTACTGAGAAATAAGGCTTACCAGCAAGAACACGTTCTTTCTTGTAGGTACCAGCAACCGGATGTTGGAAACGAGTCGGGTTAGTAGAGTTACCTGTGATAGATACGTCTACACCTTCTTTCCACATGATAGCCACACCTTCGCGAACGTCGTCAGCTCCGTAGCATTTCACTTTTGCACGAGGACCGTCAGAATAAGCGATTTCACGAACTACTTTCAGTTCACCTGTGAAATAGTCGAACTCAGTCTGAACGTATGTAAATCCGTTGATACGAGAGATGATCTGTGCAGCGTCTTTGCCCAAACCGTTCAAGATACAACGCAGAGGTTCTTTACGTACTTTGTCTGCTTTAGCAGCGATTTTGATAGCACCTTCGGCAGCAGCGAATGATTCGTGACCTGCCAGGAATGCAAAACATTTAGTTTCTTCGCGAAGCAACATAGCAGCCAGGTTACCATGACCGATACCTACCTTGCGGTCGTCGGCTACAGAACCCGGAATACAGAATGCCTGCAGACCGATACCGATAGCTTCGGCAGCTTCAGCAGCGTTTTTGCAACCTTTCTTCAATGCGATGGCAGAACCTACCACGTAAGCCCACTTGGCATTTTCGAAACAGATAGGCTGAGTTTCTTCACAAGTCTTATAAGGATCCAGTCCGGCAGCTTCGCAGATTGCGTTAGCTTCTTCGATGTCTTTGATGCCGTTAGCGTTCAGAGCAGCGATGATCTGTTTGATACGACGGTCTTGGCTTTCGAATTTTACTTCTCTAATCATATTCTTTCCTCCTTATAATTATTCGTGACGTGGATCAATTTTCTTAACAGCTCCCTGTTCTTCAGTTACACGTCCGTAAGTACCTGTAACTTTCTTCAATGCTTCGTTAGCATCAGTACCCTTCTTGATTTCGTCCATGAACTTACCCATGTGAACGAATTCGTAACCGCAGATTTCGTCGTTCTTGTCCAGGAAAACGTTCTTGATGTAACCTTCAGCCATTTCAAGATAACGGGGGCCTTTGGCCAAAGTACCATACAAAGTACCTACCTGGCTACGAAGACCTTTACCCAAGTCTTCCAGACCGGCACCGATAATCAGACCGCCTTCTGAGAAAGCCGACTGAGTACGTCCGTAAACGATTTGAAGGAAAAGTTCGCGCATGGCTGTGTTGATAGCATCACAAACCAAGTCGGTATTCAATGCTTCCAATACAGTCTTGCCCGGAAGAATTTCGGCAGCCATGGCAGCTGAGTGAGTCATACCGGAACAACCGATAGTTTCTACCAATGCTTCCTGGATGATACCTTCTTTTACGTTAAGGGTTAGTTTACAAGCACCCTGCTGGGGAGCACACCAGCCAATACCGTGTGTCAAACCAGAGATGTCTTTAATTTCTTTTGATTTTACCCACTTTCCTTCTTCAGGAATAGGAGCCGGTCCGTGATTAGGACCTTTCTTCACAACACACATGTGTTCTACTTCGTGTGAATAAGTCATATTCTTTACGTTTTTTGGTAATAAAATAAATATTCGTAAACCACGTGAAAAGGTTAGTTATTCTTTTCGCCTACAAAGTTAGTCGTTTTATTCTTTTCTGCAACTCGTTGCCCGTCACTTTTTATCTTTAAATTAAATAAATTTATTGTAGGACAGCATTTTGCAAACTAGAGTTGCCAAAATGTTTTTTCTTTCCGATGAAAACTCTATCTTTGTACCTATATTATAAGGATAGGAATGGAAGCAAATAAAATAGCAATTACGGACGAAGCCCTGCGCCGGGGTGCGGAAGAGGGCATGGATGGTTTCTTGAAAGTGTTTATAGATAAATACTTGGAGGTGACAGGGGGAGTGATCAATGCGGAGACCATGCCTTTGCTCAATGGTTGCCAGCATTCATTGTTGGGGTATCATTTCTTGCGTGAGGAAATAAATGAAGGTGGTTTTGTGCAACTGATACAGAATGGATACGGGCCTTATATCTTTGATAATCCTTTTGCGAAAGCAATGCGGATGTTTGGAGCGAAAGAACTGGCCAGACTGATTTATAGCGCGAAGAAAATATATGATGAGAATCGTGCTGATTTGGAAAAGGACAGGATGATGAGGAGTTTATGGCTATGTATGAGCAATACGAGGCTTTTGATGATCTGGAAGAGGAGTTTATGGATCTGGAAGAATTGATAACTGCCCAGATTGCGGAATATGTGGACGATCATATTGAGGAGTTTGCGGAGATTGTATAACAAGGATTCTTGTGTACGTTTGTCTGATATGAATTCATGGATTTTGATATAAAAAAAAGTAAGTTAGCTTCCATGGCCAAGTAAGATATGTTCGTTGGCTGACGAACCTATGTTACTTGCTCAAGTAAGTTAACTTACTTTTTCTGTCTTGTTGTTCCGGTGCCATTTATTGTTTTTTGATAAACCAACCTTTGATATAGGCGGTTGCCAGCACGGCAAGACCTGCCGCCAGACAGATTCCTGCAAACATCAGTCCGTAACCGTTCAGGAAAGCTACCGGAGCGAAAGTTATCAGAGATATTTCTACCGGAGCGATGAACAAGTAAGCCAGTGCATAGCTGTCCAGGCAGCGGCTCTTCATCTTAGGATCCACAACGCGGAGCAGTGCGATGCCCATAGCCATAGTACCTGTAAACCATCCCCATGTGAAGATGGCTTTTTCGAACCAGCAGTCTTTCATTAATTTGCGTGACATGACGAGAACATAAATCAGGGTTACGATCAATCCCGAAACCAGCAGGATTAATAGGGGCGCGATGTATTCTACCACCACCGATATTTTTATGGAAGCAATGCCAAATGCTACCAGAAAATCGGTAAAAGCTCCGCTGATATGTCCTATGGTTTGCGGGCAGACATAATCACTGGTTTTTGTCCGGTCGAATATCTTTCTGATGAATATACCCACCACAAACGCGCAGCTGAATACCGGCAGTTCAAATCCCGGCATAAAGTGGGATACTGCTTTGCTGATGCAGTATCCGCCCAATGCTATCACCGCTACAATGATAAGATTGAAGGTCAGCGGGTCGATGGAGATGGAAGAGCAGGAACTTTCACCCATGCTTTCCCGTTTGTCGCCGGGCAACAGGCCGGTCTGTAACTCGTGAGGAAGGTCATCGTAATTGGCAAGGAAGGAGGTGTGCCCTTTCTTTGTCCCCCATTTTATAATGACCAGTCCGATAATGACTGCCGCTACGATACCGAAGGTGGCGGCAGTCATGGCTAGAGTCAGAATCTCGTCATATCCGAACTGGCTGAAAGCCTGTCCGATGGCTGCCGCTGTACCGTGCCCGCCGCAATAACCGCTTGGCATAGTGATGCCGAAGGCAGGATTCAAGGGCCATATTTGGTTCAGGACAAGCAATCCCAACAGTCCCCCGAAAGCCCATTGCAACAACATTCCTGCCTGTGAATATGCCACATGCTGCCTATATTGGCACCATCTCCTTTGGCTGCCTTTTGTGAGGTGAGGGGGAGGGCGCCGAAAATGAAGGCTATCAATATGCCGGCATAAGTTCCTGTTTGGGTGGAGAGAGGAATGAGGCCGAATCCGTGAGGCCCCAAGGCCAGTCCCATAAACCCGGCCAAGAGGTGGGTGGGATGAACAGTTTTTGGATGAATCTTATTTTTACTCTCATGAGTTTGCCGAGCAGCAGCAATACTGAGATGATGCCTGTGTCGACAAAGAGTGTCCAAGGGGTGAAATCGGTCATAAATCTAGGGCTTGTTTGGACGTATTCGTTGAAGAATACAGCGTTCATAAATAGTTTGTTTTACCGAACCGGTAGGAATGGAAATTTATCTCATCGGCAAAAACAATGTACAGGTATCATCTGCACTAAGTTTCCATTGAATGGATTGCAGTTGATAATTCTTGATGTCCAATTCATCATTGCTACAGCAAGAGTATGTAAACAATGCACATAGAACGATGAGCAATGTTTTATATGATTTTTTGAGTGTTAGCATAATATTCTAGGTTTTATGGTGATTGGGTTGTTTTGTTCCAAAGATAAGAATAAAGTGGCAATATGGCTAAACAGTTTGTCCTTTTATGTATTAATTTTTATTAATGGCCTAATGGCGGATAGATTACAAGTGAATTTTGGTGAAGAAAACAGTTAAAATAAAAGATAAGGTAAGTCTTGCCGGGAAATGAGATATGAATAAAAATAATGTTAAAAAGCAAGTGGTAATGCAGTATTTAAGCCAATTATTCATTTAATCATTAAAACAATAAAAAGAATCAAGTTTGTTTCTTGGAAACAGATTCTTTTATTTAATTTTGCAAACTCTAATAATTATAAAGAAGAAAATGAAAAAAATGAAGTTGGCAGCAATATTTGCTGGGTTAGTGTCGGTGTTTACTTTTAGTTCTTGTTTGAATGATGGTGATGGCGGTCCCAATTATGATCTTTATGAGATCGTTACAGTGGAAGAAGGCAGTATTTTCGGTGGAGCTGTTCTGAAAGGTGATGCATGGGGTTATACTTATACTCCGGTGTCCTCAAGTGTCTTGGCCGGTCTTAAAACATCAGATGGCAGTTATTACAAGCGTGCGCAGGTAGGAATCAAGTTGATGGAAGGAGAAGTGATCACAGAAGGAAAGAAGTCTTATAAAGTAAGTGAGGTTGGTGTAATGACTGTTTTGAATTATAAGGATTTTAATCTTCAGCCCGATACTTTGAAAAATGATTATGCATTAGTTTCATTGGAAGATGCTAATAATAAGATATGGGCCATAAATGGATATGTTAACGTACCGTTTACTTTCAAGACTAAAGAACAGTTGAGCATGAATGATTTTCATTTATATGCTGTAGGAGCTAAGGAGGATACATTGGTGACAAGACTTCGACAGACAAAAGGTTCTGATGATGCATATCAGACAGGAAGTGCTTTGATTAGTTTCCACATGCCTTTTAATAGAGGTGAGTTTTTTGAAATCTTAAATAATGTACAACCCAAAAATGATACTATCGTAGTTAAAGTAACAGCTAAGGGAGAGAACGATAAAGAACTTGTTTCTACAGTGAAATGTAGTTTCACAAATATGCAAGGATATTAAAAATATTTTATAATATTATATAGTAAAAATCCTCTTCGACAACAGTTGGAGAGGATTTTTTTGTAGCTTTTGAGCAGTTGGGCAAATCTTGATATTACTTTGGCTTTAAGTAAGAGTACTCTTATTTTTCAACCTCCCCGAGAGAAGTATGCGTTTTTTTATTCGTTTATTCCAGTGAATTAATTACCTTTGCATCTCATTGAAGTTGAACCGAGGTAAATAGATTAGGCATTGAACTACAAAGATTTATTTAAGCGAGTAATTGCGCTGATTTCATCTCCGGCAAAAGCGTGGGAGGAAATCAGCCGGGAAGAGGATAGGCGTAAAGTGTTGGGTGCATTTGTTTATCCTATGATAGGTTTGTGCGGTTTGTCCGTTTTTATAGGTACGTTTATTGGGAATACGGCGGGAGTCGCTGCTTTCCAAATAGCGATGACACGCTGTTGTGCCGTATTTGTATCCTTGTTCGGAGGATATTTTCTGGCGGCATACGCCATAGACCAATTAGGAAAGAAACTGTTGGGACGTGGAGACCAATATGAACTGAACCAGCAGTTTGTGGGTTATTCTATGGTGGTGACTTTTGTGCTCGATATGGTCAGCGGGCTATTCTCTATTTCCATCCTTCATTGGATATTGCAATTCTATACCGTATTTGTGGTGTTCGAGGGTGCGCGTACTCTGATGAAGGTGAATGAGACGAAACTGACACGATACACCTTGATTGCTTCGGTCATTATAATTGTTTGTCCGGCATTGATTGCCACTGTGTTTAATGAGTTATCTGTTATTTTGAATTAATGAAACCGACTCCTGTAAATATAAAGAATAAGCGTGCATCGTTCGATTATGAATTTATCGATACGTACACGGCAGGTATCGTGCTCACGGGTACTGAGATTAAATCCATCCGTTTGGGCAAAGCCAGTCTGGTAGATACCTATTGCTATTTTGTGCAAGGCGAGTTGTGGGTGAAGAATATGCACATAGCCGAATATTTTTACGGCTCATACAATAACCATTCTGCCCGTCGCGAACGTAAATTGTTGCTGAACAAGAAAGAACTGCGCAAATTGGAAGAAGCCGGAAAGAATCCCGGTTTTACGATTGTTCCTGTCCGTCTGTTTATTAATGAGAAAGGACTGGCGAAACTGGTAATCGCATTGGCTAAAGGTAAGAAACAATATGATAAGCGCGAGTCATTGAAAGAGAAGGACGACCGTCGCGAAATGGACCGTATGTTTAAAAGGTAAGTGAAATCCGTGCTGTTCGTACCTAAAAAATAGACTTATGGCTACATTAAAACAACTAATTGACGAGAGAGTTCTCATTCTTGATGGTGCAATGGGGACTATGATACAGAGGTATAATTTGTCTGAACAGGATTTCAGAGGGGGACGTTTTGCTGAGATGCCCGGACAGATGAAGGGCAATAATGACTTGCTTTGTCTTACCCGCCCTGATGTGATAAAGGATATCCACCGTAAATATCTGGAAGCAGGGGCTGATATCATTGAAACAAATACGTTCAATGCCCAACGGATTTCGATGGCGGATTATCACATGCAGGACTTGTGTCGTGAGATTAATCTGGCCGCTGCCAGATTTGCTCGCGAACTGGCTGATGAATATACCGCGAAGACCCCTCATAAACCTAGATTTGTAGCAGGTTCGGTAGGTCCTACCAACAAGACTTGTTCCATGAGTCCGGATGTCAATAATCCGGCCTTGCGTGCTTTGACATACGATGAACTGGCCGCTGCCTATCAGGAACAGATGGAAGCCTTGCTGGAAGGAGGAGTGGACGCACTTTTGATAGAAACTATTTTCGATTCCCTGAATGCCAAAGCGGCCGTTTATGCTGCGGAAACGGCAATGAAGAAAACAGGGCGTGAGGTTCCGCTTATGCTTTCTGTTACTGTTTCGGATATTGCCGGACGTACGCTTTCGGGGCAGACATTGGATGCTTTTCTGGCATCCGTACAGCATGCGCCTGTTTTTTCTATCGGCTTGAACTGCTCGTTCGGAGCGAAACAATTGAAACCTTTTCTGGAAGGGCTGGCCGCACGAGCACCTTATTATATAAGTGCCTATCCCAATGCCGGACTTCCCAACAGTTTGGGACAGTATGACCAGACTCCGGAGGAAATGGCTTCGGAGGTGAAGGAATATATCGATGAAGGATTGGTGAACATTATCGGTGGCTGTTGTGGTACAACGGAGGAATATATTGCCAAATATCAGGAATTGATCGTTTCCGGTTCTGCTTGGGTGCCTCCTCATATCCCTGTTGCCAGGCCCGAACGAATGTGGCTCAGTGGACTGGAACTTTTGGAACAGACTCCTGAAATCAATTTCATCAATGTGGGTGAACGTTGCAATGTGGCAGGTTCCCGTAAATTTCTCCGGCTGATCAATGAGAAGAAATACGAGGAGGCGTTGAGTATCGCCCGCAAGCAGGTGGAAGACGGGGCTTTGGTCATTGATGTGAATATGGATGACGGTTTGCTGGATGCCCGGGAGGAGATGACTACCTTCTTGAATCTGGTCATGGCTGAACCCGACATAGCCCGTGTGCCTGTCATGATCGACTCTTCCAAGTGGGAAGTCATTGAGGCCGGACTGAAATGCTTGCAAGGAAAGTCCATTGTCAATTCTATTTCTTTGAAAGAGGGAGAGGAGCTATTTATAGAACATGCCCGTTTGATAAAAAAACTGGGAGCTGCCGCTGTGGTGATGGCTTTCGATGAGAAAGGACAGGCGGATACTTTTGAACGTAAGATTGAAGTCTGTGCCCGTGCTTATCAAATATTGACAGAGCGGGTGGATTTTAATCCTCATGATATCATTTTCGACCCTAATGTGCTGGCAGTGGCTACGGGTATTGAAGAACATGATAATTATGCGGTGGATTTTATCAAGGCTACGGGATGGATCAAAAAGAATTTGCCCGGTGCACACGTCAGCGGTGGCGTGAGCAACCTGTCGTTCTCCTTCCGTGGAAATAACTATATCCGTGAGGCGATGCATGCCGTGTTTCTTTATCACGCTATCCGTCAAGGTATGGATATGGGGATTGTGAATCCGGCTGCTTCGGTGCTCTATACGGACATTCCTGCTGATGTGCTGGAACGGATAGAGGATGTGGTCTTGAACCGTAGGGCCGATGCTGCCGAACGTTTGATAGAAACTGCTGAGGCCTTGAAAAATACGTCAACCGGAACAGAAGCGGTGAGACTGGATGTATGGCGTGAGGAACCGATGGTAGAGAAACGCCTTCAATATGCTTTGATAAAAGGTATTGGTGATTATTTGGAAGAGGATTTGGCGGAAGCGGTTAAACTGTATCCTAAAGCGGTGGATATTATTGAAGGCCCGTTGATGGAAGGTATGAATAAAGTCGGAGAATTGTTTGGAGCAGGGAAAATGTTCTTGCCGCAAGTTGTGAAGACGGCCCGTACCATGAAAAAGGCTGTAGCTATTTTGCAGCCGCTTATTGAGGCCGACAAACAGGAAGGTGTCCGCAGTGCAGGAAAAGTATTGATGGCTACCGTAAAAGGGGATGTGCATGATATTGGGAAGAATATCGTATCAGTGGTCATGGCTTGTAATAACTACGAGATTATAGATCTGGGCGTGATGGTTCCAGCTGAAACGATTGTCCGGAAGGCTATAGAGGAAAAGGTGGATCTGATAGGATTAAGCGGGCTGATTACTCCGTCATTGGAAGAGATGGCGCATGTGGCTGTAGAGTTGAAGCGTGCGGGATTGGATATTCCTATTATGATTGGAGGGGCCACTACTTCCAAACTGCATACTGCCTTGAAAATAGCGCCTGTTTATGGAGGTCCGGTCATTCACATGAAAGATGCTTCACAGAACGCCTTGGCAGCCGCCCGTTTGCTGAATCCGGAATCTTCTGCTGAGTTCGTGGAGAGGCTGAACAAGGAATATGAGGAACTTCGTCAGAAGAATAGTACCAAACAGGTGAAAACAGTATCTTTAGAGGAAGCGCAAAAGAAGAAATTGAACCTTTGGTCATAACGTTACGACTTTTTTCTTATCTGTTCATTTTATCAAAAAGCTGTTTGCTGTGTAAAAAAAGTATCACCCCTAAAATGAAGTGACCGCCAAACGGTCTGTCCTTTTAGTGGTGATACTTTTTTAATGTTATGGATATATTTCCGGGCTTGTTATAATTTGCTGAGAAATTCATCCGCCTTCTCCAGACTTTCCGTTTTGCCGATATCAAGCAATTGCAAGTCATCTTCTACATAGCACTGGATGTTGACTTTGTGACATACGGAGAGATAGAAATCGATAATGGAATATTTGCCTTTTGGAAGGATATGCAAAATTTTAGGAGTGGTCACTTGTATCCCGCTATAGGCGTATTCCTGATATTTTCCTTCTTCATACCGGAGTCCTGCCGGTTTGGTCTCCATGGTATCTTTATTGATCCAGCCACGTAACAGATTGTTGTCATCAAATAGCAGGTAACGGGAAGTCTTGCGCTGGCTGACTAAAAGGGTGGCACTGATGTCAGGACTATTCTGATGATAATACATAAGACTTTCCAAATCGCAATTGGAAAGGATATCTACGTTGTGTAGTAAGTAGCATTCTTTCCGCATAACTCCTAAGGTCTTTTCGATTATCTCTTCCTCATCCATTCCTTTACTCAGATTCTCGAATATCAGTTCGTACGGAGTTTCGCCTTTTTGGGTGAACATATTCTCGGGATGGTATAATAAGTGGGATGCCTTTTCCAAACCGCCACCGGTATCAAGCAGGCAGTCTGTCTCGTCTGAGATTTCTATGTTGACTCCGAAATTCTGGTTGGCTTCCAGAAAAGCGAGAATCTGGTTGGCAAAGTGGTGTGTGTTAATTACTATATCATTAAAACCCGCAGCTTTCAGTTTCGAGATAATGTGTTCTAACATTGTTTTTCCTCCTACTGTGACTAAAGCTTTGGGACGGGTGTCTGTTATAGGTTTAAGTCGGCTGCCTAGTCCGGCTGCAAAAATCATTGCTCTCATAATGTTCTTTCAAATGTTTGTTCTATATTCTGTTCACGGTGTATCAGTTCTACCTTTACACCGAATTTCTTATGGAGGTGTTCCGCCATGTGTTGTGCCGAATAGACCGAACGGTGTTGTCCGCCGGTGCAGCCGAAGCATACGGACAGATTGCTGAATCCACGTTCCATGTATCTTTTTACCGAAGCATCCACTAAAGAATAGGCGGCGTTCAGGAAGGGAAAAATTTCACCGTCCTCTTCTAGAAAACGAATGACCGGCTCATCCAGTCCTGTGAAAGGTTTATAACGTTCATATTTCCCGGGATTGTTCACGGCACGGCAATCGAACACATAACCTCCACCGTTGCCGGTCGGGTCGTTTGGAATACCTTTTTTATAGGCGAAACTCATGACTTTCACCGTGAGTTGCCGTTTCTTCAAATCATCCTTGAACTGCTTCAGCTCGGTCAGTTCTCTCAGCACGGAGCACAGATAGGGGTATTCGGGATATTCGTTGCGGAGCAACTGCCGCAGGTTTTCAATGGCGTAAGGTACGCTTTGGATAAAATGTGGCTTCTTTTCAAAATAACCGCGGAAACCGTAGGCTCCCAATACCTGCAAGGTGCGGAAGAGTACGAAGTGACGCAGCTGGCTGAAGAAATAATTGCGGTCTACAGGTTTGTATTTACAGAGGGCGTCTATATATTCTTCCAGGAGCTCATTGCGCAGGGTTTCGGGGAATTTGGCTTTTGCCTGCCACAGAAAAGAGGCTACATCATAGAAGAATGGTCCTTTGCGACCTCCTTGAAAATCAATGAACCAAGGCTCGCCGTTTTTCACCATCACGTTGCGGCTTTGGAAATCCCGATACATGAAGGTGGCGGATGAACTGCGCAGCAATACGTCACTCATTTTCTGAAAATCATCTTCCAGCTTGTCTTCCTGGAATTCTAGCCCGGTAGCTTTTAGAAAACAGTATTTAAAATAGTTCAGATCCCACAGGATGGAACGCTGGTTGAATTCAGCTTGCGGATAGCAGCGTGAAAAATCAAATCCGTCTGCTCCGGCAAATTGGATGGAAGGCAGCAGGCGGATGGTTTTGCGCAGTAATTCTTTTTCTTCTTCCGAGAAGACGCTGGTTGCCCGTCCTTTTTCAATGGCGTTGAATAGCAGGATATCTCCTAAATCTTCTTGCAGATAACAATTTTTGTCTTCAGAACAGATGTACACTTCAGGCACAGGAAGACCTTTTTTGCGAAAGTGGGCCGCCATATAAAGAAAAGCTTCATTTTCTTCTTTGGAGGTGCCGTGTACGCCAATCAAGTTTTTTACTCCGGTCAGCCGGAAATAACGTCTGTTGGAACCGGATGAGGGTAGTTCTACAATTTCTTCGGGTATCTCTCCGAGGTAGGTTTGATATAGTTTCTGTAAATCTTCTGTAATCATAATCATATTTTGGAACAAAGATAAATATTATTCTCCCTTTCTCGGCTGATTTACAAAGAAAGTTAATATTTTAGTCCCAAATTATGGAAAAGTATCAATAGCCGCTTTTAATAGGGAAGGCGGCTTCATCGCTTGTCGAAGCCGCCTTCGTGAAGAAGTTAATCCCCTTTAAATTTCACCTGTCTTATAAAATATCTTTCGGACAGTCCTGGAAAATAGTGTTGCCCAAGTTTTTTGAAGGGCTGTTCATGATAAAGTGTTTACCATTTATTATAATGGATATTTTCAACATTGAATTTATCTTTGGCTTCTTCCTTATGTTGTGGATAGCCCACCGGAATCAGGTTGAACGGAATGATATAATCGGGCAAAGACAGTACGGCTCTTACTTTTGCGATGCGGTCACTTTCCGGATAAACAGCTGTCCATACGGCCCCCAACCCCATTGACTCTGCCGCCAGTAACAAATTTTCGGATGCGGCGGAGCAATCCAGCATCCAGTATCGGTCTGTTTCTCCGTTCAGAGCTTTGCTTAAATCACCACAAACCACGATGGCTAGTGGAGCCTGTGCCGCCATCTTGGCATAAGGCAGTTCGGTGGCCAGTTTATCCAATACTTTACGGTCATCCACTATCACGAAGGCCCAAGGTTGCTTGTTTACCGCGGTCGGTGCGGCCATGGCGGCTTTTACCAATAAATCCACCTTTCCTTTTTCTACCGGTCTAGGTGTATAGGCACGGACACTTTTCCGGGAAAGTATATTTTCTATAGCTGTGGTTTTTCCTGTCTCTTCCTTTTTCGTTTCCATATTGTTACAACCTCCTATAATTAGTAATGCTGCTGAAAAAGTAACAGTTGTCAGAACTTTAAAGATTGTTGCCACATTCATTTTTATGATTGGTTAATAATTGAGATGAAATTCTACCACAGCTTCAATTCCTTTACGGAATATATCCAGAGAGAAGTTTTCATTGGGCGAATGGATGGCGTCACTTTCCAGACCGAAGCCCATGAGAACGGTTTTTATACCGAGTATCTGTTCAAAATCACTGATGATAGGAATGCTTCCTCCACGGCGTACGGCAAGTGGTTTCTTTCCGAATGCTTTAGCAAAGCCTTTTTCGGCAGCCTGGTAGGCGGGCAGGGTGATGGGGCATACATATCCTTCCCCCCCGTGCATCGAGGTTACTTTTACTTGTACATATTCCGGAGCAACAGACTGGATATAGTCCGCAAACAATTGGGAAATTACGGCATGATTCTGATGCGGAACCAGCCGGCACGATACCTTGGCGTATGCTTTTGAGGGCAATACGGTTTTTGAACCTTCGCCTGTATATCCGCCCCAGATGCCGCAAATGTCAAAAGAGGGACGGCAGCTGTTACGTTCTAAAGTGGAATATCCTTTTTCGCCTTTCAGTGCTTTTACACCGATGGCTTCCATGTATTTCTTCTCGTCGAAAGGAATTTGTGCAATCATCTCACGTTCGGCAGCCGGTACTTCCTCTACATCGTCATAGAAATGGGGGATGGCGATGCGTCCGTCTTCGCCAATGACTTGGGCGAGCATACCGCACAAGGTGTTGATAGGATTAGCTACCGCTCCACCGAAGTGCCCGGAATGGAGGTCACGGTTCGGACCGGTCACTTCTATTTCCCAATATGCCAGACCTCGTAAACCTGTTGTCAGAGAGGGAAGGTCCGAACCTAGCATGCTGGTATCCGAAACAAGGATTACATCGGCTTTCAGCAGTTCCTTATGTTCCTTGATGAAGGCATTCAGACTGGGAGAGCCTATTTCTTCCTCCCCTTCGAAAATGAATTTCACATTGTGTCTCAGCAGTCCGTTCTTTACTACATATTCGAATGCTTTGACTTGGATCATGGCTTGGCCTTTATCATCGTCAGCGCCACGTGCCCAAATGTGCCCGTCGCGAATTTCAGGTTCAAAAGGTTGGCTTTTCCAAAGGTCCAACGGCTCGGCAGGCATTACGTCATAATGGGCATAAATCAAGAGGGTAGGGGCATCATCGCTTACATGCTTTTGTGCGAAAACCAATGGATTGCCTTGTGAGGGCATTACCATGGCTTCGTCTGCTCCGGCTGCCAATAAAAGTTCTTTCCAACGCAAGGCGCAGGCCAGCATGTCGTCTTTATGTTCGGGTAAAGCACTGATACTGGGAATACGGATGAGGCTGAAAAGCTCTTCCATGAAGCGTGCTTCATTTTCTTTGATATATTGTCTTATTTCCATAATTGAATGATTCTTATAGTTGTGTAGTTCTGTCTATCAGATAATAATCCAGAATGGTCATGGCAGCCATGGCTTCTACAATGGGGACGGCACGTGGCAGCACGCAGGCGTCATGACGTCCTTTGGCTTTCATGGTCGTATCTGTGCCATTGATATTTACGGTATGTTGCTCCATCAGGATGGTGGCGACTGGCTTGAATGCCACGCGGAAGTAAATGTCTTGTCCGTTGCTGATACCTCCTTGTATTCCTCCGGAGTAATTGCTCTTTGTTTCTATCCGTCCGTTGTTATTATAGAATACGTCATTCTGTTCGCTGCCTTTTAGTTCCATGGAGTCGAAACCTTGTCCGTAAGAGAAACCTTTTACAGCGTTGATACTTAGCATGGCATTGCCCAGTGCGGCATGTAACTTCCCGAATACCGGTTGGCCTAGTCCGATGGGGCATCCTTTGATGACACAGCTCACTACACCACCTATTGTGTCACCTTCTCCTTTGATTTTCCAGATAAGTTCTTCCATTTCCTTTGCTTTCTCCGGATCGGGACAACGCACGTCGTTTGTTTCTATCAAGTCGAGGTTATAACTCTTGTAATCTTTATCTAGTTTGACAGGTCCTACCTGTGAGGTATAGGCGGTGACACTGATTCCTAATTGTTTCAAGGCTAGTTTGGCTAAAGCTCCTGCCACTACACGCGAGATCGTTTCCCGTGCTGAAGAGCGTCCTCCGCCACGATAGTCACGGATTCCGTATTTTTGCATGTAGGTATAATCTGCATGCGAGGGGCGGAAAAGGTTCTTGATATTTTCGTAGTCGTTTGAATGTTGGTTCTTGTTCCATACCACAAATCCGATGGGGCAGCCGGTGGACTTGCCTTCGAATACTCCTGAAAGGAATTCCACAGCATCGGGTTCCTTGCGGCTGGTGGTGAGTAATGACTGTCCGGGACGGCGGCGGTTCAGTTCCTGCTGAACGAAATCCATATCAATCTTAATGCCGGCAGGGAAACCGTCAATGACGCCACCTACACCTGGTCCGTGGGATTCGCCGAAACTGGTTAACCGGAAAATATTACCAAATGAATTGAACATATTGCTTGTAGTTTTAAAAGTTTCTTTCCGTAAAGATAATAATTTTAGGGATAATATACTTGATTGTTACTGAAAAATTAGCAGAATGGATAAAATAGGGTACGGATTGTATGAATTTTACGGTTTTTCTTATTCCAAACTGTAAAATTCATACAATCCGTACCCGGAAACTGTTTCTGAAGGATGGAAACAGGTATCTTTTAAGAGTTAGAATTCTACCTTAGGTGCTTTATCGGCTCCTTCCTCAGATTCAAAATATGGGCGTTTGTCAAATCCGAACAGGCCGGCAAGCAAGTTACGGGGGAAAGTGCGGATGGCTGTGTTGTATGCGCGTGCTGTGTCATTGAACCTTTTGCGTTCCACACTGATCCGGTTTTCAGTACCTTCTAGTTGTGCTTGCAACTCTTTGAAGTTCTCGTTGGCTTTTAAGTCGGGATAGGCTTCGGTGATAGCGAGCAGGCGGCTCAATGCGCTACCTACTTCGCCTTGTGCCTTTTGATAGGCTTGCATTTTTTCGGGGGTCAGATCATCGGCGCTGATCTGCATTTGGGTGGCTTTGCTACGGGCATCCACTACGGCTTGAAAAGTTTCTTTTTCGTGTGAGGCGTATCCTTTTACTGTATTTACCAGGTTGGGAATCAAATCGGAACGGCGTTGGTACTGATTTTCTACATTGCTCCATGCTGTGCTGACAGATTCGTCCATTTTTACCATGCCATTATAAGAGGTTACTCCCCAAATGGCAATTAATACAATGACTGCTATTACAATAATTGTTGACTTTTTCATACGTGTTTACTATTTTAAATAATGAATACTCTTGTTCTCAGAAACGGCTTCCGGCTCCTCCGCCTCCAAAACTTCCACCTCCAAAACTTCCACCTCCGAAGCTTCCTCCGCTGAATCCTCCACCGCTTCCACCATGGCCGCCAAAGAATCCGCCTCCCATTCCACCTATGAACGGACCTCCACCGCGGGGACCTTTGTAATTTTCATCCCTGGACTGTTCCTTGCGTCTGAGAATGTGTCCGCAATTCCTGCATTGATAGACCACTTCTTCAGTCTTTGTTCCGTTGCTCCGGTCTATGACTCTGGAAGAGAGACGTTGTAGTTTATGTTTTTTACAATTTGGACAGCGTGTCTTACGCCAGCTTACATACAAGCCCAGACCAATAAATCCTCCGAAAATCACAAAGAAAATGATGATGAATCCCAGTGAATCATCTTCGCTTTCATCATTGTCTGTATTTTCCATGGAACCATCCAGATAACCGTTTACGGCTTGTACGCCTGCCACCATGCCGGCATCCCAATTGTTGTCCTTGAAATAGGGCAGCATATAGCGGTTCTGGATTCGTTTGCAGATGGCATCCGGCAATATGCCTTCAAGACCGTATCCGGTGGCGAATTGCACGCACCGCTCGTCGGTGGAGAGTAAGATGACCAGTCCGTTATCACGCTCTTTTTGTCCTACCCCTATTTCCTGTCCCAAGCGGTGGGCGAAATCAAAACAATCGCCTCCCTCTATGCCTGTTACTACCACTATCAATGTTTGTATGCCTGTCTTTTGTTCTAAAGCGTAGAGGATACTGTCCATGGTGGTGACGGCGGCTGGCGAAAGGATATCGTCGGGATTGCTGACATAGCGGGTGCGGTTTTGCAAATGCACCATCGGTATGTCTTTTATGGCATATTCTTTGGCTTGCAGGTGGGCGGAGCCAAGGAGTATGAAGAAGGTTAGTAAGAATGTTAATTTTCTCATCGGATGTATGGGTCTACAAATGCTTTTACTTTTTGGGTATATTCTTCGGTGTTGAACAGATAGGAGTGCGCATGGTCTGCTTCCGGAACCACCCATAATTCTTTGGGCTGAGGTTTTGCCTCGTACAATTGGTACACCATCCATGTGGGTACGTAGTCGTCTTTGTCACCATGGATGAAGAACATGGGCAGATGGCATCGGGCTACCTGCTTCAGTGCGGATGCTTCTTTGAATCCCCATCCATATTCCAACCGGCATAGCCAGTCGGCGGTGTACATCAACGGGAATTGGGGCAAGCCGAACTGTTCTTTCAGTTCTTTGGAAAATTGGTCCCATACGTTGGTATATCCGCAGTCCTCGACAAAACATTTCACATAGTCGGGCTGCGGTTCGCCCGAAACCATCATAGTGGTGGCTGCACCCATAGAGATGCCATGTACTGCCATGCGGGTGCTGTCACCATAAATCCGATGGGCAACTTCCATCCATTGCATCACGTCTTTGCGGTCTGCCCATCCCATTTGTATGGCATTTCCACCGCTCAGGCCGGTGTTGCGCAAATCAGGCAGGAGGATATTGAAATCCAGTTTCTTATTGTATAGATATCCTATCATCATCATGCGGATGGCATTGTCTGTATATCCGTGTACAATGACTGCCGTTCTGGCTGTCGGATGGCTGGACGCCACATAGTAGGCATGCAGTTTTACGTGGTCGGGAGAATAGATAAAGGTATCTTTCAGTGCTTGGGCCTGTTTCAAGCTATCCACCCACGGCTTCAGGCAGGGGTAGGTCTTGAACATATATTGCCAGGAACTTTCCAGATCCTTTCCTCTGTTTTCAGGACGCAAGGAATAGTCCAGCATATATTGACTGGCTCCAAGCAGGGCGATAATAAGCAGAACGAATATGCAACTCGTCCCTATAATCAGTTTTTTTCTTTTCATACTTTATCTATTTGTTCCATATATCCCATGCACCAAAGGCTTGCAATAAGAGCATTTCCAAACCGTTTTTGGTGATAGCTCCTTTGTCCGCCCCCTTTTTCATAAAAAGGGTAGTGTCTGGATTATATAACAAATCATAAAGCAAATGGTTGGGTGTGAGATCTTGGTATGGAATATCGGGATATTCGTCAGCGCGTGGATACATACCTACGGGAGTACAGTTGACAATCACTTTGTACTCATCCATGATATCGGGAGTGAGCTGATCGTAAGTCAGCATTCCTTCACGCTGGTTTCGTGATACGAATTTGTATTCCAGACCTAATTTTTTCAGTCCGTAGGCAACCGCTTTCGAGGCTCCTCCTGTTCCTAGAATCAGAGCTTTTTTGTGCTGGGGTTCCAGCAAAGGTTCAATAGATTGAGTAAAACCGATCACGTCGGAATTATAGCCAATCAATTTGGTCTTGCCTTTTTGGCGGACAATTTTGATTACATTGACGGCTCCGATGGCTGCCGCGTCTTTATCCAGTTCGTCCAAATAAGAGATAACTTGTTCTTTATAAGGTATAGTGACATTGAGTCCTGCCAAATCAGGATTGGCCAATAACACAGAAGGCAGTTCCTTGATGGATGGAATTTCGAAGTTCGCATATTCAGCGTCAATGCTTTCCGAATGAAACTTTTCATTGAAAAAGTTCTTTGAGAACGAGTGTCCCAACGGATAACCTATCAAACCATATTTTTTCATAAACTCTATACTTTAAATCATTTCGTTGCTAAATAAAGCGTACAGATACCTAGTGTCAGCCGTTTGAAACTCACCTGGCTGAATCCGGCTTTACGGATGATGCCCGTCATCACTTCACCCTGTGGAAAGGCTTTGATGGACTGAGGCAGGTAAGTGTAGGCGCTACGGTCTTTAGAGAGTAGTTTGCCCAAAGTGGGAATGACTATCTTGGAATAGACAGCATATAGCTGTTTCATGGGAAACCAGCCGGGTTCGGAGAGCTCCAGAATGACTAGTTTTCCGTTGTCTTTCAGTACGCGGTGCATTTCGCGGAGTCCTTTGTCAAGATCCTCAAAATTGCGTACACCGAATGCTACGGTGATAGCGTCAAAGCGTTTGTCGGGGAAGGTGAGGGCTGTACAGTCTTCTTTGGCGAAGGAGATGTGGCCGTCCAGTCCGGCGGCTTTTACTTTTTCGCGTCCCACATTCATCATGCCTTCGGATATATCGGTGCCTATCAGCTCTTGGGGGTGAAGTATCTGGCAGGCCTGAATGGCAAAATCGCCCGTTCCGGTAGCTACATCCATGATGTGTTGCGGATGAAAAGGTTTCAGCCAGTTGATGGCTTTGCGGCGCCAGCTTTTGTCAATGTTCCATGAAAGGGCATGATTCAGCTGGTCGTAAGCAGGGGCGATGTTGTCGAACATTTTCTCTACTTGGACGCTTTTCTTTTCGTCAGCGTTGTAAGGCTTGATTTTTTCTTGTGGGTAGTTCATGTTTGATTAAAATTGAAAATTAAAGATTAAAAGGAGAGGCTTGGGGATTTTGAATTCTCATACCAGTCTTTTAATCTTTAATTTTTCATTTTTATTTATTTCAAGTATTCGGTTACGTTCTTTTCTATACGTGCGGCGATGTTTTCAGTGTCTGCTTTCACAAATTTCTCACCGGTGATGTGCTCGAACAGTTCCATATAGCGCTCGCTGATAGAATTTACGATTTCCGGAGTCATTTCGGGAACTTGTTGTCCTTCTTTGCCTTGGAAACCATTTTCCATCAACCATTCGCGTACAAATTCTTTGGAAAGCTGTTTTTGAGGCTCGCCTTTTGCGAAACGTTCTTCATAACCTTCCGAGTAGAAGTAACGGCTTGAGTCCGGAGTGTGGATTTCGTCCATCAGATAGATTGTGCCGTTATGCTTACCGAATTCATATTTGGTATCTACTAGGATCAGTCCGCGTTCAGCAGCTATTTCAGTACCGCGTTTGAACAGAGCCAATGTATATTTTTCCAATATCTCGTATTCTTCGGGAGTAGCCAGACCTTGTTTCAGAATTTCTTCCTTGGAGATGTCTTCGTCATGCAGTCCCATTTCGGCTTTAGTGGTCGGAGTAACGATCGGTTCGGGGAATTTCTGGTTTTCCTTCATTCCTTCGGGGAGTTTCACACCACAGATTTCGCGAACACCGTTTTTGTAAGCACGCCATGCGCTGCCGCACAGGTAACCGCGGACGATCATTTCTACAGGAAAGCCTTGACACATGACTCCTACGGTAACCATAGGATCGGGAGTCGCCATTTTCCAGTTGGGGCAGATGTCGGTGGTTGCATCCAGAAACTTGGCTGCAATCTGGTTCAGCATTTGTCCTTTGTAGGGAATACCTTCAGGCAGAACTACATCGAATGCGGAGATACGGTCGGTAGCTACCATTACTAACTTTTCGTCATTGATGTTGTACACATCACGTACTTTGCCGTGGTACACACTTTTCTGTCCCGGAAAGTTAAAGTCTGTTCTTGTTAATGCTTTACTCATGTCTTTATTTGTAATTAAAATCAATAAATTCGTTTTATGTCTTCAATTTTTTTCGCTTCGCTCAGAATGGCATGTATGAAGTTTTTTTTGTTTTTCTTCAAACTTTTCGTATGCTTCCACGATGCGGGTAACCAATTTATGCCGTACAATGTCTTTTTTGTTCAGCTCGATAAAACTGATTCCTTTCACGCCTTTCAGGATTCTCAAAGCTTGTATCAGCCCCGAAGTTTGTGAAGACGGCAAGTCTATCTGTGTCATGTCACCTGTTACAATCATTTTGGTGTTCATCCCCATACGGGTGAGGAACATCTTGATTTGCTGGGTGGTGGTGTTTTGGGCCTCGTCCAATATCACTACCGCGTCATTCAAGGTTCGTCCGCGCATAAATGCCAATGGGGCTATCTGAATCACGTTCAGTTCCATATATTCTTTTAATTTGGCGGCGGGAATCATATCTTGTAACGCGTCATATAGCGGTTGCAGATAAGGATCAATCTTATCTTTCATATCACCGGGCAAAAAGCCGAGTTTCTCTCCTGCTTCTACTGCCGGGCGGCTCAAAATAATCTTTTTGATTTCTTTGTTTTTCAGAGAACGGACGGCGAGGGCGATAGCGGTATAAGTCTTTCCCGAACCAGCGGGGCCGATGGCGAACAGCATGTCGTTCTTTTCGTATTCTTGTACCAGCCTCAGCTGGTTTTCACTACGGGGTACAATCGGTTTTCCCGTTACACTGAACACAATGGTGTCTCCTGTCTTCTCTGTTTGGGGGGAGCGGCCTTTCACAATGTCCAGAATCACTTCTGCTTTCAGTGAATTATATTGGGTGCAATGCTTTTCCAATGCCAATATACTCTCTTCGAAAGCACACATTTCCTCTTCGTCTCCCAATACTTTGATGACATTCCCGCGTGCCACAATTTTTAATTTGGGATACAAAGCTTGTATCATTTTCATGTTGACGTTGTTTACGCCATAAAATATCACAGGATCAATATCCTCTAAAACTATATGTTTTTCTATCATTTAACTAGTTTAGGTACTTTACGTACTCGTTTATAGGCTGCAAATTTAATGAAAGGTTTTCATTGTTCTTATTTTCCGGGCAATTTATTTGCATAAGCTTTCTCGGAAAAAGGATTTTAATCTATCTTTGCGAGGAATTTGAAAAGATAGTTAGGTTATGAATTATATGAAAGGTGCATGTTGCACACTGTTGTCGCTTTTATTTTCCTTGACAGTTTCCTCCGGTTGCAAGGAAAAAGATATGTCTATGAAGATGAACGAACCCCATAATATAAAAGGTGTGATCAGTTACAAACGTAGTTTTGGTGATTTGAATGACACTCATCTCAGTGTGGCGAAGAAAATCGGTATCCGCCCGTTGGCTTCTCGTTCGGAGGCGGAACGGTTGGGCGGCAAATTGGTCCAGATAAAGCCTTGTGAGCGTTATGCCATGGACTCGCTGACGCACTCCATCCCGTTTCTGGTTCCGCAGGCTAGTGCGTTACTGGATACGATAGGGGTCAATTTTCTGGACTCATTGACTTGCAAGGGATTGAATCCTAACCAAATCATAGTAACCTCTGTGCTTCGTACGGCAGATGATGTGAAACGCCTCCGGCGCCGCAATGGAAATGCTTCCGCTAACTCCGCCCATGCTTTCGGGACAACTTTCGATGTCAGTTACCGCCGGTTTTTTAAAGTGGAGGACCCGGATGGACGCCCCATGCAGGATGTCAGTCCGGATACGCTGAAACTGGTCTTGGCCGAGGTGCTCCGTGATCTTCGGAAAGCGGACAGATGTTATATCAAATATGAACTGAAGCAGGGATGTTTTCATATCACCGCACGCTGATTTTCTGAATTTTCATCTAATAGGAGGCTTCACGATGCGATATTTCATCTATTTGGCTTATGATGGGACAAATTATCACGGTTGGCAGATCCAGCCTAATGGTGACAGTGTGCAGGAAACATTAATGCGTGCTCTTTCTACTTTTCTCCGTCGGGAGATAGAGGTGGTAGGGGCTGGACGTACGGATGCCGGTGTGCACGCACGTCTCATGGTCGCGCATTTTGATGATGACCGGGAGCTGGATGTCGCTCAGGTGGCGGATAAATTAAACCGTTTGCTTCCTTCCGATATAGCGGTTTACGATGTGAAGCGGGTGAGGGATGACGCGCATGCCCGTTTTGACGCCACGTATCGTGCTTATAAATATTATGTGACCACCCGGAAAGATCCGTTTGGCCGTCACTATGCCTGGAGGCTTTTTCATTCATTGGATTTTGAGAAGATGAATGAGGCTGCCCGTGTGCTGTTTGATTATACGGATTTTACCAGTTTCAGTAAACTGCATACGGATGTGAAGACGAATAATTGTCGGATTATGCAGGCTGAATGGACGCAGGTGAGCGGAACGGAATGGGTGTTTACTATAAAAGCCGACCGCTTTTTGCGGAATATGGTAAGGGCAGTGGTAGGTACGCTGGTGGAAGTGGGGCGTGGTAAAATGACTTTGGAGGGGTTCAGGAAGGTGATAGAGGATAAGGATCGTTGTTGTGCCGGGAGCTCTGTTCCGGGACATGCCTTGTTTTTAGTGGATGTGGGATATCCGGAAGAACTGTTTATTGTTTCTCCGTCAGATATTTCCAATACCTGACAGGCATATCCTGCCGGTGTTTTCTGGGATTCCGACGTTCTTTGATGCAGATGGACTTGAAGTATGTTTTCCAAAGTTCCTGAAACAGTTTTTCGTTATTGTCCATCAATGTTTCATTCAGCATTCCTGTGACCAGATGTGCCTGATGAGGATCTTCAAAAGTTACTTCTTCTATCTCTGTCAGGTTATAGTAATACCCATATTGCCGCTTTACATCATAAATGAGCCAACGCTGGTCGGCAAACCGGTCTTTGAAATGATCCACAGCCAGTGGCAGTGCATTGAATGAAGGCTCTACGGCTGCAAAGAACGTTCCGTCCGCCGCCTTTTGGAAGCGCACGAACTGCATGAGGCGTATGCGCTCTCCATCTACTCTTTTATAAATTTTCGCAAGTTCCAGCACATCAGGATCGGCAAAATTGGTTTCGATGGAATGAGGAGCGTTTATGGCCTTCCGGATGTAGCGGAAAAGCATTTCGTCCACCTTCGGCAGTTCTGACAGCCAGCAGCAGGTCAGGCTGGAAAGGGCATGTCTGGAAATTTTCTTCTGTAATCCGCGCCACACGCGTCCGGCTTTCTCTTCATCAGTGACTATGTGTATGGCTTCATCGTAAAACAAGGGTAGCGGCCCGCCTTCCGTCAAGAGCGAGTCAGGAAAGGTCTTGCGGAAGTAAGCGTCAAAAATACAAGTCAGCAGGCCTTCAAATGTATGGTCATAGATAAACAGGGTCATTCGTCGTCGGCAAAGTTTAGTATCAATTGGCGTTCGTCCACTTTCTTTTTGGGCTTGGGCACTAACAGTCTGCGTACTCCTGTCGGAGTCAGTTCATTGACAGTCCGGGTAGGGAGTTCGTTGCAGGTAATGAAGTATTGTGCTTTTTTCATCACTACACCTATCTTTTTCAGTTCGTAGAATCCCAGTTTAGAGAAACGGCGCGAAGCGATGATTTGTCTTGCCGATTTTACTCCGATGCCCGGTACTCTGAGGATCATTTCGTAATCTGCCCGGTTTATATCTATCGGAAATAGTTCGGGATGCCGTAGCGCCCAACCTAGTTTGGGGTCGATCTCCAGATCCAGGTCGGGGTAGGAGTCATCGACTATTTCCTCTACTTTGAATTGATAGAAACGTAGTAGCCAGTCGGCTTGGTACAAACGGTTCTCACGTACCAGCGGCGGTTGTTTCAGTGCCGGTAGCCGTTTGTCGTATGTGTTTACGGAAATGTATCCTGAATAGTAAACACGCCTCATGGTAGGGTGTTGATAGAGTGAGGAAGAAAGATAAAGGATATCTTTGTCTGATTCGGCGGTGGCACCGACAATCATCTGTGTGCTTTGTCCGGCAGGAACGAAGCGGGGGGCATGGCGGAACTTTTTCCGGTCTTCCTTGTTGGTCAGCACTCCCTGCTGGATATAGCGCATAGGCTGGTACACACTTTTGTGGTCTTTCTCGGGGGCCAGCAATTTCAGGTTCTCTTCTTTGGGAATCTCTATGTTTACGCTGAGGCGGTCGGCGTAGAGTCCGGCTTCATTGACCAGCTCGCGGCTGGCTCCGGGGATGCTTTTCAGGTGGATATATCCGTTGAATTTGTGTACTAACCGTAGGTCTTTGGCAACACGTACCAGTCTTTCCATGGTGTAATCCGGATTGCGCACGACACCGGAACTAAGGAAAAGCCCTTCGATGTAGTTGCGGCGGTAGAACTCGATGGTGAGATCCACCAGTTCGCTTACTGAAAGTGTGGCGCGGGGAATATCGTTGCTTCTTCTGTTGATGCAATAGGCGCAGTCATAGATGCAATAATTGGTCAGCATGATTTTCAGCAAGGATATGCAACGGCCGTCCTCGGCGAAGCTGTGGCATATTCCCCAGCCGCCTACCGTGTTTCCCAATGTGCCGGATTGGTTGCGGCGCACGGTTCCGCTACTGGAGCAGGAAACATCATACTTGGCAGATTCTGCGAGTATTTTCAGTTTGGCAAGGATATTCTCGTTCATGGGTTCTATCGGGATGTTTCTGCAAAAATACAGATAGTGTTTGGAATGGACAAATTCCCGTAAAAAAACGATTTGTTTTAATAGAATGAATTCGTTCTATTAACATAATGGAATCAGTTGAAGGTAAAGTCTCAATTTTTTATTCAAACTTTTTGGCTTGTCGGACTTTGGTGGGGAAGTATGATCCTGGCTTGATGCGACATGTTTTTCTATTTTTCTTCCCGGAGTTTTGCAAAACTCTGTTGTAGATGGGCCGGAGGGTGTTTTTGCGTAAAGCGTCCGGTGTGTACGGGATGTTCCGGATACGTATGTCATTCTTAGGGATGGTGATAAAGAAGAACATCACCGCTTCGTTGATTTTGAAAGAATTTATGTGTTTCATGGCAATTGTGAAGTCTTTGACAGATGATTGCCATGTATTTGTTTTTAAAAGGCGGACGTGTCAAAATGCTGTTAGAACTTTGACACGTCCGCTTTCTTTTTAAAGTCTGTTATATCTCAAACCGGATTAATGGCAATGTCCGCATCCGCAATTGCCTCCGTCATCACATCCGTCACCGCATCCACCTTCGCAGTCACCGCAACCACATCCGCATCCTTCTCCACTCATCATTTTTATCATTTCCTGAATTTCTTCATTAGTGGCCGTGCGGGATTCCACTACTTCACCTTCAAAAGTGAGGTCTTTACCTGCGTGAGGATGGTTCAAATCTACAGTTACAGTGTCATTGGTCACTTCGTTTACAGTAGCATAGAAGTGATGGCCTTCATTGTCCTGTAAAGGAATGACAGCTCCCGGGAAGATGCGTTCTTCATCAAAAACACCATCAATGGTGAACATTTCTTTAGATACGGTGCGCACACCTTCGGGCATATATTCTCCGTAGGCTTCTGCGGTAGGGATGACAAATTCAAACTTGTCACCCTTGTTCAAGGCTGTTATTTCTGTTTCAAAGCGTTCCAGTGTAGTTCCTAGGCCGGATATGAACTGGAAAGGATGATCTACAGTTGCTTCTTCTACCAATGTTTTCTTACCGTCTTGCATTACATAGAGTTTGTATGCCACGGTGATGTACTTATTTTCCATGTTTTCTTATATATAATAATGTAATATAAACTACTTGCGTAGGTTTTCTGCCGACAAAGATACGAATTAATTCTCCTTTCTCCTTTGTTATTACGTTTATATTACATAAAATTGTTATTATGACATTATAAATGGGGTTTTGATAGTGTTGATTTCTTGATTTATATCAATTAAATGATCATTTTGTCGTGTATTTAATTTTATTAACAAAAATGTGACAACATGTTGCAAAGTGTGTCGTTATATTTGCAGTGTAAAAAGAAAGAGATAACAAGATTGTTTTTAGCAGGTATTATTTAGTTCTTAGGTACTAAGTAAATTGTTTTTAGGTTTAACAAATTAAAATTTTAGGTATTATGAAACGTTTAGTATTGTTAGTTGTAGTGGCATTAGGAATGTCAGCTACAAGTTTTGCAGGAGAAAAAGTAGAAGGTAAAGATTGGAAGGTGGATGTTAACGTCACAAAGTTGAGCAAATATTTGGATTTGGATGCACGCCAGATGGAAGAAGTTGCTAACATTTCTGATTATTTTGCTGACAAAGTACAGAGCGCAAGCTACGCAAAAGAAGCTAAACAGGGTAAAAAGCTACGTGAAGCCGTATATGGAAACTTCAAACTGATGAAACGTACATTGACTAATGAACAGTACAAGAAGTATGTGCAGCTGTTGAATGTTACATTGAAAAACAAAGGTTTGGATTCCTATATGGAAGATGTGGCGGATAAGTAAATTCATTCAATGAAATAAATGAACTGAAAAGAGAATGCATGGAGTTGCATTCTCTTTTTTCGTATGTCTGTTGGAAGATTTAATGTAAGTTTGTGATAAAATGATTATTTAAAGCTTGATTTAGTTACGAATAATAATTTATATGAAAAAAAACCTTCATTTTATTTGTTTGTTACGAAAAACGCCTTACCTTTGCAGTCGTTAAAGAAATAAAGAAAACAGATATATGAATATTACTACTCTGAATAACCTGGCAGTCCTGCATATTATTCGCGTCGTGGTGGTCACACTGGGAGCGTGAGAAAGGTTGTGTATGTGTAGTTGTACATATAAAGAAATAATTGAAAGCCTTTCTCACATGTTGAGAAAGGCTTTTTCAATAAATAATAGGATGTTATAGATTTAGATAAGATGAAAAATCAATTACGCAGTTCGTTTAGCACACAAGGCCGCCGCATGGCAGGGGCAAGAGCTCTATGGGTGGCTAACGGTATGAAGAAAGAGATGATGGGCAAGCCCATCATAGCCATAGTAAACTCGTTTACACAGTTCGTTCCGGGACATACCCATCTGCACGAAATTGGTCAGCAGGTGAAAGCCGAGATTGAAAAATTGGGATGCTTTGCAGCGGAATTCAATACGATTGCCATTGATGACGGGATAGCTATGGGACACGATGGTATGCTGTATTCGCTGCCCAGCCGTGATATCATTGCCGACAGCGTGGAGTATATGGTGAACGCACATAAAGCAGATGCAATGGTGTGTATCAGTAATTGCGACAAGATCACTCCGGGTATGCTGATGGCTGCCATGCGACTGAATATACCGACTGTTTTTGTATCGGGCGGTCCGATGGAGGCGGGAGAGTGGAACAATCAGCATCTTGATTTGATAGATGCTATGATTAAATCCGCCGATGCGTCGGTCAGTGATGAGGAAGTGGCTCAGATTGAGAACAATGCGTGTCCGGGCTGTGGTTGCTGCTCAGGTATGTTTACGGCTAATTCTATGAATTGTCTTAATGAGGCCATCGGTCTGGGACTTCCGGGGAATGGTACTATTCTGGCAACTCATGCCAATCGTACTCAGTTGTTCAAGGATGCGGCCGCTCTGATAGTGGAGAATGCTTATAAATATTATGAGGAAGGAGATGATAGTGTGTTACCGCGCAGCATCGCGACCCGTGACGCTTTTCTGAATGCTATGACGCTGGATATTGCCATGGGTGGATCTACCAATACGGTGCTGCACCTTCTGGCTATCGCCCACGAGGCGGAAGTGGATTTTAAAATGGATGACATTGATATGCTTTCACGCCATGTGCCTTGCCTGTGCAAAGTGGCTCCGAACACACAGAAATACCATATCCAGGATGTGAACCGTGCCGGTGGTATCCTTAATATATTGGGGGAACTGTCCAAAGGCGGCTTGCTGAAAACTGATGTGAAGCGGGTGGATGGTCTGACATTGGCGGAAGCTATCGAGAAATATAATATATGTAAGGAGGAAGTGGATGCTGAGGCAAAGCGCATCTATTCGGGTGCTCCGGGAAACAAGTTCAATATAAAGTTAGGTTCTCAGAATGCTGCTTATAAAGAACTGGATACCGATCGTGCCAACGGTTGCATCCGCGACTTGCAGCATGCTTATAGCAAGGATGGAGGTCTGGCCGTTCTGAAAGGAAATATCGCACAGGACGGTTGTGTGGTGAAAACGGCAGGAGTGGACGAAAGTATTTGGAAATTCTCGGGACCTGCCAAGGTGTTCGATTCGCAGGATGCCGCTTGTGAAGGGATTCTGGGAGGAAAGGTCGTGAGTGGCGATGTCGTTGTCATCACCCATGAAGGTCCGAAAGGTGGCCCCGGTATGCAGGAAATGCTTTATCCAACTTCTTATATCAAATCCAAGCATTTAGGAAAAGAATGTGCTTTGATTACCGACGGACGTTTCAGCGGGGGCACTTCGGGACTGAGTATCGGACATATTTCCCCCGAAGCCGCAGCAGGTGGTAATATCGGAAAAATAGTGGATGGTGATATGATTGAGATTGATATTCCGAACCGTAGTATTAATGTGAAGCTGAGCGATGAGGTATTGGCGGCCCGGCCGATGACACCAGTGACCCGTGACCGCAAAGTTCCTAAAAGCTTGAAGGCATACGCCAGTATGGTAAGTTCGGCAGATAAAGGAGGAGTGAGAATCATTGACTAAATTAGAAACTAAAAATTGGGACTTAAAAAATAGCTGTGCTGTCACTGAGTGATTCTACAGCATCGTATTCTTTTGATTCTCAATATTCAACTAAACATTATGGCAAAAGAAAAGATAACAGGAGCAGAGGCGATGATGCGTTCTTTGGAGTATCAGGGAGTGAAGACTCTTTTCGGATATCCCGGAGGTTCTATCATGCCAACTTTTGATGCTTTATATCATCATAGGGATACATTGAACCATATATTGGTCCGTCATGAACAGGGAGCTGCCCATGCAGCACAGGGATTTGCCCGTGTATCCGGTGAGGTTGGTGTCTGTTTGGTGACTAGCGGTCCCGGTGCGACAAATACCATTACCGGCATTGCCGATGCCATGATTGACAGCACTCCTGTCGTGGTGATTGCCGGACAAGTGGGGGCCTCTTTCTTGGGCACGGATGCTTTTCAGGAGGTGGATCTGGTGGGCGTGACTCAGCCTATAACTAAATGGAGTTACCAGATCCGTCGTGCGGAAGATGTGGCTTGGGCTGTAGCACGTGCTTTCTATATAGCTAAAAGCGGACGCCCCGGCCCGGTCGTTCTGGATTTTGCCAAGAATGCGCAAGTGGAGATGGTGGATTATGAACCGATGAAGCTTGACTTTATCCGCAGTTATGATCCTGAACCTAACCCTGACAAGGAATCTCTTCAGGAGGCTGCCGAATTGATAAACAATGCCCGAAGACCATTGGTATTGGTGGGGCAGGGCGTAGAGTTGGGCAATGCGCAGGATGAGTTGCGTGCATTTATAGAAAAAGCCGATATGCCTTGTGGCTGCACTTTGCTGGGACTTTCGGCCATACCGACTTCACATCCTTTAAATAAAGGAATGTTGGGCATGCATGGAAATCTGGGCCCCAATGTCAAGACCAATGAATGTGATGTGCTGATTGCCGTAGGTATGCGTTTTGACGACCGTGTAACCGGAAAATTGGATACATACGCTAAACAAGCAAAGATCATCCATCTGGATATTGATCATTCTGAAATAGATAAGAATGTAAAAGTGGACGTACCTGTGTTAGGCAATTGTAAACATACGTTAGCTATGCTGACACAACTGATCCGGGAGAATAAACATACTGAATGGATTGATAGTTTTGCCGAATATGAAAAGACGGAATATGAACATGTTATCAGTAAAGAAATCCATCCGGCCGGCGGGGCGTTGAATATGGGTGAAGTGGTGCGTGCGGTAAGTGAGGCATCGAACAATGAGGCGGTACTGGTAACAGACGTGGGACAGAACCAAATGATGGCTGCCCGTTATTTTAAATACAGCAAGAACCGTAGCATTGTAACCTCGGGTGGATTGGGAACGATGGGATTCGGACTTCCCGCTGCCATAGGTGCCACTTTCGGTCGCCCGGATCGTACAGTATGCGTCTTCATGGGGGATGGCGGTTTGCAGATGAATATTCAGGAATTGGGAACTGTCATGGAGCAAAAGGCACCGGTAAAGATTATTTTATTGAACAATAACTATTTGGGCAATGTACGTCAATGGCAGGCTATGTTTTTCGGTCATCGTTATTCATTTACTCCGATGCTGAATCCGGATTACATGAAGATTGCCGAGGCATACGAGATTCCTGCCCGTCGTGTCATGAAGCGCGAGGAGTTGCAGGATGCTATTCATGAGATGCTGGCTGCCGACGGTCCGTTCCTGTTGGAAGCTTGTGTGATAGAAGAGGGAAATGTGTTGCCGATGACACCTCCGGGAGGATCGGTGAATCAGATGTTACTGGAATGCTAATTTAATCATTATGGACAAGACATTATATACATTAATCGTTCACTCAGAAAATATCGCCGGTTTGCTGAACCAGATTACGGCTGTGTTTACCCGTCGCCAGATCAATATCGAGAGTCTTAATGTTTCCGCTTCTTCTATCAAGGGGGTGCATAAATACACTATTACTGCCTGGACTACCCAGGATGTGATAGAGAAGGTGGTGAAGCAGATTGAAAAGAAAATAGATGTTTTGCAGGCGCATTATTTTACTGATAGTGAGATTTATCAGCATGAAATCGCTTTGTACAAAGTTTCTACTCCTGAATTTCAGGAAAATCCTATGGCGTCTAAGGTCATCCGTCGTTATAGCGCCCGCATTGTAGAGGTGAATCCGGTGTTTTCTATTGTTGAAAAGAATGGGATGAGTGAGGAAATTACTGCTCTTTATGAGGAACTGCGCGGATTGGGATGTGTGTTGCAGTTTGTCCGTTCGGGACGCGTGGCGATTACTACCAGTTGTTTCGAGCGTGTGAACGAATACTTGACCCAACGCGAGGAGAAGTATCGGCAACAAAAAACGGAATAAGGATGAGTGAGAACAAAGTAGGAACATACAAGTTTGTGGCAGAGCCTTTTCACTGTGATTTCAGCGGAAAACTGACCATGAGTGTGTTGGGCAACCATTTGCTGAATTGTGCCGGTTTCCATGCCGCCGACCGGGGGTTCGGAATAGCCACGCTCAATGAGAATCATTATACATGGGTACTTTCCCGCTTGGCTGTGGAACTGGAGGATATGCCTTGTCAATATGAGGATTTCAGTATTCAGACATGGGTGGAGAATGTTTATCGTCTTTTTACGGATCGTAATTTCGCCATTTTGGATAAGGAGGGAAAGGCCGTAGGATACGCCCGTTCTGTATGGGCGATGATCAGCATGGAAACTCGCAAACCTGCCGATCTGCTTACGCTTCACGGAGGTGGTATTACTGATTATGTATGCGACAAGGAATGTCCCATAAGCAAACCCGGCCGTATCAAGGTGGCGGAGAAGGCTCCGGTTTCCGAATACCGGGCCAGATATAGTGATATTGATATCAATGGTCATGTGAACAGCATTAAGTATATAGAACATATTTTGGATCTGTTTCCTATTGAGCTTTTTGAAAAGAGACGGATTAAACGGTTTGAGATGGCATACGTGGCCGAGAGCTATTATGGGGATACATTGAGTTTCTATCGCGAGGAAGTGAGAGAGAACGAATATGATATAGAGGTGAAGAAGAACGACGCAGATGTTGTCGTTCGCAGTAAAGTGATATTTATTTAGAATCTAATTTTTAATTTTTAATTTATAATTTAAAATGGCACAATTGAATTTTGGCGGTGTTACAGAAACTGTAGTTATCCGCGATGAGTTTCCTTTGGAAAAAGCACGTGAAGTATTGAAAGATGAAACAATCGCTGTAATTGGTTATGGTGTGCAGGGTCCGGGTCAGTCATTGAATCTCCGCGACAATGGATTCAACGTAATCGTTGGGCAGCGTCCGGGAAAAACATACGAAAAAGCAGTTGCTGACGGATGGGTTCCGGGTGAAACGCTGTTTGGCATTGAAGAAGCTTGTCAGAAAGCGACTATCATCATGTGTTTGTTGTCTGATGCGGCTGTCATGTCTGTATGGCCTACTATCAAACCGCTGCTGACTCCGGGCAAGGCACTTTATTTCTCTCATGGTTTTGCTATCACTTGGAGCGACCGTACAGGTGTGGTTCCTCCTGCTGATATTGATGTGATCATGGTAGCTCCTAAAGGTTCGGGTACTTCATTGCGCACCATGTTCCTGGAAGGCCGTGGCTTGAACTCTTCATACGCTATCTATCAGGATGTAACCGGTAAGGCATACGAACGCACTATCGCATTGGGTATTGGTATCGGCTCAGGTTATCTGTTCGAAACGACTTTCCAGCGTGAAGCTACTTCTGACCTTACAGGTGAGCGTGGCTCATTGATGGGAGCTATCCAGGGATTGTTGTCGGCTCAGTACGAAGTTTTGCGTGAAAACGGACATACTCCTTCTGAGGCATTTAACGAAACAGTGGAAGAACTGACTCAGTCATTGATGCCTTTGTTCGCAAAGAACGGTATGGACTGGATGTATGCCAACTGTTCTACTACTGCCCAGCGCGGTGCATTGGACTGGATGACTCCTTTCCACGATGCTATCAAACCTGTGGTTGAAAAGTTGTATCACAGTGTGAAAACCGGTAATGAGGCTCAGATCTCTATTGATTCGAACTCTAAACCTGATTATCGTGAAAAATTGGAAGAAGAATTGAAGGCATTGCGTGAAAGCGAAATGTGGCAGACTGCCGTTACTGTACGTAAACTTCGTCCTGAAAATAATTAATAGTTAGTATTTAATATATATTGAGAAGTGGGGGTGTGTTGAGGCATCTCCGCTTCTTTTTATTTATATATATTAATGTTAGTGTTGTTGTTTATATCCGGCGTAGTCATTAATTTTGTAGAAACTTGACTTAGCCATGATAAATAGACTGTTACTTTTACTGGTATGGTGCATGTTTCCATTTTTATCTTTTTATGCACAAAAGAATCATGATAATTTTCCACCGCGTTATCCTACTCTGAAAGGTATTACGGACTATGCAGTGTGGCAGCTCGTATATCCGGATTCCTTATTAAGAGCTGATATTGCAGGCGAAGCTGTTTGCACACTTCGCATTGACAGTTTGGGCTCAGTCAGTGGCAAACGTATAGAAGCCACACATCCCTTGTTTGCTAAGGCGGCCGGAGATGTTATTGATGGCATGAGAGAGTGGGAGCCGGCGAAGAAAGCGGGTAAGAGCATGGATAGCACCATTGTTTTCCGCATTCCTTTTGATCCTGATATTTACAGTGACCGTGTTTGGAGACAACAGCAGGTTCTGGAGCCATGCAGAGGGCAGACGGTTGATTCGGAACCTGCATTTCCTGATGACATCCGCAGTCTGGTAATGGGGAATATGAGCTGGCCGGATGATAACGTGGACAAAGCTGTCGCTATTTGCCGTTTCACGGTAGATGAACAAGGACGTATCGGAAATGCCCGTGTTATAAAAGGAACTCATCCGGTTTTTGATAAAGAGGCTTTACGTATTCTTTCCAACTTTCCCAGATTGATCCCTGCCCGGAAAAAAGGGAACAATGTGCCGTTTGATTATTTCTTGACTATGCGTTTCTGGAGAGAAGATCTGGAGCACTATTTATTGTATCGGGAGTGCGCGCAAGAGGATTTGAAAAAGATTTCTTGGGAGCCTTATAGATATTCTTCTTATCCGGGAGGGACTACGGCTTTGACGCAATTTATCAATTCTCACTTGAAGATTACTCCCGAAATGAAAGCTACAGGAAAACAAGGGCGTGTAATTTATAGCTTTGATGTGGATATAGATGGTTCGATGAAGAATTTCAAACTGGTGAGAGGGCTGGATCCATTAATGGATGCCGAAGCATTGCGGGTACTTCAGCTGGTGGATGAAAAATGGAGCACGGGGTATTATTTCAATTCAAAGAAATGGTATCGGGAATTTTATGTCAATCAATTCACTATTCCAATTATTTTTAGCTGGTAGGGGATAGGGGGATATATGCGTATTCTCAGGTAACCCCCTATTGCGATCAAACTTAGCGATTAACTTGCATTCTCGTCCACAGTAGGGGCGGAATGTTTCCGCCCGATAGCATAAAGAGGATGTATTTTATAACAGTGGAATGACTGTGATATAAATACCTGTGATTATTGCCGAAGTAATCACTCCCGAAATATTTGCTCCCAGTGCATCGCCCAGAATAAAAGAATCGGGATTATCTTTGCTGACAATTTTTTGTGCCACTTTGGCAGTGGTCGGTACACAGCTCACAGCTGCAATACCTATCACCGGATTATAATTTCCTTTCTTGATGAAGTACATGATATATCCTCCGGCAATCCCTCCGATACCCGAAATCAGCAATGCCAACATTCCCAGAACCAACAATTTCAGGATTTTGGGATCGAGCAGCAGATGAGCGTCACAAAGCACGCCTAACAACAGCCCCAGCATGAAAGTGGAGCCATAAAGTAGTGGCCCGCTGACAAAGTCATAGATATGTTTCATCCCCGATTCGCGCACGGCTACCCCTAGGAATAAGGAGAAGAAGAGGGGGAGGCAACCGGAAACAAGAAACAAAGTACGGCGCAGAGAACAGCGGCAAAGGCTAGTTTTACTTTCGCGTCATAATTCTTCGGTGCTTTCTTTACGGTCATCTTGATAGAGCGCAGACGTTTGGGGACCAGCAACTTTACTAAATAAGGGTAGCCACCATAAGTCAACCCTAAATAGAGATAGGCCACTACGGTGATGGGAACGAACAAGTGCTTGGCAAGTGCCAGTGAGGTGAATAGCACCATCGGGCCGTCTGCACCGCCTACCATGGCTACGGATGCACTTTCCTGTGCTGAGAGTCCGAAAGCATGGGCAATAGGTAGGGTGAGGAAGGTGCCCAGTTCGCCGCACAACGCAAGGAAAAGACTGGCAAAAGGTTTCTGTAGCAGGAAGCCTACATCGAGTAGGGTACCTATTCCCATGAAGACGAAACAGGCAATAAGTCCGTTGCTGAACGTAAGGGTGTAGACCGGTTGCAGGAAATCTATTTGCATGGTATTCATCAGTGCGTCTGTATCTGATAACATGGGGTCAAGGAAAAGATTGCCCAGTCCTCCGTCCGGCATTATTAATGTTCCACAGTTGATGGCGATCATCCCTAGTCCCATCGGAATCATTACCATGGGTTCCAAGACTCCTTTCCATCCCAAATAGATGAGGAGAAATCCCAATAAAATTAAAAAGATGCGTGCGCCGGCAAGAAACCAACCGCTTTCTATCATTGTGCCAATGCCTTGGAAGAGTATTCCGAAATCTATATTTTCCATATCTGATTATTAAGTTTAAGGTTATTTTTTTGTTGAAAGGTTCTTTTTCACATGGGTATTTTTTTGTTGCTGGTGCATCTCTTCCCGTTGCTTGAGGTAGACCATTTGGGTATCAGGATAATAATAATCTATCAGATTCAACTGGGATGCTCCGTGGCTGACTCCATGATAGTAGCCGCCTTCCTGTTTGCCTTTACGGTCATTGTTCATGCCCCTGTTCCAGTTTTCGCGGCCGTCTCCCAGAGCTTCCATTTCCTCGGGAGTCTGGTCCCATACCAGTTGGGTGAAACGGGCGCGCGCTTTTTTGATTCTTCTTAAGCGCTGAAGCTCCAGAAGATGGGAACTGTAAAAATCCATAGAGTCTGCCGCCAATGCTATTCCTTTGATAACGGCAGCTACAAAGAAGCCGATGAGGAAAGTAAGTCCCATCATGGCAGGGTAGATATAAATAAGTGTAGCATAATGATGTGTAAATGAGTTAGTGAATTAAACGGTATGCAGCTCCGGACAATAGTGATGGCAGCGTAATGCAACACAATGTATATGTGCGCACGGGCTGGTCACTTCGTCCGGAATGATTGTCATTAGCAGGGAGAAGAGAGAGGGGGAATCCGCTAAATCAAAATATGCTTTAGTGTGTAGATGAAGTATCTGCACGAGGATTTTACATAATTAATGCTGAGGAATAGATTGTTGAATTTTTCTTCGGGCAGGAGAGTACGGTAATGGTAACGTACTTGGGCGGTAGATAAAAACGGGTATATCTTGGTAAGTACCGGAGTGCGTAAGGTAAGGCATAAAAGGTTTGTCTCGATTAGCTTCACATTGGGAGCATCATATCGTTTTTCTGTTGCCAATTGACGATAAGAATCTGCATCATCCGACAACATGGATACAGAAGATAGTACTTCTGTCTGCCCTTCCCGGATAATTTCTCCTTTTCCTGTATTGTCCAAACTGCACAGTAAAAGGAAACACGTACATATAGCAATAAAATACTTCATAATCACTGCTACAAACATAGTCATAAAAAAGGAAATGCGGAGCGTAGAAGGGGCTGTTTTATAGATTATTTCACCTTTATTTTTTACGGGAACTATGATAAGACAAAACAGGCTGTATCGATGAACTTTCCGATACAGCCTGTTGTTATTATTAGGTTACACTGATTAGAAATACAGGTAACGGTCGTCTTTTACCTCAGCTTTCTTGTACAGGTCATTGATGAAGCTGCTAGCATAACGTCCTGCCATATTAGACAAGTTGTTTTCTTCATTCTTCGCATCAAATTCTTCTGCACTCTTTTCTTTATTGAACACTTGAATCATGTAAACACCAGCATTACCTTTGATAGGACCGGTCAGTTTGTTTGCTTCAGCTTTGCTTGCATAAGCACCTAAGGCAGGTTCACTGGCGCGAGTCACTGATACGTAGCTGGAGCAGAGAAAGTGATATGTTTTACTGAATCACTGACTGCATTTGCCATACCTTTCACTTGGTCAATGCTGTTTGCACCTTTCATTTCAGCCATCAGTTTCTCAGCTTTTTTATCCTTGATGATTTCTGCTTTCAACATATCGGCAACAAGATTGATATTACGATATCCGGCAGGATTGATCTTTTCAAGAGCAACTACCATCAAGTGATCGTTTTCACCACATTCATACAATGGAGATACTTCACCTTCTTTGGCTGCAAAAATCCATTTCAGTGCTTCGCGGGTTCCTTTCACGCCACCTACACGATGTTCTGCACTACGGAAATCAGCACGTTCCAACAAACGGTAACCATTTTCTTCTGCATTGGCTACAATTTTGTCCATTGTAGTGTTTTGGGCTACGAACTGGCTGAAATCATTGTATGCTTTATTATAAGTTTCTTTGCTGAATTCAACCGGACGTTTAACTACTGCTACTTTATATTTATCTTTCATGGCCTTCTTGTCCAATACTTGAAGGATTACGTTGGCTTGTCCGATCTGTAGGTTATTCAGTTCTTTAACACCTGAGTTGATCAAGGTATTGATGTATTTGGCATTGTCAGCATCCAGTGCAGCACCCTCATAGTTGCGGGCAGTCAACCAAGTGGATTCACCTGTCTGGCCATATTTTTTAGCAACATCTGCAAAGTCAGCTCCACCTTTCAATGCGTTGAAAATACTGTCTGCTAAAGTTGCGGTTTTAGCTGCGTCTTCAGCATATACTTGAATCTGACGGTACTGAATTGAGTCGGGAGCGGTTTGCTTGGCAATAATTTTGAACGCATTGTAGGAGTCATCAGCTTGGTTATAGTAAGGACCATATACTTCGTTGATGCTTACAGAGTCCAGACGAGTGACAATATCGTTAGGATATACCGTCTTGTTGATTGCAATTTCAGAGAAAGGAACGACCGAACCGGTAGAACGGATGAATGTGCTCATATCGGTAGCAGTACCCAGCTGAGTAGCGTATTCGGTTACTTCATTCAATACTTCTTTGCGGTCTTCGTCAGACGGAGTTACCAATACATCAATGTATTTGATGTTACGGGTTTCAACCGGCTGTTCGAAAGAAGCTTTTCTTTTGTTATAAAGATCTTTGATTTCGCTGTTTGAAACAGTGATGGTTGAATCACTGATAGAAGAATAAGGAATTGCAGCCAATAGAACGTCTGCTTGTTCTGTACGCGATGTGAAAGCGTCTTCAGCGGCAACCGGATTTGAAATCAATGATTTTGCGATCAGATTCTGATATTTTTCAGCCAAAGTAGATTGAATCAGTGTCTTTTCAATGAAATTCCAGAAAGCACCCATTTTCTGATAGTATTCCACATACTGTGCAGGCATTTTGCTTGCGTCCAAATGAGCATAATCCACTAGGAATTTTTTCAGCATGTCTTTGTCGAAAGCACCGGTTTGCGGATTGCGGAACGGAGTCTGCATCAACAGCGGGTTAGTGCCTTCTTCGATGATTGCCTGAACTTCAGCTTTGCTGACAGTCAACCCCAACTTTGCAGCTTCTGCTGCAATCAACTGGTTATTTACGTAAGATTGCCATACCTGGTCTTTCACTTGAGTCAGTTGGTCGTCATTTAATGCGGAAACACCTTGTGTCAATTTAATGACTTCTGTGTATTCATCTACCATTTTCTGATACTCTTGTGCTGTAAGTGCTTTTCCATTCACTTCACCTACGTCTTGTTTACCCTGATGCGGTTGGAGAACCTTCCATGCGTCTCCGGCAATGAATGCGAAGAGGGCAAGTCCGATTACAACGACCAACAGAGGGCCTTTACTTCTGATTGTTTGTAATGTTGCCATTTAATTTTACTATTTTTGTTTATTGTTTTTCTATACTCCATAGATTTAGCGCACGAAGATACAAAAAATGCAGCTTACAAGCTATTTTATTGTGAAAAAAATCTGTTATTCGATCACTTTCAACTTTACTAATTCGATTTTTGTTGCTGTTACTTTGATTATTTTGAAACGAAATTTATCGAAAGTAATCTCTTCGTGCATTTTGGGGAAGCTTTGATATTGGTGTAGGATGAGTCCGCCGATTGTCTGGTAATCATCACTTTCCGGCAGTTCAAGTGAAAATAATTCATTGGCTTTTTCTATTTCCAGACGTCCGGAAAGGATGTATTCATTGTCTCCGACAGATTTGGCAATGTAAGAAGTGGTGTCGTGCTCGTCTTCTATTTCACCGAAGATTTCCTCCACTAAGTCTTCTAGTGCCACGATGCCGGATGTACCTCCGAATTCATCGACTACTACGGCCAGGGATTTTTTTTGTTGCATAAATAACTTCATCAGTTTGTGGGCTCCCATAGTTTCAGGAACAATAGGCAATTGGCGGACACTCTTAGTCCAGTCCGTCAGTTCACGAAACATTTCAGAGGAATGGATATAGCCTGTAATATTGTCAATGTTTTCTTTATAGACAATGATTTTGCTTATGCCGCTTTCTATAAAGCGGGTTTTTAATTCCTCTATGGGGGTTCCATATTCTATAGCGACAATTTCAGTTCTGGGAACCATGCAATCTCTGATTTTAATATTCGAGAAATCCAGGGCGTTTTGGAATATCTTGACTTCTGTATCTATGTCTTGCTCATTTTGGGCATCTTGTATGCTGCTTTGAATAAAGTAGTCCAAATCAACTTTTGTAAAAGCTTTCTCATTGGCTTCTTTATTTGTTTTAATACCTATCATGTAGAGTAATATGTTGGATATTCCCGAAGCGAATTTGCTGATGATAGAGCAAGACATAACAAATGTAGGTTGGAATTGCAAAAATATTCAGAGTGAAATTGGGATTGATCTTAAATAAAGTTTTGGGCAGGAACTCTCCTGTTACCAGGATGATCAGTGTGGAAATAATTGTTTGGATTAGCACCAGCAAGAAGTGGTTGTCTATGAATCCTGCCAATAGGTTCTGTTCAATGACTTGTGCCATCAATATACCGTAAATAACCAAAGCGATATTGTTTCCTACCAACATGGTGGAGATAAAATTATTCGGATTATGAAAGAAGATGGAAAGTATGCGTGAATTTATGCTTTGGCTGTTACGGTCCATCTCAAAACGTAATTTATTGGATGAAACAAAAGCAATTTCCATTCCGGAGAAAAAAGCGGAAAAAGCCATTGTGATAAGAATCTGTATAATAATACCCATAATCGTGAGTGAATTAACGTATCGAATCAGTTCTGGTACTGTCGGCAACAGCCTTTGTACTGTCTGTTGGTGCTGTATCTTCTACGGTAAAAATACCTGTGTTATTATAAATTTGATATTCTGTCATTTGCTGGTTGGATTCAAATCCATAACCGGTAATGATTTTGTCTTCTTGTTCGATGCGGATAAATTTGTCGGAATAGACTCGCTCTTGCTTTTCGTCCCAAAAGAGCAGGTCTGTGTCAAATTTGTCTCCCCTTTGGCTGCGGATATGCACATTGCTTCTCAATTCCCAAAGTTTCTTTTTCTCGTAGTAATAGGCTGTATCGGCTTTTATACTGGCATCAATATGGAACAAGGAGTCAAACTTTTCCAAATAAACTCCTTTTTCAAAAGCCCAATAAGGGGGATTCTTTTTATCATAAATTTCCCATTCTTCTGTGATGATTTTGTAGCGGGTGATACCGGAATCGGATACAAGGGTAGTGACTCCCAAGGTTTTCATGCTGGGCAATGAGTCTCTTTCTGTAATGGCTTCTGCCAGATTTTTCTCGCCTCCCGAGCATGCGGGGAATAAAACAAACATAACAGTTGCCCAAATGGCAACTGTTATGTTTAAATATAGAATGTGTGATTCCTGTTTTTTTCAGACGACATAATTATCTGATAGTTGTTGTTTCACCAATCCATCCACCGATTGTAACAGAGTCACCTTTCTTCAAGCTGAGGAAGAACAAATCAGCATCTTTCGGAGTATGTGCCGCATAAGTACCGATCAGTTTGTTTGCTTCTTCAGCAACACTGGGATCTACGCTTTTTGCTTTCTGTAATTTGTCGATAACAGCAAAATAAGTACACTTGTTCAATGCTGCTTCATCACTCCAGTTGGGGCTTGATGCATACATATTAGCAATCAAAATGTAAGGTTTACCGTTGTTTCCATCTAGTGAGATAGACTTCAAGGCATATTGTTTTGCTTTGCTCAATTGTTTCTTGCTGAATAAAATGGCAGCGGTTTTGTATGCATAATCAGCTTTTTTTAATGGATCTTGCTCTAAGTTGATGGCCTGGTCAAAGTAGTCAATGCATTTGTCCATATCGCCTTTCTTATAATACATGTATCCACAGCCAACAGCGGTTTCGGCAGTTGGTTCGATGGCGTGTGCGGCTTCGGATGCGGCAAAATAAGCTCCTGCTCTGTACAGCCCAACAGTTGCATCACTGAAATAACTTGTTTCAGATAGTCCAGGTTCGTTTTGTTCTGTGCTACTTTAGGAGCATAGATTGCTTGCAGGTTATCACAAGTCGCTACACCGCTATTAATGAAGAAAGCGTCAATGTTGTCTTTTGCCACTTTCAATAATTTCTTGTCATTTTCTTTTGTGGCAGCTTTCAAAGCTCCGTCAGCAACGCCTGATGCAAACAAATAATCTTGAATGAACTGTTCTTTATATGACTCGTCGCTCTTCATTTTGCGGGCAGCTGCATCCATGAATTCCTGCAATACAAAATAGTCTGAATTCTCTTTTTCAAGTTCAATGGCTTCTTTGAACATCTTATATGCTTCATTCATGTCCTGACCACCCATTGTGAAATAGTCGTGACCCTTCATGCCGATAATGGAACCTTTTGTTACATCTCTTTTGACCAGCTTGTTCAGATCATCCAGATATTGGATACGTTGATCGTGAACTTTCATCAGTTCATTGAAATATTGTTTTTGTTTAGCTGCATCTTTTTCACCGGCTATTAAGGCACGAAGAATTTTTGCACCATTAGTATAAGTACTTACTTGGGCTTTTGGAGCTTCTGTAAATACACTCATCCAAGGAGTATAGGCATCCTTGAAGTTGTTAGTCTTCACATACTCAGTGTAAATACTGATATTTTTCAAGCATCGGAGACTGTCTTCACCATGTCCGAATCTTGATCCGTCTGACGCTCCAGTTTGAGCGAAAGAAGCTGTTGCACTTAAAGAAAGGACGAACAGCGCTGTTACCATCTTCATTTTCATCGTATATAAATTTAGTTGTTGTTATTTATTTGCTTCTTTGCTCTGATTAATCAACTTTCCATTTCATGAACCAACGTTCATTGAAAGTAAGACCAATATTGATTCTTAAATAATTTTCTTCCATCAACCCCTTGAACTTGGGACTGACTTTGACATATTGACCGGAAATGTTCAGCATAGATTTACTTTGAAACATGGGAAGTCCAAAACCCACACTGACACCATATTCGCGTGCACCGTCTTGAAGACTGGTTGCTCCTGTGTCCGGATTCGTATAGCTGACCTTGTTATAAGGGCTTGAATAGTAGGCTCCCATACGGTAACGGATACGTTTCAGATAGTTGTGGCTGAAATAATTGGGTATAAATTCCGCCCCCAAAGCTATTTTTGTACGGTTACTCATTTCCACACTCTCTTTGTTGAACTTACTCCAACTTAGATCAGCTGTATCCCACTTCTGTAAAGTATAGTCAATTCCTATGGTCAGACGGTTGTCATATACGTAAGTAAGACCGAGACCCAATGTATGCGGCATTTTAAACGGATTCGTAATGGTATCACCGGTTTGTGACTGTACATAGATAGAACCATTACTTTCCATACCTGTCTGATGATACTTGTATGCATCCCCGTGCAAGGTATGTCCCAATGTATAGACGGCGCCTACATTAATCACGTTTTTCTTATTTAATTTATAAGTGTACTGTAAACCGAAATCCAATTTATAGTCACTGATGGAAAATTTGTCTAACTTGATACTACGTGTATCTGTCGCTCCAATAGTTGTCATGGACTGATGAGTAATATCTCCATAAAGATACGAAAAATTCGCACCCACAGACAAATTATTGAAAACTTTATAACCTAATCCTACAAAAACTTGATGAAATCCTCCGTCACCAGTGTATGATTCAGACCATTTTCCGTTATTGTCGACATCTTCGAAATCATGTGTCTTGGAAATATTATAGCCCACAGTGGAGAATGGAAGAAAGCCAACTGTCATTCCCATTTTCCTCCATAAGCGGAATTGCATGGCCATATAGTCAAAACTTGAATTTTTAGCATTGGTTTTTACGTTGCCATCCTTAAAATTCGCATTCTGAAGAGTCATCCCTGCATCGAACAAGAATGTCAATGAATCGATAGCTGTATAAGATGCCGGATTAGATGCGTTGATTTGGTAGCCGTTTCGCAAGCCGTATGCTATTCCTCCCATCGCTTTACTGTTACCGAAATTTTGATCAGCTAACTGACCAAAGCCGTAGCGTGTATAGGGAGAGTTTGTGCTTGTTTGGGCTACGGCCAGCCCTGTGACTGTGAGTAATATTGACGCACTAATCAGTCTTTTATAGTTTATCATTATAGCTTAATATTCTGTTTAAACCTTTCAATACTAAAAATCTATCTGCAAAGATGATACTTTTTAATTTTGTATCAAAAGAAAATTCATCTCCGCCCGTTAAAAAAACCAAAAGTCCCGGATAATTCTTTTGAAGATGGGTGATATACCCGCTCATTTCGAATTCCATTCCGCGGATGACTCCTGCCCGGATAGCTGTTTCTGTAGATTGTCCATACATCGGAACTTCTCCTTTAGCGTTTACTTTGGGGAGCTTGTCGGTGAATATGTTCAATGCTTTGAAACGCATACGCATCCCCGGAGAAATATTCCCCCCATGATAGGCTCCGTCAGCATCGATAAAATCGTATGTGACGCAGGTTCCCGCATCAATAACCAGTACATCGTGTCCGGGTTTCAGCCAGCTGGCAGCGACCACGGCTGCTAAACGGTCCATGCCCAGTGTTTGAGGCGTTTTATATAAATTCGTGATAGGGACAGGGGTCTCATGACTTAATTCGATGATAGTAAAAGGCAATCTTTCCAGTTGGCGCCGGATAGTATTGCTTAGCGTTATGACAGAAGCTATGATACCTCGTCTTAGGGGATATCGGGAACAAAGCATCGGGAGGCAATCTAAGGAATGATTGGAACCACGAAATACTTCAACCAACTCGCCTTTGTCAAATATAGCCAATTTGGCTACTGAGTTTCCTATGTCGATAATTAAATTCACAACTTTGCTTTTTCGGTTGCAAAGTAACGCAAAAAATAAATAGGAATAGCAATAAAAAATGGTATTTGTGAGGAATTAATTAATATTTAGGTGTACTTTTGCATCGGTAAACAGCGAATGGAATTTATGAATAAACTAATTATAGCATTGATGTTGTCTTTCTTTTCCTTGACTCAATCGGTTAGAGGACAGGAAGATAGTATAAAAGTAAGCCTGATGACCTGTGCTCCCGGAACGGAAATATATGCCTTGTTCGGGCATACGGCATTGCGCTATGAGGACACGGCACGCGGAGAGGACTGGGTGTTTAATTATGGCATGTTCAGCTTTAATACTCCTCATTTTATCTATCGTTTTGTCAAAGGGGAGACTGACTATGAGTTGGGTGTGACTCCTTATTCTTATTTCGAAGGCAGTTATGCTATGCGTGGTTCATCAGTCTATCAGCAGACATTGAATTTGACTATGGCGGAAAAACAGAAACTCAGAAGATTGCTGGAAGAAAACTATCAGCCTGAGAATAGGGTTTACCGCTATAACTTTTTCTATGACAATTGTACTACGCGTGCGCGTGATATAATAGAGGAATGTATCGAAGGAAAGGTTGTTTATCCTGATGGGAAGGAAGGGCTCTCTTTCAGGGATATTGTCCATCAATATACTAAGGGACACGAATGGGATGAGCTGGGCATTGATATGTGCCTGGGCAGTGAAGCGGATGAACCTGTTGATGCGCGTAAGCAGATGTTCGCCCCTTTTTATATGTTGGAGGCGGCTGGAAAAGCAACGATAGTGGCAGGCGACAGTGTGCGTCCCTTCGTCTTGCAGGAAAAGAAAGTGGTGGATGTGGAGCCGGAAGGTGGCGAGGGCGGTTTCCCGCTGTCACCTCTGGTGTGTGTGTTTGTTTTAATGGGAGCGGTTTGTTTGGTAGGATGGATCCAGCTTAAAGTCAAGAAGGTGATTTGGATTTGGGATTTATTCCTTTTTGGCGTACAAGGGCTGGCCGGATGTGTCATCGCTTTCCTGGTTTGTTTCTCTACCCATCCTACAGTGGGTTCCAATTGGCTTATCCTTTTATTGAATCCTATCCCTTTAATTTATCTTCCCGTTATGGTTTATAGGCTATAAAAGGTAAAAAAGATCTCTATCATCTAATCAATATAGCATATTTAACACTTTTTATAATGATAATGCCGTTTGTACAGCAAAAATTCAACGCAACGGTATTACCTTTGGCACTGTGTTTGCTACTGTGTTCAGCAAGTCACGTTTTATTATATTACAGACAAAACAATAAATGAAAGGACGCATCTTAACTTCTCTTCTGACTGTTATTGCATTAACAGGGTTGCAGGCACAAAATGTCCCTGCTGTTCCCAGGTTGGTGGTCGGCTTGACTATTGACCAGTTACGGACGGACTATATAGAAGCTTTTTCGGCTTTATATGGTGAACGTGGCTTCAAACGGTTGTGGAAAGAAGGGCGGATTTACCGGAATGCCGAATATGACTTCATCAACGTGGATAAGTCATCGGCGGTGGCGGCCATTTATACAGGTACCACTCCTTACACCAATGGTATAGTAGGGGATAAGTGGATGGACCGCAGCACGCTTCGGGTGATCAATTGTGTGGACGATACCAATTTCATGGGGATTTATACCTCCGAGTCCACTTCTCCGCAGAAAATAAAGGTTTCCACCTTGTCGGATGAGTTGATGATAGCCACACAAGGAGTATCCGAAGTTTATTCTATCGCTCCTACACGTGAAATGGCGGTGTTGGCGGCCGGTCATGCTTCAAAAGGTGCATTTTGGTTGAATGATGAAACTGGAAAATGGAGTGGAAGTACATATTATGGTACATTTCCTTCATGGGTGACTACTTATAATGATCGGGAAGGATTGGATTTCCGTATCGGCAATATGTCGTGGGCGCCTTATTTGCCTGTTACAGTCTATAAATACCTGACCAGCGAAAACAAACAGGTTACATTCAAGCATAACTTTGATGACGAACGGAAAAATAAATACCGTAAACTGAAAACAAGTCCCTATGCCAATGATGAGGTAAACCGTCTGGTTAATGCTTGTTTGAATAATACTTCTATAGGGAAGGATGCTGTTCCTGACTTTTTGTCGCTGGCATATTATGCCGGGAATTATGACCATAAGGCTTCCGCGGAGCTTCCTATGGAAATGCAGGATACATACGTACGTTTGGATAACAGCATTGCAGAGCTATTGGAATTAATAGACCGGAAAGTAGGGCTGAGCAACACTTTATTCTTTATAACCTCTACTGGATATGCTGACACAGATCCTGTTGATCCGCCTCAATATAAAATACCGGGTGGGGAATTCCATATTGAACGTTGTTCGGCTTTGCTGAACCTCTATCTGGCGGCTATTTATGGTGAAGGACAATGGGTGGAGGCGCATTTTGAGCAACAAATATATCTGAACCATAAGCTGATAGAGCAAAAGCAGCTGAATATGTCCGAGGTGCTGAACCGTGCATCGGAATTTTTAGTGCAGTTCAGTGGAGTGAAAGATGTATATTCCTCACAACGTTTGCAGTTGGGAGCGTGGACTCCGACCATTGATAAAATAAAGAATTACTATAATCCGGCATGTTCCGGAGACCTGTGGGTGGAAGTATTACCGGGTTGGACCGTGTTCCGTGAACATTCGCTTGATACGCAGGTGCAACGCTATTCGTATGCCTCGGCTCCATTGATTTTTATCGGGAACGGAATGAAACCGGAAATAATCCATGCGCCTGTAAAGATAGGTAATATAGCACCAACCGTAGCCCATTATATGCGTATTCGTGCTCCTAATGCAGCCGTTCTGGCACCTATGACGGACATTCGCAAATAATATTAGAGAGAGAAGTGCAAATAAATCAGCATTTTATTATAACTTTGCACTTTCAAAAGTAATCAAATTAGAAAATAATAAAAACAAAAAATACAATGGGATTTAATGAATTTATCGGCAAATTGTTTGGAAACAAGGCCACCCGTGACATGAAAGAAATCAAGCCGTGGGTTGACAAAGTAAAGGCTGTCTATCCGGAAATTGCCAAATTGAGTAATGACGAGCTCCGTGCAAAAACAGTAGAATTGAAGAAGTATATTTCAGATTCGGCTGCAGAGGAACAAAAGAAGATAGAAGAACTGAAAAGTACTATCGAAACTACAGAACTGGAAGATCGTGAGGGCATTTTCGCACAGATAGACAAACTGGAAAAAGAAGTGCTGGAAAAATATGAAAAAGCACTGGATGATGTACTTCCGCAGGCTTTTGCTATTGTAAAAGACACTGCACGCCGTTTCTCTGAAAATCCGGAATTGATTGTAACCGCTACTGATTTTGACCGCGAGCTGGCGGCTCAGGGAAAAGATTTTGTACGTATTGAGGACGATAAAGCTATTTGGCAGAACCATTGGGTTGCCGGTGGCAATGACATGGTATGGGGCATGGTGCATTACGATGTACAGTTGTTCGGTGGCGTGGTGTTGCATAAAGGTAAGATTGCTGAAATGGCAACCGGTGAAGGTAAGACGTTGGTAGCTACTCTGCCGGTATTCCTGAATGCGCTGACCGGTAATGGTGTACACGTGGTTACTGTTAATGATTATTTGTCAAAACGTGACTCGGAATGGATGGGGCCATTGTATCAGTTCCATGGGTTGAGTGTGGACTGTATTGATAAACACCAGCCCAATTCAGACGCACGCCGCAGAGCTTATATGGCCGATATCACTTTCGGTACGAATAATGAATTCGGTTTCGATTACTTGCGTGACAATATGGCTGTCAGTCCTAAAGATTTGGTGCAGCGTAAACATAATTATGCCATTGTCGATGAGGTGGACTCCGTATTGATTGACGATGCCCGTACTCCGTTGATTATTTCCGGTCCTGTGCCTAAAGGCGAAGACCAACTGTTTGAACAACTTCGTCCGTTGGTAGAGCGTTTGTTCGAGGCTCAGAAGAAACTGGCTACCCAATACTTGGCTGATGCCAAACGTTTGATTGCATCGGATGACAAGAAAGATCAGGAAGAAGGATTTTTGGCATTGTTCCGCAGTCATAAGGCGTTGCCGAAGAATAAGCCGTTAATTAAGTTCTTGAGTGAACAGGGTATCAAGGCAGGTATGCTGAAGACTGAGGAAATCTATATGGAACAGAATAACAAGCGTATGCCTGAAGCTACTGATCCATTGTATTTTGTCATTGATGAAAAGCAGAACAGCGTGGATTTGACCGATAAGGGAATTGATTTGATAACCGGAAACGCGGCGGATCCTACTTTGTTCGTCTTGCCTGATATTACTTCTCAATTATCTGCTTTGGAAAACGAGACAGACCTGACAGAAGAAGAAAAATTAGCCAAGAAAGATGAGCTGATGACCAATTACGCTATCAAGTCTGAACGCGTACACACCATCAACCAGCTGTTGAAGGCATACGCCATGTTCGAAAAGGATGATGAATATGTAGTGATTGACGGACAGGTTAAGATTGTTGACGAACAGACCGGACGTATCATGGAAGGCCGCCGGTATTCTGACGGTTTGCACCAGGCTATCGAAGCCAAGGAAGGTGTGAAAGTGGAAGCTGCTACCCAGACCTTCGCTACCATCACGTTGCAGAACTATTTCCGTATGTACCACAAGCTGTCGGGTATGACCGGTACCGCAGAAACAGAAGCAGGCGAACTTTGGGATATCTATAAATTGGATGTAGTCGTTATTCCGACTAACCGTCCGATTGCCCGTAAGGATATGAATGACCGCGTTTATAAGACCAAACGTGAAAAATATAAAGCTGTCATCGAAGAAATTGAAGAAATGGTAAAGGAAGGACGTCCTGTCCTGGTAGGTACCACTTCAGTGGAAATCTCAGAAATGCTGAGCAAGATGCTTGCCATGCGCAAGATTGAGCACAATGTATTGAATGCGAAACTGCATCAGCGAGAAGCGGATATTGTAGCCCAGGCAGGTCAGAAGAGTATTGTGACCATTGCTACCAATATGGCAGGTCGTGGTACCGATATCAAGCTGAGTCCGGAAGTGAAAGCTGCGGGCGGTTTGGCCATTATCGGTACGGAACGTCATGAAAGCCGCCGTGTAGACCGTCAGTTGCGTGGTCGTGCCGGTCGTCAGGGTGACCCGGGTTCATCCGTATTCTTTGTATCATTGGAAGATGATTTGATGCGTTTGTTCTCGTCAGACCGTATTGCCAGTGTAATGGACAGGCTTGGCTTCAAGGAAGGTGAGATGATTGAACACAAGATGATTTCAAATTCTATTGAGCGTGCACAGAAGAAAGTGGAAGAAAATAACTTCGGTATCCGTAAGCGCTTGTTGGAATATGATGATGTGATGAACAAACAACGTGTGGCTGTCTACACCAAACGCCGTCATGCTTGATGGGCGAGCGTATCGGCATGGATATTGTGAATATGATTTGGGATCGTTGTGTTTATGCTGTTGAGCTGGGAGACTTTGATAATGTGAAGATGGAGATATTGCAGACTTTGGCAATGGAAGTGCCTTTCACAGAGGAAGAATACAACAAGATGAAAAAAGAAGATCTTGCCGAGAAGACATTCGAAGCAGCAATGAATAACTTCAAGCGCAAGACAGACCGCATGGCCCAGATTGCCAATCCCGTTATCAAGCAGGTATATGAAATGCAAGGACACATGTACGAAAACATCATGATTCCTATTACGGATGGCAAACGCTTGTATAACATCTCTGTCAACTTGAAGGCGGCTTATGAAACAGAAGGCAAGGAGATTGTGAAGTCATTTGAAAAAGCAATTCTGCTTCATACCATTGATGATGCATGGAAGGAAAACCTGCGTGAACTGGACGAACTGAAACATTCTGTACAGAATGCAAGTTACGAACAGAAAGACCCGTTGCTGATCTTCAAGCTCGAATCAGTTAATCTGTTCGATAATATGGTACATAAGATTAATAACAATACCATCTCTGTATTGATGCGTGGACAAATCCCTGTTCAAGAACCGGAACAAGTGCGTGAAGCAGCTCCCGAACCACAGGCTCCCCGTCAGCAGTATAGAGAGGAAAAGCAGGATTTGAGTGATCCTCACCAGCAAGCGGCTGCCGGACGTGATACCCGTGAGGTGAAACGTGAACCGATTCGTGCAGAGAAAACAGTAGGACGTAACGATCCTTGTCCCTGCGGAAGTGGCAAGAAATACAAGAACTGTCACGGACAGAATGCTTGATAAATAACGATTATTATAAAAACGTCCGGGTAGAATTTACTGTCCGGGCGTTTTTTTTTATTCCTTTTAACTCACTTCTTGCGTAAATAAGCGTACTTTTGTTCCCAAAGAAAAAATGATCGTATGAAAAAAACTGTTTCACTAATGATGCTGGTTGCCGGAACATTCCTTGCTTCCTGCAGCAGTTTGCAGACCATCTCTTTTGACCAGCTACAAGCGGGCGATGTCAGTTTTCCGGATGCGGTGAGAAAGGTGGCCGTGATAAACAATATGCCCGTCTTTAAAGCCAAAGATAATCATGAAATCCTGAGTGCTGAATTGGAAGGAGACGGTAAGGTGGCCTCCGAAGCTTTGGCGGAGAATATTGCCAATGTGAACTATTTTGATCAAGTGGTTATCTGTGATTCTGCATTCCGGGCAACTGATGAAGTGCCCCGCGCCAATGTCGTTCTGACCAAAGAGGAAATACAGAAACTGAGTGAGGATTTGGGGGTGGATATGATATTGTCATTCGACCGCATTCATATCCAGACCAAACCGGGGATCTTGCTCTATCCGGATTATCCTGTGCCCGTAGATGCAGTGGATGGAATTATATCTCCCATAATCAGGCTGTATATCCCCAGTCGTGACAAGCCTTTGTTTGTTGTAGCCAAACAGGACACCATTTCCTGGGAAATGAGTCCGGCTCTCTCGGATCAGACGATCGTGAAGGAGGCCTCGGAGTTTGCTGCTTCGGTGCCTGTGAACATTTATTGCCCCATTGGAATGAAGTGACCCGTTTTTATTACGACGGTGGAAACATAGAAATGCGTGATGCCGGTGTATGTCTTCGCGAGAATGACTGGGACGGCGCGTATAATCTGTGGAATACTGCCTATGAGAAGAGAAAAGGTCAGCAAAAGATGAAAGCCGCTTTTAATATTGCACTATATTATGAAATAAAGGATAATATGAAGCAGGCTAGAGATTGGTTGGGAAAAGCCAGGAAATTAGTAAAATCCGGCAGCAGGATGAACAGTTGATAGACTTCTATTCATCGGAACTGGAGGAAAGAGAAGGAAAGTTATCCAGATTAAGAATACAAATGAAACGTTTTGATGATAATTTTTAGAGAATAAGTGTTGAGGGAAAGATTTTTTTTGTACTTTTGGATATAAATAATACATAAAATTGATTTGGGTATGAAACTCAGTGCACAGTCACATGCTTCTATTGCATCTTGCTCCGGGAAGCGATTGATAAATATACGACGGATGGAGAGAGAACAATAGTCACCGATATACACTTGCAGCCTAAGCAGGATAGCGGTGAATTGATTATTTTTAACGACGATGACGAAGAATTGTCGCGTACCATCATTGAAGAGTGGGTAGATTATAGCGAGGATGATTTTTATGCGATTGCAGAACGTGTACTTCGTGGTGAGATCAACTCGTTGAAAGAAGTGGGAGCTTTAGAAAAGCTGGCTATCCTGAAACCTTATTCTTTTGTTTTGGTGGATGAGGATAAGGAAACGATTACCGAACTTTTGCTGATAGATGATGAAGACACTTTGTTGCTGAACGATGAACTTTTGAAAGGGCTGGACGAAGAGTTGGACGCATTCTTGAAAGACTTACTCGAAAAATAGATCATTTGGATAGCAGGTCATGGACAAGCTGATATCCTCTCCGATGCTGTAACACCAAATAGGTAATTGCATTTTCAAGAAAAGCAATTACCTATTTGGTGTTTTTACCGACAAAGATAGGCTTTTTCCTTCAAATCCTCCTGAATTTCCAACACAATCTTTCAAATAACTTTTTTGTTTTCAATGCCTTACGTTGTGCCACCGGCAGCGGCGAAGCTGTCCGTGTGCCACCTCTATAGGTTGCATCCTCCGCACATTACGCTTGTGTACGGGATGGCTGAATTTCGTACCCGGTTTACGGATGCGGCTTATTCCATTTCGGCATCGGGCATGTTTTCCGGCAGGTCGAGGATAGTTCGCCGGATTGTTGTCGTTCTCCGAACTCGACCAATTATTGTTATCTGTTTTGTCTTTACAAGAAGGACAAGCCTTCCTGTCGATAGCCCTTTTTTAATAAACCGACTCTCTCCGGCAAGCCGTAACCGACCGGACTCCCGCCAACAAAATGTTTCTTGCCTTTATTTTCTGTTCTCATTGTTTGCTTTTCCTTTTTCACTGTATTGTTTCCACCCTGTACCCTGCTTGCCTATCTTATCCATGACAAGGGCAAACCCGGCATATTGCCTTTCTGTAATGACTTGCTGTTCCACACAAACCCAGAATAGCATTTGCAGCATACGGTATTTATCAAGAAACTCAGTGATAACCGCCACCTTTTCGTAACTGCTGTTTGCCTTATAAATCAGTGACAACATATCCAGATTCAATTCTATCATCCGATTTCCCATATTATACCGGAAGAACCGGGGAAAACCTTGCGATAAAGGAATCAGCAGGTTCAACAACCGCAAGGTGTCACGATAAAGAGGTAAATCTTCGGATAATGCCATAAAAAATATGTTTCGACCCGCGAAGCGGGTTATTCGTTTAAATAGATAAAGTAACGGCTACGCCGTAATAGATAAATAAGATCAAAAAGCATAGGAACACCGCACCCTGGGGGCGTAGTTCTTACCGTACCAGTACAAGTACAGATTGCCACCGCCGTAGAAGCGCACGTAGCAGGCATAGTAGCCATAGTACTCCGAACTCGACCAAAAGTAAGTATCCGTACTGAATGGCGTTGCACCGCTGATTTTCTCCAAATACCTATTCATGTTAGCCACGGCTGTTGAAGCGGCACCGGATATAGAGACATTATCTTTATTTGTATCAGCCTTATGTTCGTCTAAATTTACATTGCCCAAATTGGACAGAATATCCCACCACTGCCCCATACTGGGAATAAACCAACCGGTGGAATTGGAGGGAGCAGCGTATTTCCCGGTGCTGCTCTCTGCCGTACCGTAGCGGCTGGCATGGTAAAAGGCGGTATAGGTATCCTTTAAAGCATTACCACTATTTTTATAGGTGTCGATTATCCAATGCGTTTCACCGTAACCGTCAATGTTATTGTACTGCTTCTGTAATGTGCCGGTGTTTTCTTTGAAAGGTTCTCCATCAGCGCCGCCGCTGTTTTCATCTTTACCGTATTCTCCCCACCGGCAACCGTCTGAAGCATTGGTGAGTGCCATGACAAGACCGTGAGGGGTGTCTACGCCTTTTTCCTTCAAGGCTTGTTTGGCCGCCGTACTGATACGACTGACGTCGGTACTGTAAACAATGCCTATAGGGGTGCTGCCGGTATATCCGGCAGCAGAAGGCAACAAGGTTCCATCCGCATAATATACAGCACCGGGAGCAAGGGTATATACCGACGTTTCCGGAACAATCCACTGATATTTTCCCTGCTGTCCGCCGCTTATCACAGCCGTCCCAGTTTTCTTCTGCCCACCTTGCGTATAAAAGTAACGGATGGAACCTGATGACAGTTCGGAGGCGGAAAGCAACAAGCGCGTTTCATTCGTGCCGCTTTGCCATGGAACATACACGTTGTCACCGATGACAAGACCGCCATCGGAAAAATTATCCGGTACCCAATTATAAGTCTGCCCCTTCCACTCGTATGTGTATTTGGGAGCAAGTATAAGCATCGTCCGGACGTGCTTCAACTCCATCCTTAAAATATTCCCGGCGGTGTTGAACATGCCACCGGTACCTATCATCAAATCGGATGCGGTATAATCGGCATAATTACGTTGGTCGGCTTTGGGAGTGAAAGCGTTTTTTATCTCGTCTTCCGTCTTTTTACCGTTCATAGTTTCGCTGTATGGATAATAGACAAGATAACGATAGGAGGCATCATAAGTTATATTCTGGCTGCCGCCCGCGTCCGTCCATTTTGTGCCGTCAAAGGTAAAGGCTTTATTGTCAATCACCAGTTGGCTGCCGCCGTCGGTCACTATCAATCCCAACCGGTCACCGCTGGTAAATACGGTTTTAAAGCCATCTTCTACAGCACGGGTAGTCACACCGGCATCTGCCGAAAGAAAGCCACCATCGGACACTTCGATTGTGAAACTGTCTCCATGAATAGGAGAATCCATTTCCTGTTCTGCACAGCCACTCAAAAATAGGATGAATAGTAGCATAGCACTTGTTGTATATCTATTTTTTATCATTATCGGATATTTTATTTATGGCATTGTTATCGTACAAAAGGCACGTGTATTGGCACCTCCGTAATCCGGGTAATCTTTGTTAAAATGCCCACGTTCACCGGTGGCGTTACCTATTGACCATCCCCAAGAAATACCGTCATCTCCATACCAATGCTGCCCGTATAAACGTTTCCAATGTGACGGCCATGAACTGTCCCCGTTAGCTTCCTGCACTGCGAAAATGTCTCTTAACGATTGTTCTGAAACACCCCAGCTGCAACCCTGGATAGCAGGCTTGTGGTTGGAGACTGCTCCCCAGTAATCCGCATTTCTATTTATGTATCCACCGCTTTCCAATGCAACGACATACACTTTTTTATTCTCTATCTTATAGACAATGCCGGCAGGCGGATTAATAAAATTTTGAGAGATGGTTTTATCTTCATATACCAAATATCCCACTTGCGGAGATTCCGTATCTTTCGTAACAAGATGGATATCCACACTGGTACTTATATCCGAAAGCGTGAATGTAAACTGCCTTTGCGTGACATCAAAAGTCTGGTTGTATTTACACCAGCCTACCAGTTCCACGGCTGTCACCCCTTTCCCTTCATTTACTTTAAAAGTCAATACCGGATTATCCGTGGCATCGAGCGGATAGCTAAATTTACCGTTCGGTACGTCTGTCGTGTTAGAAATGGATATATCGCTTATCCCTTCACCCGTTACGGTAATGATATATGGTTCTGTGTCATTCGTACCCGTCACATCGCCCATGCTCTCCCAACCGTCAGCAGAGACAATCATGCCGCTTTTATGCACCGTGATGGTGTAATTGTATGCTTTTCCGGCTTCGGTATCTGCATCACCGACCGATGGAGTATAATAATAGGTATTGCCGCTTATGGTGACGCTGATAAACTTCTCTCCGGCAGTGAAAGGAGACTGGGGGACGAGCAGGGCGGAATAGCTGCTGCCGGACGGGTAAGCTGTTATCCAGGCGTTGGTGCTTGGGCTGGTGATGGTACCGGCAGCACAATCCACCGTAGCAGTGGTGTAGCCGTAAAACTTCACTTCTGCGTTTTGCAAATCGCTGTCCGTCAGCCCGCTGCCTGCTTTCAGGGTGGCAGTGACTTTTGTCATGCGGTGCTCGAAGTTCAGGCTGGCGGTGGTGTTGAAGGGGACGCTGCTTTGAGGGGCATACAGGAAATCCAGTTGGGCATAGTTATTGCCGTCGTTCTGTCTGGTGATATTGGCAAGATTGAAATTTACCGGATACCAGGCTTTGACGTTTATGCTGTTCTTGTCCTGCCAATAAAAGCCGTCGGTCAAGGTCAAGGCACCGTCACTGGTGGCGGTATAGGTTTTTGACGTGTTGTTCACTTGTATGTTTACCTGTTCGCCTCCCGTCCATCGGCTATTGTTGTCAGTCGTAGCGCGGGTGGTGGTCAGCCCGTCCACGCTGGCGGTGAACGTCATGGGGTATTTACCGTCCGGCAAGGCGGTGCTGTCGTCGGTCACATCGCTGCACGAGGCGGCCATCAGGCAGGCGAAGACCGCCACCGCCAAATGTCTGAATGGATTTGATTGGTTCATCATATTATTTTTCTGTTTTTATTATCACTTGTACCACCGGCAGCGGCGAAGCTGCCCGTGTGCCACCTCTATGGGTTGCATCCTCCGCACATTACGCTTGTGTGCGGGATGGCTGAATTTCGTACCCGGATTACGGATGCGCCTTAATCCATTTCGGCATCACCTACTTTTTCTTCTGACGTCCAGTTTTCTATCTTCGAAGTGACAGTCAGCCCGGTTTGGTTCACCGTAATCTTATAGGTGTATTTCTTACCGCTTTCAAGGGTCAGACCACCGGCATCAGGAATCTTGTAGCTGAATACGGCCTTGTTGGCAAGTGTCACTTGGATAAATGGGGTATTCTGGCTTATGGTCTGCTTCGGAAGGACAACCGCTTCACCATGCTCGCTGTTACCGTTGAAATCGGTTGTTGTTACCGTGCGGATGGTAATCGGAGTAGCATCATTGTTGTCTCCGGGTATGGTTATCATACCTGCACGAGCCACTTGCTCGGTTATTGTTGCGCTTTTGTCCGGTGTGAAGTCCGCTTTCAGCTTTGTCCCTACAATCGTCACGGCAGCACCTGTCAGATCCGGGTTACCGTCACCTGATTTCAGTGCCACCTCTACTTTGGAGAGCATGTGGTAGAAAGTCAGTTCTACCGCATCTTTGCTACGGGCTACGTTTTTCTGAACGGCATAGAGCAGGTCGGATTTGGCATAGGCTTCCGTACCCGACTGGTCGGCTTCCACCGAATGTACGATAGCTGTGGCAGGAAATTCGGCAGTATTTTCCGTAAATGCATTCGATGCAAAGTTTCCATGCAGGGCATAGAAATCCAGATTGCTGCCGTCGGTAGGATAATATTGTGGAGTGGAATTATTCTTAAAACCGTTATTGCCATCGGCTGTAAGCGTCCATGCCTTTATATACTCCGTAGTAGGGGAAGCCTTGTCCGCCCATACGTAAACCGTTTCGCCTTCCTGTATCTGCGTTGCCTGCGTGTTGGAGCGTGTCTGCACCGTTACCCCGCTCGTAAGGCGTATCTCGCCGTTCCAGTTGTCTGCTACCTCGTTCTCATCGTTGCTGCAACCTGCCAGTATTATCGTTGCGGTTGCCATTGTCATAAATAACTTTACTTTCATTCTTATTGTTTGTTTATAGTATAATCCATATATTACTCGGCATTGCCCGTCTCACCGTCACCGTTGCCCAGTGTCCAGTCTTCTACCGTGGAACTGACTTCCACACCGACTTTGCTGATGGTGATGGTGTAGAGGTATTTGCTTCCGGCTACAAACGCCTGTGACTTTTCGGCGCTGTTCACGTTCCAGTGGAACGCTTGATTATCCAATTTGGGCACGGTAAACGTCAACACCATGTCTTTCGTAGTCGCTGCGGGCAGCACGATGCCTTCGGCTTTCAGTCCGTCGGTATGCAGGGCTATTTCTGCCGATGTGCCTGTGGTAACGGTCGCCTCGCCGCTCTTCACCACATTGTAGGTGGCAGCCGTCTGCTGGTTGCTGAGGCTGACAGTGGTGCCTGCCAGGTCGGCATCTGTCAGTGAGGTCCCGTCCGCCTTGAGGGTGATGGCAAGTTTCACCAGTTTGTGGGTAAAGACGAACGCCACTTTCGGGTCGTTCTTGTCTTTGCCCGTCACTTTGGCAGCACCCATCAGGTCAATATCCTTCTGTGGGGTCTGGTTTTTTACATCGACGGTGTACACGTTGCCCTCCTTCAATGTTTCCCGGTAGGTAATAGGCGGTAAAGTCGCGCGCATCGCCATTCACCGGAAAGTAAAGGGTCTGTCCTTCGGTAGCGGTGAAACTGCCGGTCTTGGCTGTTTCGGCGGTGGTGTACTTGTGGTTTCCGTTTCCGTCCGTCGCATCGTCGTCCAGCATGTAGATGCCGATGGCGTCTCCGGCTTCCCAAGTGTTGTCGTAGGCGCGGGTGTTCATCCGGATGCCGCTGGTGGCTTCCAGGGCAACCCGTCCGTCGGTGGGTTGCGGGGTGTTTTCTCCGTCTTCGCTGCAACCCGGCAACAGGACGGCTGCCAGCAGTACGCAGATAAATGCTTGCTTTTTCATATTCTTCTTATTTTATTGGGGGTTTTTAATTTCAATCGTTTCAATCGTTGCTCTCCGCTTTTAGTGGATAGTGATATCGCCGTTGTCCACTTCCTTCCAGCCGGTGATGGTACCGCCCATGTCGCCTTCCGTGGGCAGGTTGAGCAATGCATCCAGCCGCAAGGCTCCATCGTGCCGCCGAAGCCTTTCAGCAGGTCGGTCAGGTCGGTCACGAGGGTCTGCACGCTGCCGTCCTTCAGGCTGACGGTGAGGGTGAGCGTCTGCCGTTCATCGGTTATCACGCCCATCAGGCGGAGCATGGCGGCAAGTGCCGGTTTTTCCTCCTCCGCACGGGTGGGTGTTATGGTACTGAGTTTGAACTCCGGCGCAACGGTCTGTCCCGTCTGTCCGGTGGTCTGTTCGCCCGTCACCAGGTCGAGACTGTGCGCGATGCCTGTCAGCGTGGCGGTTGTCCCGGCAATGCGTTCCTTGTCGCCTTCCGCCAGTTGCAGGGTCAGCGTCAGGCTGCGGATGTGCTGTTGCATCGGCAGGGTGACTTTTAGTGTGTCGTCTGCCGTCACATCCAGTTCTTTTGCGGCGGAAAACAGCACTCCCGGTTGTGGGGTGAGCGTGCCGTCGTCTTTTGGGTCCACCGTGGCGGTATTCTCCGTTATGGAAACACCTTCGGGGGTATTGTATGCCAGCAACCGGTAGCTGCCCGGTGGCAGCAGGCTTTTGAAGGTGTTGGTTTCCGCCGTCACCTCCTGGCTCTCTGCTCCGATGCGCAGCGTATGGCTGGCGGGCACGGATGCGTCCGACGAGCGTCCCGACCAGTCGGTGGTTATCCGCACCGCGCCCCTGTCCGGATGTGGGGTATTGTGCCGGTCATCCTTTGCGCAGCCGGTCAGTTGCAGGATGGCGGCTGCGATGGTCAGCAGCTGACAGATGCCGGACCATTTTATTGTTGGAATTGCACGTTTGTCCGTGCGGATAGTCATTCTGTTCATGTGAACGGTATTTTTTATGATTGATTAAACGTTGTCTGTTTATGGGGTGGTCTCCCTGTTCCCAAAGGAGGGGCAGGAATATAAAAAAGCCACAAAAAGAAAAGATATTCTCTTTGTGGGGATGTATGGTTATTTGTTTGTTTTTGGGTATATTACGCGCGCGGGAACTTTGGTTTACATGCGTCTG
>NZ_BAKM01000002.1 GCF_000614185.1 Phocaeicola sartorii JCM 17136 = DSM 21941 | reverse complement strand
TTTCACTATCACAGACACACCAATCATCGGCTCTCCTGTTTCATCTACGATTGTACCTTTGACTGTATGCGTTTGCAAAACAGACTGAACCGACTCACGATCCACCCTTTCACCAACATTTGCATACGAAAAAGCAGCCGGCATACACAATGCGGCTGACAGTCCCAAAACTATAGGAGTACGTCTGATGCCGTAACCCAAAGTCTGATTCGGACATTTCTTCATGTCTTTTCTCATTTTTCTATGGTTAACAATTAATTAATAATCCCTGTTATTTATCTCTAATGTAGTAAAAATACGCTGTTTTAGTTTTCTTTCTTCAGACAAAGTCATCACCTCCGCTGTTTCATCGGAAGCCAATAAGGCATCTTTGGCCTCTTCAAAGACTTTCAGCAGTTCTGCGTGCTCCTTTAAAAGCTTATCCCAATAAAAAGCCATTTCAGGAGCATCATCCAGAACATACTTGATAAAGTCGTCATCCTTCAAAAAGTCTTCCACCTTGCTATAATACACCTTTTTTTGTATCCACGTTACAATCATTTTTCATTATGACGGACAGTGGCTTAAAGTTGTACTCACCTGAAAACTTAAAATATTATCCTACCAATTCCCTTAACCTTGTAATACCTCTATGCATCAAATTTCGTACCGATTGGTAATTCATATCCATAATGGTACAAATATCTTCGTATTTTCTCTCTTCTATATAATATAAGGTCAGCGCTTCACGTTGACGCGGAGACAACTGGGCCAACAAATGTTTTATCTTCTTATTTTCAAAACAACTTTTTTCCTTTTCCAGATATTTATGCTCTACATCATCACCTGCTACGGGATTCAGTTCCTCAACAGCCGTTTCCGACATGAACATCCGTCTGCGAAGCTCATCGCATAACTTGTTTTTCAAGGAAATGAGGAGGTATGATTTGAAGTTGTCAATGATACCCAGCTCGGCCTTCTTTGTATACAATTTTACAAAGACATCATGAATGCAGTCCTTCAACAATTCTTTGTCTGTAGTCAACTTACATCCATAATTAAACAGAAGATTGATATGCATATCGTATAATCTAGAAAACGCATTTACATCTCCCGACTGGAAAGCGGTTACCAAGCAAGCTGTCTTATCATTTAAGTTTTGTTCCATCACAGTATATTAATTATAGGTTGTTTTGATGATGGTGCAAAACTAGGGAGGATGCACTACTTTTTTAGGTAATATTTGATTATTGGACCGAAAAAACAGATAACCTGCTGAAAAACATATATGCTAAATATTACAGTTTTTCATTAAAAAGGAGAACCAAAACGACTCCGGTTCTCCTTCCATATACTAATTTCTATGAAACCAATAAATACAATCTTTGTCTTTATCCACTTTAAGCATATATACATCCTTAATATTCAGACGCTTACCAATCACCGTTATTACTCCGGTCTTCGGATCGACAGACTTCAATATGTATTTCCCGGGCGATAAATGAACAGGAATATCTGCTTCGGAATGGGAATAAATGATACTTCCGATACCAGATTTTACTAATTTCCGGTACTTATTTGTACCAGTATCCTCCACATCCATGGCAGCCGCATCATTTAAAAAGCCTTCATCGGCAACAGGAATTACGGGACAAGATCCACCGGCCATGAAGACCGCCCATGCCATATCCGGATAATTCTGCGCGTAGTAAGTAACCGCTTTTTCGGGGAATTTCTGACGATATTCACTCACCGCCCGATAAGCCTCATCGAAAGTAACCTTACCGACTTTCATTTTACGGGCATGCTGACGGGGAGCCAGGTTCTTTCCACCTTCGGGAGCATAAAGACCATCCACCTTATAATGCCAGTAACGGATATCAATGATGTCAACTAATTTCGCACGACGAACATCATTCAGAATCGCATCCTGAACATCCTTTGTCGTACTCAATGCCACAGTCGCTTTCTTACCGGTCTCCTTCTCCCACTCTCCTATCACATCCAGCCAGAACTGTACGAAATGCAACGGGCCGGTATATTCCGCACTGATCAGTTGCACCACATTGGCATCATCGGCAAAATTGTCCAGGCATTGACGGATATACTTTCTATGAAACTCACGGCGCACAGGATGGCTGATATCATAAAACATATCCGCTACAAAGATACGTTTGTCACCGGCAAAGGGCACCGGCTCCGGCATATCGGTCTGATTGATATTATTGACCGACCGCCAGGGAGAGTCCACCCAGTGTGCTCCCGCCTCCAAGATGTTATGCTGGAAGTAGTTCTCATGGAAAAGCAGCAGACCTTTCTCCGCCCCTTTCTCGGCAAACTGCTTCAAGCGGCTCCAGTACCATGCATTGGGACGGTTCAAATCATACTTGCTCAATCCTTCCCAAGCAGTGCCTTCCCCGCTACGGGCAAACGGCTGTTCATAGAAAGGCCCCCATGCATCTCCGTCACGACGGCGTACACGCTCATGGTCATCCCGGCGGCGTTCGTACCACAAACCGTAATTATGATCCAGTACCAGCAGCCGGTTCTTTACCATATAATTGACTGTAGAGTCAATCCTGTCCGTCAAGCCCAGTCCTTCGCGTCCCGGAACAAAACGGGTGATATGCGGTTTCGCTTTAGCGAGGTAGCTGGTTCTCAACTTGCCATTCCACCAGGGGACTTCCTGCCGTCCGCCTACCAGCAACCGGCCGTCCATCTGCATCCGTCCATTCATAATGGCAAACAGATGCTTCTCTTTTTCCTTCTGTACAGGTGTCTTAAACTTCAAGTCCTCCACAGATTTCAGTTTTCCGAAAGACACACAGGCGGTATAAGGCGCATCCTCAATCCATTTCCGCATGGTCAGGCGAGGAGTATACGCCTCTTTCGCCATCTTCATAGCCGCCTCTACGGTAGGGCTGCTGGTTGCATTCGTAGCCATGGGCAAAATACGTGCCTGGGCGGAACAGTCCTTATCCAAGCGCGCTGCCAACTGTGCATAAAACAAGCTACGGGGATGCACATGATTATTTGATTCCGCCCACTGGCCGTCGCCCGAGAACTGCGCCCAGCAACCGTATGCCCGGTTCACCGCATCCTTTGCCGGAGAAAAACATTCTATCCCGCAGCCGTACATTGCCAGAAAAGGCTGTTGGCCGTATTCCAGCCGGCACCATTCTTGTCCTGTCCCAAATTCTTAAACACCAGATCATGGCCATCAATGTTTACCACGTCAAACAACAACCCACAGGCCCAGGAATCAATGGCACCGCTGAATCCCAACGACTCCTCCGAGTCACATTGTACAAAGGCATTAGGACCCGCCGCACAAAATCCGGCTGAGAAATCATGAATACCGTGCTTGGAGTAACAACGCTGGAAAAGCGTCTGCTGTCCCATGGTATAAAACGTAGTGCGGCGCATGCCGCCTGTCTCTGATACAGGTTCGGTAGAGATACAATCCTCCACGGTTGTTTTAGAACCGGTACGTTGTATGATGACAGCACTTCCTGCGAAATGCTTGAAGTTCACCCTGCGCACCAACAGTTTTCGGCATTCTCTATAGACACCCCTGTCCAGCAATGATCCTCATCTTTAGGATACTTCTTATCATAGTCAGAAGCCAATGTCAGATTTTCCAGCCCCGCTTCCGCGATTCTTCCCGGCCAGCTATAACGCAGCACCTTAACAGTTCCCCACGCATTATCCAAAGCCATTGTCAAAGGAGCGTCCAGTGTCAGTTGGTTTCCATCCACCTGACTGACCGATCTGTCCCAAACCAAGTCCATCTCTCCTGCTTTCCAGCCCAAAGCGGAAATACCTCCGCCAAAAATATGGCAACCGATGGAGCAATCCATTCCTTCGTGGCAGGGCGGAGAATCCGGATCCGTTCTCCGGAAGCCAACTGTACCTTATCGGTTACCTGAAAAGTACACGTATTTACCGGAACGTATGGGGTCAGCACATCCAATGTATCCGTAACAGACAGATCATTCCGTCCTTCCATATAAAGCAAAGCTCCCCGGTCCACTCCCTTTTTCAACAGCACAGTCTGCTCCTTGTCACTGCCACGCAGCACCACTCCCGACACGGAGATACGCAGACTCTCCTGCAAATCAAAGGTTCCTTTATCCAACAAGACCGCTCCACGGAACCCGTTTTTATCCGGAGCCAGTGAAGACACATAGTCAATGGCACGCTGGATACGGGAAGAGTTATCCCCGGACTGCCATGGCACAAAAACCACATTCGCTACATCAGGTATAGCCTGTTCCGAGTTACGGTAACCGCAGGAAGAATAATCAAGGATACGGTTTCCACGCTCATCAGTCACATAAGTCAGTTTATCCTCCTTTACCTGTAAAGGAAAGGTTTGCGCAGAAATCCGCGCAAACCCCAAACTTAAAATTCCAAACAATAATAACTTATAATTCATTTTACATCAAACTTTTACGTTTTGCCAATGTATCGTGATTGTTCTTTATATCCGTCCAATCCACTTTCTTAGCAGGATCTATGCCATTAATGTATTTCTCAATATTGGTATATCCGTCGCCATTACAATCTTTCACCGCATCACTCGGGTCATTAGGATTGAGTCCGTATTTTACCTCCCAAGCATCCGGCATACCGTCACCGTCCGTATCAACCACAGGCGTTCCTTTATATTCGGGCAAGCCACCCACCTGGCGAGGGTCTGTAATGATACCTTGTTTATAAGAGTCAACCGGAAGACGTCTTTTCACGTACGGGCTGGTAAATTCGGGAGCATTTTTCACATAAATGGCCTTTCCTGTCTTCACCGTCTTCATTACACGGACATCCACCGCATCCCGTTTGGGGAATGTGGCTCCGGCATTTTCCAGCACATAGTCATAAGCCTTGCGGGCGTCCATGATGGTCACATGAGGCATCGGGAACGGCTCGTCCACGCGGATCTGGTCTGTGAACTTGCCGGCATCCGGCATATTGTACACCTGTACCCCGCCATCCCAGTTGTTCTTTGTCACACGCGCATTTCCCTCTACCACATTACCTGTCACGTATGCTTTTCCGAATGTATCGGGTTTGCTCTTGTCACGGCTGGACTCAGGCTTCACAATGCGGTGAGCGATAGGTTTGTCCTTGGGGGTGATGGGTCCGGGCTTGAAATAGTTGTTGATGATGTTCAGACGGCTGGTCTCATCCCCTCCGTCCACCGAACGGTTCCACCAGTTAAAAGTCACGTTGTTCACCAGATTAAAATCTTCGTCCATACCGATGGAGCAGTTACGGCTGATATTCGATGCGAACAAGTTACGACAGAACATGCTGTTGTGTCCTCCGATGGTTGCTCCAAAAGCATGGTTATAACAGTCCAGCGCCTCGGAGAAGATGGAATTCTGAATGGTAATGTTCACGGTAGGAAGCTTCAGCCCATACCCGTCGGATGCCCGGTTGTACACATGACGGTAGAGCGACATATTCTCATCCAGCCCCCAGCTGGCCGAACAATGATCCATGATCACATTGCCCACACAGTTTCCTCCCAACGCATCATCCCGGAAGAACACATCCTGCTGGCCACGGCGGAAACGCATGTGGCGGATAATGATATCGTGCGTATCGAGCAAGAAAGAAGCTCCCGTCACACAAACTCCATCACCCGGAGCTGTCTGTCCCGCAATCGTGATATACGGAGCACGGACATTGATCGGTGTCTTCAGCCGGATCACGCCCGCCACATTGAACACCACAATACGCGCACCGCCCGTCTCACAAGCCTCACGCAACGTACCGGGACCACTGTCCTCCAATGAAGTCACCACAATCACTTTTCCGCCACGTCCGCCGGGAGTATAGGCGCCTCCCCCTTCCGCACCGGGGAATGCGGGTATATTACTCTTTATCAAATCCTCCGGTTTGGATGCCCACGGTTTATAAGGACGTCCTTGAGTCGCCTCGGACATGACCACAGGCAACGCTTTTGCCCATGCCTCATCCGATTTCCGGTCTATCTCCTCTTGTTGTTTTCCTCCTCTGATCTTTACCGAATCAGGGATGACAGGATACTGTGCCGCCACAGGCAACACACAGGCAGTCAATGCTGCCACTGCAAATAGTTTCTTTAGATTCATTTGATTGCTAAATTATTATTTTTTCTATAACTTCGTAACATATTATCATGCTTTTAACATGATTCAAACACATCTTGCGGATATTTCTACCTAAAAGACGGAACAGAATGCCCGTTGTACTCTCTATCCACACATAAAAAAGAGCCTGACACCGTTTTACCGGGCAAGCTCTTTCTCCTGATTTTTAATAAAAACTTATATCTTTCCTCCACGTGCCTTGATACGTTCATACCAAGCTTCGCGTTCTTTCTTCAAGTCATATCCGCGTTTGGCCAGATAGTTGTTAATACGGCCTTTGTATTTGCCGAAAGCCGCATGTTTCTTGTTCGAGTTCTCGGCATCGATGGCAAACTCACGCGCCTCTACCAGCCATGCCATAATCTGCGCCTTCTCCTCCTGGGTAAGCGTGGGAATCATATCCACATGAGAATTATAAGTCACCATCAGCACGCCATACGTCATCCCGTCCTTCACCGCATCTATTTGTTTGCCGTCCAGATAGAGCGACAAGGCAGCCGGAAACTCAAAATGACAGCGATACAGTGCCGCATCCTTCTCATCCTCTGCCGCTTTGACCGCCTCCTGCTTGGCATCACCGGTCAAGGTCTCTTTGGCCTGCTTCACTTTGGCGTCGCGCACCTCGTAGATGTCATTCAACTTAAAATAGCGGTTGGCAATGATATGTGTCACATGCTGCGCCATCTCCGCATCTTTCAGTTCCAACTTGTCCACAATCTTCTGCGAACGCTTTACAATAGATTCCACATAAGCAGGGTCACGACCCTCGCGATCCAGATCCACTGCTCCGGCGGTAAGAATTACCGCCATGAGCAACAGACACATTACACCTAACCTTTTCATACTCAAAAATCTTTCCTTCCTATCCATGTTACATCAGCTTTCCTTTTGCCGCCAACGTATCAAAATTATTCTTCAAATCAGACCAGTCAATACAGTTTGTCGTACTGATGCCGTTGATGTATTTCTCTATATTGGTATATCCGTCACCGGTACAATCCTTGTTGGCATCAGAAGGATCATTGGGATTCAAGCCGTTCGCCTTTTCCCATTCATCGGGCATACCGTCGCCATCTGTATCCACATACGGAGTTCCTTTGTATTCGGGATATCCACCCATCTGACGAATATCGGTGATGATACCCAGTTTATAAGAATCCTTCGGCAAGCGGCGGTACTTGAACAATCCGTCCTCATCCTGCGATTTCGGTGACAAGCCCCACTTGTCTCCGTAAGCATCCTTGGGAAGTTTCTTTTCATAATAAGGAATACCGGTTCTCACCTCTTCCACAATACGGGTGTCCACGATATCGCGGCTGGGGATATTGGCTCCCACATTGTCGAGCACATATCCGTAAGCATCTTTGGCCGACATGATATGGACATGAGGCATGGCGAACGGCTCATAGCTGCGCATCAGTTCGGTATATCCGTCGGTATTGGGCTGTTCCTCCACCTGGATACCACCGTTCCAGTTATCCTTTGTGATTTCGGGATAACCTTCCATAATGTTTCCATCGGCATACACACGTCCGTACACCTTGTGGTCCAGCTTGCTTCGTCCGGCTTCCGGTTTCAAGATACGATGTCCCACATTGGTATCCTTGGGCGTGGCAGGTCCCGGTTTGTAATAGTTGTTAATCATGTTGAACATTGCCGTGTAGTCTCCTCCGTCCGACGAGCGATGCACCCAGTTGAAAACCACATTGTTCACAAAGTTAAAGACCCCGTTCCATCCGATAGACGGGTTACGTCCCGAGTTGCTGGCCCACAGGTTACGGGCAAAAGCACAGTTCTCCCCGCCCAGCGTGCTTCCGAACGCATGGTTGTACGTATCCAGCGCTTTGGCCGAGATGGTATTCTGTATGGTTACATTGACAGTAGGCAGTTTTCTGTCTTTCGTCTCATATTGTCCTTCACTTTCGTCGTACATGTGGCGGTAGAAAGAGATATTCTCATCCAGTCCCCATGTGCAAGAGCAGTGGTCAATCATGATATTTCCCACGGGATTTCCTCCGAAAGAGTCGTCACGGTGATGTACTTTCGTCTCGCCGCGGCGGAAACGCATGTGACGCACAATGACATCGTGCGTATTCACCCAGAAGGACTCCCCTGCTATGCAGACTCCGTCTCCCGGAGCGGTCTGTCCGGCAATGGTCACATAAGGAGCGCGGACAATGATGGGAGATTCCAACTTGATGATGCCCGACACATTGAACACAATGATACGCGCCCCACCGGTTTCGCAAGCCTCACGGAAAGATCCGGGACCACTGTCGTTCAGGTTGGTCACGGTAATCACCTTCCCGCCACGTCCGCCAAAGGTAAACATACCTCCCCCTTCAGCTCCGGGGAATGCGGGGATTTTTGCCTGTGGCAGATCATACGGGCGGGAAGCCCATGGTATATACGGACGACCTTCTCTTGCCTCTTTCTGAACAACAGGCAATGCTTTTGCCCAAGCTTCGTCTGAACGGCGATACAGTTCTTCTTTCATCTTAGCGTAGGTTTGGCTGGCTTCCGAGGTCAACTGCGGATACTGCGCTTTCACTCCCGTAGGGGCGATGAAAGCTGCCAGGCAAACTCCTAAAAACAAATTTCTTTTCATACTTTCTTTGATTTAATTATATCTGCGTGCTAGTCAAGTTTATTTTCTAGTCTTATTTTCAGTTTTTATTCTTAATTTTCAAAAGATTCTTTCTAAAGACGTCTTTATTCTGATAATGTACCCAAGAAAGAGGGCATATTTCATCTTTTTATCCATCTTTACATGGAAATCATCGCACAGTCAATTGTATATCTCTCAAATCTTCATCTCTGGAAGAAGAGCCCAGCATCAGGGTAAAAGTGCCTTTCTCTACTCCATAATTCATTTCCGCGTCATCATACGCCAGCAAGTCAGGAGTAATCTCAAAGGTAACCGTCCGGGTCTCTCCTTTCTTCAAATGAACCCGCCGGAATCCTTTCAATTCTTTTACAGGACGGGTTGCCGAACTATAATCATCACGTATATAAAGCTGAACAATCTCATCTCCGTCTCTGTCACCTATATTACTGACATCAACAGAAACCGATGTGCTTCCGTCAGGAGTGATGACCGATTTTTCAAGCTTCAGATTATCGTAACGATAGTGTGTGTAACTTAGCCCGTAACCGAAATAAAACAGCGGGTCACTATTGCCTAATGCGTAAGGAAACCAGGTATTCGCTGATTTATGATTGTATACACATTGCAGCTGCCCCACGTGGCGTGGAACAGTGACCGGTAACTTTCCGGACGGATTGACTTCTCCATACAAAACCTCGGCAACAGCTTGTCCGCCCATAGATCCGGGCTCCCATGCCTCCACTAAAGCAGACACATGATTTGCGATCCATTCCACGCCCAACTGACGTCCATTCACCAGCACCACAATGACAGGAATCCCCGCCTTATATACCTCTTCCACCAATTCCTGCTGTAATCCCGGCAAATCAATATCCGAGCGATCCATGTTCTCGCCACATGTCTTGTCCAGCCAATGCTCGCGCATGGAGTTCTCTCCTACCACAATAATCGCAGCATCCATCCGCCGCGCCATCTTGCCGGCCTGCACTATTTTGGCAGCATCCATCTTACGAATATTGAATCCCATATCCAGAAAGTGAAACGCCGTAGAGGGAGACACTTTTTTCAATCCATCCAGTATTGTCACCATATTGCCTTCCGGCTGGGGCAATCCCCAGTCTCCCAGAATGGCATGTGAATCCGCATTCGGACCTGCCACCAATATGTTTTTATACTTGCGTTCATCCAAAGGAAGAATCCCTTTATTAGTCAATAATACCATAGATTCTCTGGATAACTGCAAAGCCGTCTTCCGGTGCTTGTCGCAGAACAGCACTTCCTTGCTTTTCCCCTCATCATAAAACGGGTCTTCAAACAATCCCAGTTCAAACTTCGCTTTCAGAATCTTACGCACCGCATCATCCACCCGTTTTCCAGACACTTGTCCATTCTTTACCGCATCAATGATATGCTTCATAAAACCCGGTCCATGCATGTGCATGTCTATCCCCGCATTGACAGACACCACGGAGCTTCTTCAGGAGTTTCCGCCGTACGGTGCTGTCCGTACAAACGCTCTATATCCATCCAGTCACTCACCACAAAACCATCAAAATGCCATCTGTCACGAAGGACTTCGGTCAGCAGGAATTTATTTCCATGACACGGAATTCCATTCAATTCATTATGGGCAGCCATCAATGTAGAGGCACCGGCTTCCACACAAGCCTTGAAGGGAGGAAAAAAGATTTCATCCAACATACGTTCCGAAGCATCAAAAGGCGCACAATTCCTGCCGTTGACAGACTGCCCGCCTCCTACCAAATGTTTGACACAAGCTAATACATGCTCCGATTTATCGGTTTTATTTCCTTGTAATCCCCGGACAGTCGCCACTCCCATAGCCGAAACCAAAAAAGGATCCTCGCCGTATGTTTCGCCGGTGCGTCCCCAACGCGGATCCCGTGCAATATCCACATTGGGAGTAAACGCCCAATGCGATCCGGTGGCGCGTGTTTCGAAAGCAGTTTCCTCAGCAGCCTTTTTCACCAACAGCGTATCAAAAGTAGAAGCCTGTCCAATAGCTGTCGGGTAGATCGTTGCCCCATAACAAAGCCCGTTGCCATGTATGGCATCTATGCCTATCAGCAAAGGAATCTGTAACCTGCTTTTCCGTGCCAAAGATTGCAGGTAGTTAGCTTCCTCCAAATCGGTCACATGCAAAAACGAACCGACCCAACCTTGCTCCACCATTTCGGCCACTTGCGAAGAATGCAGATCTTTATAAAAACCTTGAGCATGATTCTTCTCCAGTTCTTCCAGTGAGAGGTGCTTTTCAGAGTTCCGCATGTGTTTTAATCCTACATACTGACACATTTGCGCTACTTTTTCCTCCAAGGTCATCTGACTCATCAAATTATCCACCCGTTCATCAACCGGACGATCCGGATCTTTATATAAATCCGGACTATCGGAACAACTGCTCATTCCAATTGCCACACAGGCATATAAAACAAATAAACTCTTTTTCATTCTGCAATTTCTTGTAAAGATTCTATTAATTTAAGCAAACGATGAGGGTATTCTTCCTATGAACACCCTCATCCCATATATAAAAGCTACAACAGTAATACTTCTCTTTATTATTCAACAAAAGTCTGAATACGAAATGGACGTCCTTCTCCCTCATCTGTAGTTATCCATATAAAAGTATCTGTCATAAAGCCAGAAGCTCCTCTAAAATTGATCTTATAACAAGAACAATCCACATTGAAATCTTCAACTTCCGCAAATGACTTCTCTTCGATTCTTACGCCATACTGAGGGTTATTAGTAATATTATCATATCTATTCACAAGTGGTTCATAAGAGTAATTCATATCATAAGTAGGATATTGACTATCAAAATTCCCTCCAGTTTCCCAATCAATATAGTGGTCACCTACTGTTGAAGATGCTTGCCATTGTAATGTTCCCGTCATTGGACTAGGAGGCCCGCTGGTTAGACAAGTCCTAATCGTTTTTAACGTTTGACCAAACTCATCTACAACATGCCCTTCCACATCATATCTTATCCCTGCTCCTTTTTTAGTATTAGGAATTTCAATACTTTGTCCTTTGTAAGTCCTAACAACCTTAGTCACTGTAGTATTCTCATCATTTAAAGATGGTTCTACATAATTTGATGTAACCACCCATTCCATATCAAATGGTTCAGGAACACTATAAGAGATGGGACAAGAATCTTTAAAATGATTTCCGCTAATTTCTTCTTCAACTTCACCAAACTTACTCACCATCAAAGTCAAATAAGCATCAACCAAGCCATGTCCTATTTTATTATGAGTATTTTCCGGTAATTCTCTACAAGCATCAACCATATTCCAATACACTTCAGAAGCTGTAGCTTCAGAATCTAAAGATAGTAATAATGCCGCAATACCAGAAATCATAGGTGCAGCCAAAGAAGTTCCATTCAAAACATCATATTCCCCATTTAGTATTGTTGTCCATACATTTACTCCCGGAGCAACAAAGTCTAAATTTTCTCCATAATTTGAATCCGGATCATGCAAACCATTTCTATCAATAGAGCCTACAGCTATCACCCCTTCAACATTTGCAGGATATCCCACACTAGATTGTCCTTGATTGCCACTAGCGGCAACAACAACACACCCTTTCCCATTTCGTCCCTTTGTCAAAGCATTTTTTATTGCATCAGTCATTTTATCATTAGGACTACATGTCAAAGACATATTAATCACATCTGCTCCGTTTTGCCACGCCCAATTTATAGCATCTGCCATTTGAGAGCCGTTCAAATTTCCTTCAAAATCTAAACTAATGGGCATTATTTCAACGTTAGGTGCTATTCCAACAATACCTATTCCATTATTACGTATAGCACCTATAACTCCAGCACAACACGTCCCATGCTTATCATAAACTCTACTAGGTGAAGTACCAGTCATTATATCATAACTTAACGATGATATATTATCACTTAAATCTGGATGCGTTTTATCAACTCCTGAATCTATAATGGCTACTTTTATTTTTTTACCATCTGCCCAATTCCATGCTTTTAAAGCATTAACGTCAATACCATTAGAATTTGACAAACCCCATTGCAAGGAAAAAACAGGATCATTGTATAGAGCACTTCGAGAGCCAATGGATAAATCAGAAACTGTTCCTTTTTCTAATTTGGGTACATCTATCTTTATATATCTTTCTCCTCGTTCCTCCTCTTGCAACATCTCCTCTTGAACACAAGACGAAAATGAAAACAAACTGACCAAAGCAAAAAATATCCATTCTTTATTGTTTTTCATAATATTAATTTATTGTTTAATAACCAGATATCCACAGAGCCTATGCTATTTTATTATCAACAAAGGAACTCTGTGGATACCAAAAATCTCAAAAGTCGAATAAAATGTCAGAAAGAAACATTCGTCTATTTCTAACCACTTTTATTCATATTTTCTCTTCTATTTCAAAGGATCAAATGTACCTTCACTACCATAGTAATCTTCCCAACCTATATTCTGATATAAATAAGAAGACTGTTTCATTACATTTTCTTTCAAACCTATAAAATAATATTTGTTTAAGAAAGTAATTTCAAAACGTGGTGTAGACGTGCCATCTATCTGATCATTTTCATGTCGTACCAAATTCATGTCATAGAATTTATCCAGTTTCTCAATTTGCGACATAAATTCCTCATCTGAAGAACTAGGATCCAAAGCAATACCAGCACGAGTAACCTTTGAAGCGTCATAAGCCTTGCTAGCAGGATTAAAGATATCATAATCCTGTCCGGCCTTTGTTTCAACATAAACAGATGGCTTCACTGCCAAGAACATGCCATGACGACGTTTTCCATTCAAAGGTTCCACCCTAATCGGGTACAGGTTCCAAAATCATCATTCCACAACATCCAACGACGCATATCATCAAATCGCTTTCCTTCATAAGCTAATTCTATCTGGCGCTCATACAATATAGCAGAAAACAATTTATCACGATCTGCTTTTAATTCAGCAACCGCCAATCCACAATCTCCTGTATAACCTACTCTTTCACGAATATCTTTCAATAATTCAACAGCATCATCTTTCTTGCCAATACCACAAGCCGATTCAGCTAAATTCAAAACGACTTCTGCAAAACGAATTTCCATATATGGAGTGGCACTTAAATTGAATTTATTCGCATTATCCATTGTGCTTCAGGGTTTGTACGTTTACGTACGAATATACCAGAGTTGACATCCCCTGAATATTGAGCTGAATTACCAGGCTTTCCACTTTCAAAAGAGTCTTCATCTTTATACCATTGATAGTTCCACAATGTATAACCATTGTCCATCTTATAAGGCCAAACTACTCCATTAAAAGCAAAAGTACGGTAAAAACGCGGATCTCTGTTCTTATAGAATTTCAGTTCATCATAATCAAATGTACTTTCCCCCGGTTTTTTACCATCTGCCATCGGGAACAAATCAACCATTTCAGCAGTAGCAGCCATTCCGCCACCTCCTAAAAGTTCTTTAGGACGAGCCATCTGCTCCCAACTATTGTTCTTTTTATAATCATTAGTCAGAGTATTAAACAAAGTGACCATTACCGCCTCACAACTTTGAATCTGGCTAAACATCTTTTCCCAGTTTTCAGCACGATTGCCTTTTCCATCAGCCAATCCAAATCCATTCTGAGTCAACAAATCATAAGCAGCCTTATTAGCGTCATAAGCAGCCTGCCATCTTGTCTGGTCATCATTACGATTGAATAACGGACTAGCATAAGCTAACAACAAACGTCCTTTTAATGCTGCCGCCGCACCTGAAGTAATACGTCCCCAATTATTATTGTCCCATCTTCCTGGCAACAGGGCTATAGCCTTATCCAAATCTCCGCAAATAAAGTCAATACAATCGGCCGTTGAACTGCGCTGCACTTCTAATTCATCTTTAGAAGAGCCATCACCTAAAATAGCATTTTGAGCGGTAGTTACAATGGGAACTCCACCATACATCATAACCAACCGGGTATAAATCCAAGCCCGCCAAAAATAGATCTGTCCTTTTAACTTGTTTCTATCTGCTTCCCCTAATGCCCCTTTGTCAATATTATCTAGAAAAATATTGCATTCGCGGATGCGCGACCAAGGTCCATCGGTGTTTTTATTATAAAAATAATCAGGAACATTCGAACTCAGAATCTCAGCCAATTGCGTAAAAGCAGTAGAACCTGCGTATTCTTCTGTCGATTGAGAGAAAGCATCGGCACGTCCTGTACAAGGGTTAGAATGACCAACTCCCGATGCCGTTGTAGGCAGACAAAGCCCATACACAAAATCAACCTTTCCGGTAGCCAATGCTATATTATCATAGATTTCTTCATTAAAACCATTATAATCTTTTTTATCTTGCAAAAATTGGTCACTACATGAAGTCATAGCAGCTAATGCCATTGCAAAGAAAGTATATCTCAATATCTTTTTCATATTTTTTATTAGAATGAAATATTAACACCTAATGAAACATTTCTCAAGGTAGGATAAGCCCCATACACACTCAGCGGATCACAGAAATTTTCCGGATACGGATTGAAGAAACTTAACAGGTTGGTACCGGTCAAAGTAAAACGGCATCCTTCGATATTCATCTTCCTCACCCAGTCGGATGGTAATTTATACCCCACTGTCAATGTTTTCAAAGTCATACGTAATGAATTGATTTTCCAAAAATTAGAAGACTCATTATTCACAGAAAAGCCCATATTAGGATATTTGGCATCAAGATTTTGATATGCCACAACATTACCTTGATCATCAACTACATCTTCCGGAACAAACACATCGTTCCAAAATACAGGAGCATTAATATAATTCAGCTTCTTAGTACTCATGTCTCTTGCAGCAGATGGAATTTCAGCCCATCCACCCCATGAAGCACTAAGTTGCGCACTCAAGCTCAAACCTTTCCAGTCACCACCAAAGTTTAAACTAAATCCATAAGGATTACTATTTTTCTTACTCAAACGGATTCTGTCGTTTGAATCAATAATACCATCAGCAGCCTCCCAACTTCCATCGGGATTCTGTTTACCTCTAACATCACGATAGATCAACATACCCGGCTTTATTTGTTCAGGATTCATTCCCATATATTTAGTGACATTATTTTGTGTCACAAACTCATCAATTTCTTGTTGAGTACGAAACATTCCGATACAATCATATCCCCATTTTCCTCTATCTGTCGGACCACCTTTATATATATCACCCAGACCTATAATATCCGGCCAATCATGTTTACGGTATTTAGTGCCTGTAAATGCAGTATTCAGTTTAACGAAATAATTAATATCACCTACTCTATCTCTCCAGCCGAAAGAAAGTTCCACACCATAGGCATCTATAGCATCATAATTCTCAGCAGCCAAGGCACCACCAATTGTCACAGGAACCAAGCCGTCTCTTTGAACCAGCATTTCTGTATTCTTATCCAAATACGCATCCAAGCCAAATGACAATCTGCCATCCAAGAATCTAGTATCAACACCGAAATTAAATTTATAACTCTTATCCCAATGCACATCAGCATTAGGAGCCGCACCCATTTTCAATCCCATACCTACAGGGTTTTGATCATTAGTGCCAAAAACAGCTCCTTTATTTGCCTGATATGAATAATTCTGACGCCACAGCCATGCCTTAGTATTATCCTTACCCAGCATACCTACCGAACCTCTGACTTTCAAATATTCGAGCCATTGTATTTTTTCTTTAAACCAACTTTCTTCAGATACGACCCAACCCAATGATAAAGAAGGAAATACCCCCCAGTAATTACTAGGTGAGAATTTAGTAGATGCATCCGAACGAACAAGGAATTCCATCATATACCGATCATCGTATGAATAGTTCACACGTCCAATATAAGACAACAATCCAGACTCAGAACGTTCTGTCAGTCCATCCATTTTACCTGTTGCCGTATTCCATTCACCATTATTCACTTCTAACGGATCCTCTCTATAATAGCGTACATACTCATAATTTCTTTCTGAGCGTTCGACAGAAAACAAAGCTCCTATCGTATGTTTGCCAAAAGTACGATTATAGTTTGCAACAAAGTTCAACTGATAACTATCCGTACGATTCATGGTTCTCCAAATCTGATTTCCATTTTTAACTGTCGTTTGTTGCAAATTAGATTCATTAGTCAAATCATCACCTATATATAAGTGATTACCTGATCCACCACGTGTTTTGAAAGAATAAGCAGTATATTTAGAGCCGACACGACTATTTTTATCTGTACTTATACTTTTAGAATAAGACATTTTCAATTTAAGTCCTTTCAATGTTTTATTCCAGTCAAAGTCATACTCCACAGAAGCATTCAAACGCATATTTTGAGGATCATTCTTTGATATATTACCCAAATCTTCCAATGCGTAATAATTATATTGCTGGATATTGTTTTGCTGACTATTTGAAAATCCATAACGTAATAACGGCAATCCATCCATATAAGCCGGAATATAGTGAGGGGTCAACAATAATGTATTATAATCATTCTCATCATTTTCACCTCCGACTTTATTAAATGTCTTTTCACTTTTTCCATAGTCTCCCGAAGCTTGCAGCCCCACTTTAAAATGAGATGCTAGTTTAACATCCACACCTGCACGATAATTCCATCGTTCATAATCCAGTGTCCCTAAGTTACCACTCTGCGTATAATAAGATACCCCTGCAAAGTAAGTAGCCTTTTTGGTTCCACCGCTTAGATTAAGATTATGCTTCATACTGAAAGCACCCTTCCAAGCATCATCCAGCCAATCATAATTGATATTACGCATAGCTTCCAATTCATCTGCCTGAAAGAGGTCTTTTTTGTGATCCTTTATAGCATCATTACCATTAGCAGCAGCAATAGCATTATAGAACAATCCATACCGATATGAATCCATCATCTTGGGACGTGCTATCTCATCATTGTATCCGAACTGTCCGCTATAAGATATACGAGCTCGCCCTCTTTTCCACGCTTAGTTTTTACCAATATAGCACCTTGTCCACCACGAGCACCATAAACAGAAGCTGCTGCATCTTTCAAAACTGATATATTCTCTACCTCATTAGGATCCAAATTATTAAACGTTGTCGCATCCACAATAAAATCATCAACAACATAAATGGGATTTGTGTCTCCACCATCTTTAGATAGAGTCATAGGCTGGCGAATAGACAGGCTGGCAGCAGCACCAGGACGGCTTTGTCCTCCGCTAACACTCAAGCCTGTCACCATACCTTGTAAAGCTGCTCCTAAATTTCCTACCGGCAAGTCTTCTATTTCTTTAGGATTTACAGTAGAAATTGCACCAGTAACATTCTTAGCCTTTTGGGTACCATAACCAACAATAACCACTTCATCCAAAATCTTAGAATCTTCCTTTAGCACCACTTTAAAGTCTTTTCCCTGTTTAGGAACAATCGTTTGCGATATATACCCCACAAATGAAATGACAACCTTCTTGCCCGAAGGAACTTGCAAAGCGAATTTTCCGTCAAAATCAGTAATAGTACCGTTTGTTGTCCCTTCCACCAGCACACTGGCACCAATCACCGGTTCACCAGTTTCATCAACAACCTGTCCGGTGACAGTTTTGGTCTGCTGCACCGATTGGGATATAGGGAATCCCGCCTCGGCAAACGCATCCTGAGCAGAAACTCCCGTCAGAAACAGACTGAGACAAACAACCTGAGTCAAGCTGCCAATCTTATCCAGTTTCTGAAGAAATGCTTTTTCTTTCTTCATAGAATCATTTTTAAAATTAAAATATTATCTTATTTTTCCTGTTGAAATATCTTTTTCAGGTAAGAGACATTCGTCCCGAAGTTTTTCTTCACATTACGGACTTCATCCTTATTCCGCGAGCGTTCGATAACCAGCCATCCGCTCCACCCCATTTTATCGAGCGTACGCTTCACGGCATTCATATCCAGACGTGTGTTATAAGGAAGGGTAACCCCGTCCGTATCCGTACAATGAATCTGACAAATCCGGTTCTTTCCCAATTTCTTCAGCTCTTTACACAGATCGCGCCCATTTTCCAGCGCATTCTGAAAACTGTAATAAATCTTTATACCTTCCGAACCGATCTCTTTCAATAGCTTCCTGTCTCCTTTGGCATCCAACGGAGTACGGATACCTATCACCACTCCTTCTTTCACGGCCATTTCTCCCACTTCGTGCAGGTGGCGGACCAATTCGCGGCGTGCGTCACCCGCTACTGTCCAATCCTCTTTGATGCCTCCTAAAGGAAGGAAAGCCACCCGGGCGCCCATCACGTTCATGGTAAACAGACAATCCTGCACCAGGGCTTTGTAATTATGATGAGTCAGGAAAGACTGCCCGAAGAATCCGGACATTGCCACGGAAGGAACTTCCATACGCTGTTTCTGTGCTGTTTCTTTAAATAATTTGCAAAAATGAGGCTGGTGGAACTTATTGTCAAACGTATCCCGTTTTCCCAAACCACCCATGTCCATTTCTACACCATCACCTCCCAATTCCCTCATTAATTGAAAAGAACCGATCTTCTGACGTTTTAGCATCATCCAGTCACATGCTGCTATTTTATAACGCTGTTCCCCTTCTGGATTCTGTGCTCCCAAAGGCAGTAACATAAACAGGAGCATGATTAAACTGATAATTTTTTTCACATTCATCGCAATCTAGTTATTGTTTAGAATTAAGACGAACCATCTCAAAGTATGTAATCACCAAATCTTAATAAAAAACAAAATAACTTAGCAGATAAACAAGACAATCCCGCAAACATGACGCCCGCTTGCGCCTGTTTACGGGATTCCGGTTCTATAAAAATCAGGGGTCAGCCTTTACGCCATTCATTCATATACTCCCTCGGAGTCTGGTCATACTTCTTACGGAAGCATTTGCTGAAATAGCCGGAGTCCTTGAAGCCCACGGCAAAAGCGATTTCCGAGATACTCATATCCGAGTTCTTTATCAACTCAATGGATTTGTTCAGACGGATTTCTTTCACCAGATCCACCGGAGCAAACCCGGTGAGGCTTTTCAGTTTCTTAAAGAAAGCCGAACGGCTCAGCCCGATAGTCGAGGCGATAGTATCTATATTGAAATCACTGTTATCCAAATTCTCCTCGATGACCTGATGAATCTTCTCAATGAACTGCACATCCTTCTTCACCAGGAACTGTTCGTAGGTATCCTGTTCCTCCTTCTGTTCTTCGGGCTGCTGCCACACACGCTCGCGGAACAACTTGCGTTCATTCAGCAACTGCTCGATACGCGCCACCAGATAATCTTTGCTGAACGGCTTGATGATATAGGCATTCGCTCCCATGCTGATCGCCTTGGTCTTGGCCTCGTCATTTCCTTTGGCTGTCAGGATAATCACCGGGATGTGGCTGATCTGGAAATCCTTCCGGATGCGCTGCAACATCTCCATGCCATCCATATTCGGCATCATCTGGTCGGTGACCACCATGTCGGGATGATAGAGATGCACCTTCTTCAGCCCTTCCACGCCATCATTGGCCATATAGATATTGAATTTGTCCTCCAACTGCAATTTCAGCATATTGCACAAATCTTTATTGTCCTCCACAATCAGCACGGTAGGCAAAGACGAGTCTATGGGCTGTTCCAGCTCCTCTTCCTTGCTTGCAGAGGCGGAAGCGGATTCTGTTCCGGAAGCGTCCATCGTCTCACCGCCCATATAGAAATCCACCTCCGACGGTTTGTAGTGCTCCTTGCCCAGTTGCAGCTCGATCATAAAGATAGCCCCTTTCCCCTCGGGACTCTCGGCATAGATCTCGCCATGATGCAGGCTGATCAGTTCTTTAGACAAAGCCAGCCCGATACCTGTCCCCTGATAATAAGCGCCGCGGACGTTATCTGCCTGCGAGAAACGTTCGAAGATTTCGGAAAGCTTGCTGGCGGGAATCCCCACACCGCTGTCTTCCACCCGGACATAGCAACGCTTACCATCCTCCGTCACGCCCATCGTGACATAAATGTTCCCCCCGGCAGGAGTGAACTTGAATGCGTTCGAGATAATGTTGCGGATCACGATGGCCACTTTCTCCTTGTCGGCCCATACCATGATATCCTCGCCGGCCAGCTGGAAGGTGAAACTGACTTCATTCTCTTCGGCCATCACCCTGAATTCCTTCTCAAAGGAATCCACCATCTCATTCAGGTTGAACAACGACACGTGCAGACGCATCTTCCCGTTCTGTATTTTACGGAAATCCAGAATCTGGTTGACCAGTTGCAGCATCTGTTTGGTATTCCTCTCCATCAGATCCACATATTGCATTCCTTTCTGAGATAGTTTCTCCTTTTCTCTCAGTTCCTGGATGGGCCCCTGGATCAGAGTCAGCGGAGTGCGCAACTCATGCGAGATATTGGTAAAGAACTTGATTTTCAGTTCGGACAACTTTTGTTCGATATAGACATCATTCTTTACCTTTATCATGAAAAGAGACAATTTTATGGCCACCAGCAACAAGGCGACGGCTATAATCATATAGATGACATACGCCCACCAGCTAGCCCACCAGGGTGGCAGAACGACAACGGTCAGTTCCCGGAAGGAGTCCAGACCGGGATTCGCCTCATCCAGTGTCTGCACCCTGAACAGGTATTTTCCAGGAGGGACATTGGTATAGGACGCGATGCGGTTCTTCCCGTTATAGTGCCATTCCTTCTCATATCCTTCCAGAATATACTTGTAGGACACCCGGTTCTGATTATTATAGTTCAACGCCGCAAACTCCAACGTGAACATAGACTGGTTGTGATTCAACGTAATCCGGTCCGTATAGGTAATGGAGCGGTCAATAATGGGCTGATCTGTATAACTGCGTATATCCCGGTTGGATATCTGGCATCCCACAATGAACGTGTTATAATCAATTTTCCGTGTTTCCAGTTTGTCGGGGAAAAAGGTCAGTATCCCCTCTTTGCACCCCAGCCAGAGTTCTCCGTCCAGCGTCTTCAAGGTGGTGCTTTCCTCCATCGCCACCGGAGGAAAGCCATCGTATTTATCATAATTACGGACCTGGCTTGTCGTCCTGTCAAAGCAGGAAAGCCCTTTTTCCGTGGCAAGCCAAAGGGAACCGTTATCATCTTCTATGACAGACATCACCACATCATTATTCAACCCGTCTTCCCAGCCATACAATTTAAATGAAATCTCATGTGTTTTCTCATCATATCCCAACAATTTGCTCAGTCCTCCCCCAAACACGCATACCCATATCTGCGAGAGCTCATCCTTATAAAGTGCATACACATCGCTGTCGGCATAATTTGTCCGGTTGGTGCCACGATAGGTCTCAAACTCTATCTGCTCCACCGAGGCAAAGTCATTCTTAAAAGACATCAGCCCGTCCATCGTGCCTACCCACATGCGCCCGTCCTTATCCTCTATCATATTCCTCACTTCCATATAGAGGCCATACGTGGGATAGTTCTTGAATCCGTTGTATTTGTTCTTGAAGGTGATTTCCCCCTCCTCCTCCTCGCATAGCAGGTTCAGTCCTCCGTCCAAAGTACCCACCCAGATGCGTTTCCTTTCATCCTGATAAGTGAAATACACATCATTTCCGCTGATAGACGACAAATCGGACAAACTGTGCAGGAAGCGTTTGAAACGGAAACCGCCCGCGGCCTTCTCATCGGGAACCGCCTTCACCAGTCCGTCGCCTTTGGTAGAGAACCAGAGATTCCCCTTGTCGTCCTCCATGATATGATATACATTGCCTATGCGCTCGTCGCCCGTAGAATAAACATGTCGGGTCGTACCGTTCCGGTCCATCCGGTAGACACATTGCCAGCGGGTGCCCACCCAGATGTCGCCATTCTTTGACTGGAAGAGAGCCCTCACTCCTGCCACATAGCTTCCGGCCGACTGCGGGGACAAGGGAAGCAGGTTGAACTGCTTCTTGGGGAAATTCATGCAATACACCCCTTCATCGGCGGACGAAAGCCACAACACTCCGTCATCATCCAGCATCAGATGATAGAACTGCTGATTGGGCTTGTCGTTAGAGAGTTGTTTCAACTGATTGATATAGACCATCTCGGCATGCTCCCTGTCGAACAGCCAGGCCTCTCCTGCGGGAGACAGGAAAAAGAGCCCCTGCTCGCCGGCATCTTCCGAATACAGGGTGGTTATCTTTCCGAACATGGTGAACGGAAACCGTTTCGCGGTATGGTTCAACGGGTCATAATATATCAGCGCCCGCTCATTTTCGTGAAACCATATTTTGTCATACTGGTCTATGAATGCGTGGGTCACCATCGCGTCATTCATTTCAGTATTTATCTTTTGCAGCCTGCGCTCGGCCAGATCATACTCGTATGTACCCTGCCCCGCCACACTGAGATAAACGCATCCTGACGGCGTGACCAGCAGATTGCTGATGGCTCCCTTAATCTCGGACAGCAGATATCGGTTCACCAGGCCTGTCCCCACGTCAATGCTGTAAAAAACACCCGCACGGTCTCCTACCCACACCTTCTTACCATCTTCAAAAAAACAGGTGAAACTGTCCTTGTCACCGGAATTGATCTTACTGGTTATAAAATCGGCCGGGCGGGACGCCAGTTCCTTCCCCTTATGCACGGCGGCCACCTTGTAGTCGGTGCCTATCCAGCTGATATACTCCTCCGTCTCGCACAGGACATGGTGTTTCAGCGTATAATCATGCTTGTTTATCTCATGCTGCGAGTCGAACAGGATCTTGATAGTGACCTGCCCTTTCTCATCCACACCCGCCAGCAGCAAATTTTTATCTTTGGTCAGCAACAGCACATCCCCCTCGGCCGTATTCTGTAATTTTATCACCTGGATATTCTCCGAATAGTTCTTCATGTCATCGTAAACAGCATGAAAACATTCGGTCACTTTATTGAACACATACAATTTCCGGTCGATGGTCTTCACCCATATATACCCGTTCTTGTCCTCGACGATGCGCTGGATCTTGCGCGGAGGCACATCCGAGTCATACTCCTGCTTGTTGAAAGTTTTAAACTTCACTCCGTCAAAACAACATAAGCCATACCAGGTGCCGAACCAGATAAAGCCATCCCTGTCTTTCAAGGTACAGTTTACGGTGTTATTAGGAAGCCCTTGATCCACAGAATAATGTTCCACAATCATATTCACATTATATGACCACGAAGGAAAGCTTGTCAGGCAACAAAGTATAATTAGTATATATTTCTTCATAAGTATTTAGTTTTCTTCAAACCGAGGTCAAAGATAAGAAAAAATCCGTTGGTAATTAAATTGAAATTAGTTAAATACCCATCTATTGATCAGATTGGAACACAAATAACGCAAATGACACAAATTAATAGCTGCACAGCATGGATATAAACCTGCCGGAAGGTTAAATTTGTGTCATCTGCGTCATTTGCGTTCCCATTATAATCGACAGAACGAGAGCAATCCGCGTGCTATATTACTTCTCCGTACCAAACTCCGTTTGCTGTCTCTCCACCTCCATCAATACTTTTTGCCTTTCCTCTTCTGTCAGTACAACTTTCCCCGCCATTCTTTCGGTCCCGACAGGCTTCCGGCGGTTCTTGCTCCGGCCGATTGGAAATCCGTTTCCTCCTCCGTGTAGCAGAAAGGAAGCTTCGATGGAACACTCTCCAGTTCTACCTCGGCAGAAACCGGGGCGTTCGTCCCTTCAAACTGCACACGAGCTTTCACCTTTATCTTGCCGGGCTTGCGGGTAGAGCGGACCAATACGGGAGCAGAGCCGAATTCCACCGTGCGCGGATTGGCATTGATAGAGGCATCCCCGATAATTCTCCCCTCACCTTCTACAGTAAACACGATATTTTCTTTGGCCAGGCGGCGCACATTGCCGCTGTCGTCCGTCACTTCGGCCACCACTACAATAAAATCCGAACCATCCGCCACCAATTGTTTTCCTTCCGTATCCACATACATGCGCAACTTCGTGCTGCGGCGCGACGGCATCCGCTTATAAGTGCAGACTACTTTACCATCTATGATCCCTTCCGCCACCATATTTACTTTCTGCCAGTTTTTCTGCTTATAACTGTACTCGCGGGCCTCCCAGAAATCCCATACCTGCTTGAACACCACCGGAGCGTTGGGCATGTGTCCCTGCTCGTGAACCACCGGAAGCGTCCAGCTTTTGGTACCGTCATAGACGGAGAGGCGGACTGAGTCGCAATTGCTGAACACCACCACATCGGCATCCGAGAAAGGAGACATTTCATGGGCGATAAACACCATAGGGCCACTTTCCGCCACAGGATGCTTCAACCTAGCCGGCGACTGGCTGCGGAAAGCATAATAAGCATATTTAGGCTGACGGAACGCATCATAAATGCCTCCGAAATACGGATCAGGATGATATCCACGCTGATGGTCGAACGGATGCCATTGCGCCCCGCCGACAAACTGCCCCGTGGTGCGGTATATTTCATCATAGCTCTTAGCCAATGACAAAGCCTGTACCAATAGCGGACGTTCCCCCCAGCTGCGGCTGGCACGATTGTTGTTATTATGCGCATACCAGTCGTCCACATTCTCACCAAACTCACGGGTAAAGATACATTGCTTGGGACGGTCCGCCTTCTCGTCATCTCCCGGCCATCCGTACACCACATCATAATTTTCCGCCACTCCTTTCGAGTGGACATCGGCTGCCGCCACGGGGCGTCCGGGATAAGGGAACTCCTCCCGTGTGATCCGTAACGCCTCCAGTGCGAAATCGCGCGGATAAGGTGTCTCATTCAGAATAGGCTCCCACATCAGCACGCTGGGATGATTGCGGTCCCGGCGTATCATCTCACGGGTATTTTTATGAACCAGCTTGGCAAATTCGGGATCTTTATTCCAATATTGCCATCCCGGAGTAGCCACTATCACAAACAGTCCCAGCTCGTCACAGGCATCCATGAACGCCGGATCTTGCGGATAATGGGCCACACGGATAATGGTACATCCCGCATCGCGCAAGCGTTTGGCATCCCGCCATTGCTGGCTGTTGGGCAGCGCATTTCCCACGTAGGCAAAATCCTGGTGACGGTTTGCTCCGACCAACTGTCCGAAAGGCTTGTCGTTCAGCCAGAAGCCGTCCTGTCCCTTAAATTCCGCTTTGCGGATTCCCACACGGGTCACTCCCCCGTCCAGTGTCTCACGTCCCGCTTTGACACGGGATTGTATCCTATATAAATAAGGTGAGTCGGGCGACCATAGTTCAGGATTGCGGACGGTAAGCTGCTGGCGTACCGTTTTCGACTCCCCCGGTTGCAGTTTCACCTGTTGCGAAGCCCTTCTTACGGGAGCATCACCGGCATCCGCCAGAACCGTCTCCACAGTTACGCTACGTGCCTGTTTTCCACTATTATGTACTTCCGTATTCACATACACGTCCGCTTTTTTCTCGCTTATATAATCAAAATGCACAAACACACCGCCTCCGGCCACCTTATCGGCTTCCAAGGCATCCGTAATGGCCACACTTGATTTTCCGATCATCCACACATCCCGATAGATTCCTCCATGATAGGCGAAGTCCAAGGTATATTGGCGCTTTCCCGGAGGAAAATTCTTATCATCACTGTTGTCCGTCATCACCGCCAGCAGGCAACTGTCTCCGGGCTGCACTCCCTGCTCCGTCAGTTGCACCGTGAAAGGAAGATATCCCCCCAAATGCTCCTGCACCTTCCTGCCGTTCAAGTAAACTACCTGTTTGCCCATGGCTGCCTCGAAATGAAGCGACACCTCTTTTCCCCTCATATCCTGGGGAATCACAAAATGTTTCCGGTACCACGCCACTCCCTGATAGTTACGACAACCACTTGCCTCGGCGGGCATCAGTTCCACAGAATGCGGAGTGGATACCACCTGCCAGGCTGTATCATCAAATTGCACGGCTTCCGCTCCTTTTATATCTCCGCGATGAAAACGCCATCCGGGATTGAAATTATATACTATTCTTCCGCTTCCGGATAAAGGGATGAATCCGGCCACGGAAGTCTCCATTTGAGCTTGTGCCAACATAGGCAACAGACACACAAGTAAAATAAACAGTTTCTTCATAATTATTACAGTATCTGAAAAGGAAGACGGATCAGCCGCCCGTTTGTACCCGTTCCCTTTGGGAAAAAGACCTTGTTGTTTGCTATAAAGATGAAGGTGTTTTTGTAAAAGGCCATTATCTTTTGAGGGAAAGCTCTTGATCTTTTTTAAAAAGATGGCGAGCTTTTTGTAAAAGGTGGAGGTGTTTTCAAGCACAAAGACGAATATTTTCATCCAGACCCGCACATCCGCATACGAGGGCATTGCCTCTTTCCAACAATAGTCAATGAATTTTACTTCAAGAAAAAGAATGATCAAAAACGGATACGACCTCATTTTTCTCTCTTTCAGGGTCCACAAGGTCCAGGGTCCATCTATGCGGTTATTTGAACCCAAAAGAAGTCATCAACAAGGCATTACTCAACTAACAGTCAACATGTTACAAAAGCATAAAAGCAACAAATAAATATTTGGGAAATAAGAAGAACAGATGCATGCAAACTTAGAACGTCCAACACTATGACCGGATTTCACAAGAGATAGTATGTATAAATAATTCTAAGAATAAAGAATCCGAGCACCCCTCCAGGCCGGCCCGTAACAATCCATACCGACCATCAAAAAGACCTGACAATCACTATCAAAACACCAATCCGCAAGCCTACCGATGAAGCTCCATCAACGACTTTTTACCAAACATAGGAGGCCCAATTCCCGCCTATGCACTTTGTTTGGTTCAAAACTCTATACATCAACAACTTAGTTATCTCCCCAGGGTCCAGAAAACCGCATAGATGGACCCTGGACCTTGTGGACCCTGAAACACCCCGTTCCGATTCTTTTCCTTGCAGAAATACACCCGTTTTATACGGTAAACCCAGACCTTTTTTATACCTTTGCACACTAAAAGAAAACAACAAAACATGGAATTATTCAATAAAATGATTGCCACGGCCCTGAAGGTTTCCGTACATCAAGTAGATAACACGTTATCCCTGCTGGCCGGAGGAGCCACCATCCCCTTCATAAGCCGGTACCGCAAAGAGGCGACCGGAGGACTGGACGAAGTACAAATAGGCGAGATAAAAGACCGCAATGACAAGTTGTGCGAACTGGCCAAACGAAAAGAAACCATTCTTTCCACCATAGAAGAGCAAGGCAAACTGACCGACGAATTGCGCAAACGCATTGAACAAAGCTGGGATGCCACCGAAGTGGAAGACCTATACCTGCCCTATAAGCCGAAACGGAAAACCCGCGCCGAAGCGGCACGGCAAAAAGGACTGGAACCGCTTGCCACCTTACTGTTGCTGCAACGCGAGAATCATCTGGACAGCCGCCTCTCTGCTTTTGTGAAAGGAGATGTGAAAGACGAAGAGGAGGCACTGAAAGGCGCACGAGACATCATAGCCGAACAAGTAAACGAGGACGAACGCGCCCGCAACCAACTGCGCAACCAGTTTTTCCGACAGGCTGTCATCACCGCCAAAGTGGTGAAAGGCAAAGAGGAAGAAGCCGCCAAATACCGCGATTATTTCGATTTCAGCGAACCCTTGAAACGCTGCTCCTCCCACCGCCTGCTCGCCATCCGCCGGGGAGAGGCGGAAGGACTGCTGAAAGTGAGCATCAGCCCGATGACGAAGAATGCACCGGACGGCTGGAACAAATGTACGTCCGCGGCAACAACGAATGCAGCCGCCAGGTAGGCGAGGCGGTGCGCGACGCATACAAACGGCTTCTGAAACCTTCCATCGAAACCGAATTCTCGGCCTTGAGCAAGGAGAAAGCCGACGAGGAGGCTATCCGTGTCTTCGCAGGAAACCTGAGACAGCTTCTGCTGGCTCCCCCTTTGGGACAGAAACGGGTGATGGGAGTCGATCCCGGCTACCGCACCGGATGCAAAATAGTCTGCCTGGACGCCCAGGGCGCCTTGCTGCACAACGAGACCATTTATCCGCACCCGCCCAAAAACGAATACGCACAGGCATCGCGCAGCATCGTGAAACTGGTAGAGCAATATCAGATAGAGGCCATCGCCATAGGCAATGGAACCGCCAGCCGCGAGACCGAACAATTCATCACCTCACAACGCTATGACCGCAAATTGCAAGTATTTGTCATAAGCGAGGACGGAGCCTCCATTTACTCGGCCTCGAAGACCGCCCGCGACGAGTTCCCCGAATACGATGTGACCGTGCGAGGAGCCGTCTCCATTGGCCGCCGGCTGATGGATCCGCTGGCCGAACTGGTGAAAATAGACGCCAAATCCATCGGAGTGGGACAATACCAGCACGATGTGGATCAGACTTTACTGAAAAAATCATTGGACCAGACGGTGGAAAGTTGCGTGAACCTGGTAGGCGTGAACCTCAATACCGCCAGCCACCATCTGCTGACTTATATATCGGGACTGGGCCCCACCCTGGCCCGGAACATTGTGGACTACCGCACCGAAAACGGTCCCTTCGGCTCACGCAAGGAGTTACTGAAAGTACCCCGGATGGGAGCGAAAGCATTTGAACAATGCGCCGGATTCCTGCGTATCCCACAAGCAAAGAATCCGCTGGACAACTCGGCCGTGCATCCCGAAAGCTATCCCATAGTGGAACAGATAGCTCAAGACCTGCACTGCACCGTGGACGAACTGATCAAGAATAAAGAACTGCGCAGCCGCATCGACATCCGGAAATACGTCACCCCCACAGTGGGCCTCCCCACCCTGACAGACATCATGCAGGAACTGGACAAGCCGGGACGCGACCCGCGGCAGCAAATCAAAGTCTTTGAATTCGACAAGAACGTGAAGACCCTGGAGGATCTGACCGAAGGAATGGAACTGCCCGGCATTGTGAACAACATTACAAACTTCGGCTGCTTTGTGGATATAGGAATCAAAGAGAAAGGACTGGTGCATGTATCGCAACTGGCCGACAAATTCGTGAGCGACCCCACCACCATAGTCAGCATCCATCAGCATGTACGGGTGAAAGTGATGGGCATAGACCGTGAACGAAAACGTATCCAACTCACCATGAAAGGAGTAGATCAATAAATGCAACAAGGTAAAAAGAGAAAGAACATGGAAGAGAATATAGAAACCTGCGGCTGGTTCGTTTTTTACAAGGACCAGCTGCTGATCGAGAAAAAGAACGGAAAATACACCATACCTTTCGGAACGGAGCCACCCATGCCCGTTCCGGTGGGAAGCACCATCCACACCATCGGAGAGATAGAAGGACACACCGCCCGGACTTTCTCCGTACACGCCCCGGTGCCCGGCAGCGAAAATGACCGCCACCTGATGATGGACCTCCGGAGTTCATACGACGTACTGCCTTGGGAGGAATACAACCTGGGCGGAAAAGCCTTCCAGATACTGAACTGGGACAAGAACAGCCGTTACTGCCCCATGTGCGGCGTGCCTACCGTGCAGATCTCGCCCATCGCGAAGAAATGCCCGCAATGCCGTCAGGAAATCTATCCGCGCATCTCCCCCGCCATCATCGTACTGATACGCCGGGAAGACAGCATACTACTGGTTCACGCCCGCAACTTCCGGGGAACTTTCAACGGCCTGGTAGCCGGCTTTCTTGAACCGGGCGAGACCTTGGAGGAATGCGTGCACCGCGAGGTGCTGGAGGAAACAGGACTGCACATCAAAAACCTGAACTATTTCGGCAGCCAGCCGTGGCCTTATCCCAGCGGAATCATGATAGGCTTCACCGCCGATTATGAAAGCGGAAACATCAAGCTACAACAAGAGGAACTGAATGCCGGCGCTTTCTATACCAAAGACAATCTGCCGGAAATACCCAAGAAACTGAGCCTGGCCAGAAAGTTGATTGACGCATGGCTGGAGGAGAAGAAATAATTTATAGAACGAGATAAATAGCGTCCCATCCATAAATCCCTATTTATCATTTGCAGAACTTAAAAAAGTACTATCTTTGCAATATGGAATGGTTAAATAGCTTATTTTTTGAACATACGCCTTTACAGGCGGTTGTCATCCTCTCGATTATCATTGCCGCCGGGCTTGGCTTAGGCAAAATCCACCTGTTTGGCATTTCATTGGGAGTCACCTTCGTCTTTTTCGCCGGTATTCTGGCAGGACACCTGGGATTCTCAATCAACCCGGACATGCTGAATTATGCTGAAAGTTTCGGGCTTGTACTTTTTGTCTACGAACTAGGGCTACAAGTAGGTCCCGGCTTTTTCAGCTCATTCCGTAAAGGCGGTGTACAGCTCAATATGCTGGGCATGGGCGTCATTCTGACAGGTACGGTCATGACGGTACTTTTCAGCAAGTTGGGAGGCATACCGATGAGCGACATGGTGGGCATCCTTTGCGGAGCCACAACCAACACCCCGGCCCTGGGTGCCGCCCAACAGACACTGAAACAAATGGGCGAACCCTCCAGCGGTGCCGCACTGAGCTGCGCCGTAACCTATCCGCTGGGGGTGGTAGGTGTTATTCTGGCCATGCTGCTGGTGCGCAAGCTGTTCGTCCGCCCCTCGGACATCGACACCCACGAACACGAGGACACCAACCAGACATTCATTGCCACTTTCAAGGTGCACAACCCCGCCATTTTCAATAAAAGCATAAAAGAGGTGGCCTTATTGAGCTATCCCAAATTTGTCATCTCCCGTTTGTGGCGGGAAGGCGCGGTGAGCATCCCCACTTCGGAAAAGATCCTGAAAGAGAACGACCGCCTGCTGGTCATCACCACCGAGAAGGACGCCCCCTCGCTGACCATTCTGTTCGGCGAACAGGAAAGCCAGGACTGGAACAAAGAAGACATAGACTGGAACGCTATTGACAGCCAACTGATTTCCAAACATATCGTTATCAGCCGCCCCGAAATAAACGGGAAAAAGCTAGGTTCCCTGCGCCTGCGCAACAGCTATGGCATCAACATCAGCCGGGTGATGCGTAGCGGAGTACAATTGCTGGCCACACCGGGACTGGTCCTCCAGCTGGGCGACCGGCTGACCGTGGTGGGAGAAGCCAAAGCCATAGAGAATGTGGAAAAAGTGTTGGGCAATACGGCCAAGACACTGAAAGACCCCAATCTTGCCGCCATCTTTATAGGCATCGTGCTGGGGCTGATACTGGGCTCCATCCCCGTGGCCATCCCCGGCATCAGCACTCCCGTAAAATTAGGTCTGGCGGGCGGGCCTATCGTAGTGGGAATCCTCATCGGATGCTTCGGCCCCCGCTTCCATCTGGTGACCTATACTACCCGGAGCGCCAACCTGATGCTGCGCGGCATCGGGCTGTCCCTCTATCTGGCTTGCCTGGGACTGGACGCCGGCGCACATTTCTTCGAGACCGTGATGCGCCCCGAAGGAGCCATCTGGATAGCAGCGGGCTTCGCCATCACCTTTATTCCGGTAGTCATCATGGCATTGGTAGCGCTCCGCATGAGCCGCCTCGACTTCGGCACCACCTGTGGCATGCTGTGTGGAAGCATGGCAAACCCCATGGCTTTGAATTATGCCAATGATACATTACCCGGCGACAATCCGGCGGTGAGTTATGCCACCGTATATCCGCTGTCCATGTTCAGCCGGGTCATTATAGCCCAACTAATACTCATGTTTTTTATATAAATCACAACCATGAACGCTTATAATTCAATTACCCCGGAAACCATACAGGAAGACATGCGATACCTGCAACTGCTGTCGCACAGTTTCCCCACTATAGCCGATGCCAGTACGGAAATAATCAATCTGGAAGCTATCCTGAACCTGCCCAAAGGTACCGAGCATTTTCTGGCCGACCTGCACGGAGAATACGAGGCATTCCAGCACGTGCTGCGGAATGCTTCCGGCGCCATCAAAAGAAAGGTAAACGAAATATTCGGCAACACGTTGCGCGAAAGTGAGAAGAAAGAACTCTGTACATTGATTTACTATCCGGAGCAAAAGCTGGATCTGGTGAAAACGGTGGAAACGGAGCTGGACGACTGGTATGTCATTACCTTGAACCAGCTGGTACGTGTATGCCAGAATGTATCTTCCAAATACACCCGTTCCAAAGTACGCAAGTCACTTCCCAAAGAATTCTCGTACATCATTCAGGAACTATTGCATGAAAGTTCGATGGTTCCCAACAAGCAGGCGTATATTAATGTCATCATCAGCACCATTATCTCCACACGCCGTGCCGACGACTTTATCATCGCCTTGTGCAACCTCATCCAACGGCTCACCATAGACACACTGCATGTGCTGGGTGACATATTCGACCGTGGCCCCGCCCCCCACCGCATTATGGACATACTGTGCGATTACCACAATTTCGACGTGCAATGGGGAAACCATGATATACTGTGGATGGGAGCCGCAGCCGGCAACGACTGTTGTATGGCAAACGTGCTGCGCCTGGCCATGCGCTATGGAAACCTGGCCGCCCTGGAGGACGGATATGGCATCAACCTCCTGCCCCTGGCCACCTTTGCCATGGAAACATACGCCGACGATCCCTGTACCCTGTTCGGACCGAAAGTGGAGAAAGAGGACTGCACCTACAACGCCAAGACACTGCGCATGATAGGCCAGATGCATAAAGCGATCAGCGTTATCCAGTTCAAACTGGAAGCGGAGATTATCAGACGCCGCCCCGACTTCGGGATGGACGACCGTATGCTGCTGCACCGTATAGACTTCGGACGCAAGGTCATAACCATGCCCGACGGACAGGAATACGAACTGAAAGACAGTTTTCTTCCTACAGTAGATCCTGCCGATCCTTATAAGCTGACTGACGAGGAACGGGAGATCATGAACAAGCTCCACCGTTCATTTGTCAGCAGCGAGAAATTGAAAAAACACATCCGCTGCCTGTTCCGTTACGGATGCATGTACACGGTGAGCAATTCGAACCTGCTGTTCCACGCCTCCATCCCCCTGAATGCCGACGGTACGCTGAAAGACGTGTCCATAGCCGGAAAAATGTATAAGGGGAAAGCCTTGCTGGAAAAGGTGGGACACCTGATCCGTACCGCCTTCTTCGCTGAAGAGGACAACGAGGACAGGCCATTTGCCGTAGACTACGTATGGTACTTGTGGTGCGGCAAAGACTCCCCTGCTTTCGACAAGGACAAAATGGCTACTTTCGAACGTTATTTCTTAAAAGAGAAAGAGTTGCACAAGGAAGTGAAGGGCCACTATTACAGTCTGCGCAATGAGGAAAAGGTATGCGACATGCTGCTGGACGAGTTCGGAGTGATAGGTGAACACCGCCATATCATCAACGGACATGTACCTGTAAAAACCATCCAAGGTGAGAATCCGATCAAGGCAAACGGCAAGATGATGGTCATAGACGGAGGATTCTCCAAAGCGTATCATTCAGAAACCGGAATTGCCGGATATACGCTGGTGTATCATTCGCGCGGATTCCAACTGGTACAGCACGAACCGTTCACCTCGATGCAAAAAGCCATTGAAGAAGGACAGGATATCAAATCGAGCACCCAGATAGTGGAAATGAGCACCCAGCGCATGATGGTAAAAGACACCGACAAGGGACGGGAACTGGTGACACAGATCAACGACTTGAAGAAACTGCTGGTGGCTTACCGGACAGGACTGATCAAAGAGAAATCCATCTAAAAAAACCGCAATCATCCGGTGGGATGATTGCGGATAACAATAAAGCCCGTATCAGACTCCCGTCTACCGGACTTATGGATTACCGAACAAAAAAAATATCCTTATACGATTCTGTTCATCGCCGAATCGGGGAAAACCACCGTCGGCTTGAACGATTTCGCTTCTTCAAAATCCATCATGCGTATGACATGATAATCACAATGTCACCCACCTGTACTTTCCGGGCGGCAGCTCCATTCAGACAAATACATCCCGAACCGCGCTCGCCCTTAATAATATAAGTTTCAAATCTCTCACCGTTGTTATTATCCACAATATGCACCTTTTCACCGGCAATCATATTGGCGGCATCCATCAAGTCCTCGTCAATCGTGATACTACCCATGTAGTTCAAATTGGCTTCCGTCACACGGACACAATGGAGTTTCGACTTTAATACCTCAATCATCATAATTCGAATGGTTAACGATCACTATCCCTTATACTTTATATTATCTATCAAACGTACCTCCCCGCAAAATACCGTAATGCAGCCTACCGCATAATCCGTCTCTTCCCAGTCCGTTATTTTCTGAAGAGTAGCGCCATCTACTAATTCAAAATATTCCAGACGCAAGCCCGGAGCAGCGGCAATCGCATCTTCTACAAATTTTTGAGTCTCAGCGACTGTATGAGATTTTGCAAAGGTACAACTTTTAAATAAAGTCTGCGAAATATTCAGCGCATTTTTTCTTTCCACTGCGGAAAGGCGTGCATTGCGGCTGCTCAATGCCAGTCCGTCTTCCTCACGCACGATAGGACAGCCTACAATCTCCAGTCCGTTGAACCCCATCTGTCTCACCATTTCACGGATAATGGCCAACTGCTGGAAATCTTTCTCGCCGAAATAAGCACGGGCAGGGTTTACAATCATAAACAGCTTGCTCACTATCTGGCATACCCCATTAAAATGTCCCGGACGAAAACGGCCTTCCATCACTGTATCCAAAGGCGCATAACTGAACTGCCGGGTATCGGGCTCAGGATAAATCTCTTCCACAGACGGAGCAAAAACAAAAGCCGCCCCCACCTTCTCCAACAATTCACAGTCGGCCTCCAGCGTACGCGGATATTTCACCAGGTCATTTTTGTCGTTAAACTGGGTAGGATTCACAAAATCACTTACCACCACTACATCATTTTCCGCAACAGCACGTTTCACCAACGAAGCGTGTCCGGCATGGAGCGCACCCATCGTAGGCACCAGACCTATCGTCTTTCCCTCACCGCGCAGGGCATCCAGCTCCGATTGAAGCTCTTTGATTGTTTGAACTAACTTCATCTTTTTATCTCTTTTGTTTGAGTAGTTTCATTTAAAACGGCTGCAAAGTAAACCATTATTTGGGAGATAACGAAGAAAAAAAAGAATTTTAATTAGGGACGACCGGTTGGTGACGAGTGGCCAATGCCCTGCGGATATGGTGCGACGAACCCTCATCGGCTACCGGCCAACCACCTGTTCTCCCCCATTTTCCGCTTGATTCCGCAAGGCATTAACCACTCACCAGCAATCACTAATCCCTAATTACCAGACTCTTAACAAATCATAAGGAATTATTATTCCCCGTTTTTTGCCACTCTCATCTATTTTTTTATATCTTTGCAAAATGATTATGAGCAACAAAAAGTTAAGATGAAGGCAAATAAAGTTTTATTTATTACACAAGAGATTACCCCTTACGTTCCCGAATCCGAAATGGCAAATATGGGAAGATATCTCCCTCAGGCTATCCAGGAAAAAGGCAGAGAAATCAGAACTTTTATGCCGAAATGGGGCAATGTCAATGAACGCAGAAACCAATTACACGAAGTCATCCGCCTGTCCGGCATGAATTTAATCATAGACGATACGGACCATCCGCTGATTATCAAAGTGGCATCTATCCAAGCTGCACGTATGCAGGTTTACTTCATTGACAATGACGACTATTTCCAGCACCGCCAGATGGTAGCTGACGAAAACGGTGTAGAATACAAGGACAATGACGAGCGTGCCATTTTCTATGCGCGCGGTGTATTGGAAACAGTAAAGAAACTACGCTGGTGTCCGGACATTATCCATTGCCAAGGATGGATGAGCGCATTTGTGCCTCTTTATATAAAGAAGGCTTATCAAGACGAGCCGTCATTCAGAGACTCAAAAGTGGTATTCTCAGTGTTTGAAGATGATTTCAAATCGGACTGTGAAGGCAATCTGACCGAAAAACTCATGCTGAAAGGCATCGAAAAAAGTGATGTGGAAAGTATCGTCAAGTCTCCGGCTAATTACGAGGAGCTTTGCAAACTGGCCATTGCTTACTCCGACGGCGTGATACAGAACAGCGGGAAAGTGAACGAAAATGTCATGAAGTTCGCGCGTGAATCCGGTGTGCCTGTGCTCGACTATCAGCCTGCCGATACCTACGTAGATGCTTTCAATGAGTTCTACGACAAAGTATGGGAGTTTGAAAAGAAATAACCCACTAAGAATAATAAAGATGAAAATCAAATACTTATGCGCATTGTTGTTGGCGGCACTGATTTACAGTTGCGACGACTCTACAACCGGCATCGGGACTGACCTTATCCCCGGCGGAGATAAAATTCCGGCAAATACAGACAGTTATGAGTTCACCACCCAGTCCCTGTTGGCCGACTCCGTTTATGCACGTACCAGTACTGCATATTTAGGACGATACACCGATGAGCAATTCGGAGAATTTACTGCCGACTTTATAGCACAGTTCACCTGTATGGACAACTTCAAATTTGAAGAAGAACTGACCAAAGTCATCGGAGTAAATATCAGTTTGCAATACGGATCTTTCTTCGGCGACTCACTGAATGCCATGCGCTTACAGGTTGACACATTGGACAAGGTTATTCCTGAAAAAGATTTAAGTACCTTCTATACCAGTGTGAATCCTAAGGATTATTACAACGAGAAAGGCAAACCGATAGCCGCAAAAGCCTATTCAGCCGTAGGTCCGTCTACAAGCAAAGATGAAACCACGACCACAAACGACGGGAGAAAACAGCGGACCATCATACAGACGATCAAATTGCCCAACTCACTAGGTGATCATATTTTCAACAAATACAAGGAGAACAAAGAGTACTTCAAGACCCCCGAGAGTTTTATCAAGAATGTGCTGAAAGGAGTTTACATCCGCTGCACCCATGGCGACGGAACGATTTTATACATTGACGCCATAAGCTTGAACCTCAGTTTCGAGGCCTTGATAGAAAGTTCTTCCGGCCAACGGGATTCATTGGTTTACAAATCCTATTTCTTCGGTGCGACCAAGGAAGTGATACAAGCCAACCACTTCAGCAATGGCGACAGACTGAAAGATTTGGTGAAAGATCCGGACCGTACCTATATAAAGAGTCCGGCGGGTATTTTCACCGAAGCCACGTTCCCCATTACAGAAATTTACAACGAGCATAAAAGAGATACGCTGAATGGCGTAAACGTGTCGTTCACCCGCTATAACGAGAAAGCATCCAAATACCCGATGGGCATCCCCCAATATGTATTGATGGTGAGAAAGAAAGACATGTTCTCGTTCTTTGAAGAGAACAAGATTACTGACAACAAGACTTCTTTCCTGAATAGCTCATATAGCAGCAGTAACACATACACCTTTACCAACATCGCTCCTTTAATCACTTATTGCATTGAGGAACGGAAAAAGGGGATCATAGCCGCTGGGGGAAATCCTGACAAGGAAGAAGACGGCAAAAAATGGGAGGCCGAAAATCCGGACTGGAACAAAGTAGTCATTATACCGGTCAAGGCTGTACGCAACTCTAATAATGAGATCGTTGAAATATCCAACAGCTTAAGCATGGAAAGCGCGGCTCTGAAAGGAGGGACCAATCCGGCCAACAAGTTGAAAATGCAAATCTTCTACACTACATTTTAATTTTTTTCATGTTTCTATAATTTGACAAGAAACAGGTGGAAACTACAGCAATGTGATTTCCACCTGTTTTGATTTTATCCCTACCATAACCGCCACCGGATGACAGAGGGGAATAAATGGACAGAAGACGGAATCATCAAAAGAAAGAAAGCCGGCAGCATCCTTTTTACGGACGCTACCGGCTTGTACTTTTCTATGGAAACTTCCCTGTTCTTTAGAAGGGCAGATCATCCTTCTCGTCTGTTGCGGCAAAATCTACCGGAGCAGCGGGAGCTGCATTCATGGGAGGAAACGGAGCATCCGGTGCGGCAGGACCCTGAGCACCCACACGCTCTACTTTCCACGCACGGATACTATTGAACCAGCGGCCATTCCACTCACGGGCATCCACGTCAAAAAACACATTCAACTCCTCACCCGCCTGAATATTAAATTGCGCTATCTTGTCTGCTCCAAATACGTCAAAACACATCTTTTTAGGGTATTGATCATGCGTTTCGATTACGTATTCCTGCACCTTCCATTCATTTCCTGTCTTTGAAACTCCTCCTCTCGGTTCGAGGACTGCTATTACTTTTCCTGCTAATTCCATATTACGTTATTTTAATTCGCCACGAAAGTACACTTTTCCTTGCGAGTAAACTAATTTTTTCGCCATTTTTTGCGCTCGAACCATAATCTTTTCGTAACTTTGGCAGTTAAATGAATGTAGAGATATAGAATATAAATATAATAATATAAAACTATGAAGTTCATCGTTTCAAGTACTGGATTATTCAGTCATTTACAAGCTATTAGCCGAGTTATCAACTCCAAAAATTCGTTACCTATTCTTGATTGTTTCTTGATGGAACTGACTGACGGAACGTTGTCACTCACTGCCTCTGACAGCGAGACTACCCTGTCCACTTCTCTGGAAGTAAATGAAAGTGACGGTGACGGTCGTTTTGCCGTTTCTTCAAAAACCATACTCGAAGCCCTGAAAGAAATTCCCGAACAGCCACTGACGTTCCTGGTCAATACAGAAAATCTGGAAATCACCGTAGAATATCAGAATGGTAAATACAGCCTGATGGGACAAAACGCCGACGAATATCCGCAGGCTCCCGCATTGGGCGCAAATGCGGTACACGTAACGATGGGCGCTCCGGTGATGCTGGCAGGTATTAACCGTTCCTTGTTCGCTACCGCCGATGACGAGTTACGTCCGGTAATGAATGGTATTTATTTTGATATCACCACCGAAGACATTACTTTCGTAGCCTCAGACGGACACAAATTGGTGCGCAACAAAACATTCATGGCACATGGAGATGAAAAAGCCGCTTTCATTCTGCCCAAGAAGCCGGCAACCCTGCTGAAGAACCTGTTGCCGAAAGAACAAGGGGACGTACAAATTGATTTCGACGACCGCAACGCTACGTTTACATTAGAAAACTACAGCATGATATGCCGCCTTATCGAAGGACGCTATCCCAATTATAACTCAGTGATTCCGCAGGATAACCCTCACAAGGCCACCATTGACCGCATGATGCTGATCAGCGCGCTCCGCCGCGTATCTGTATTCTCATCACAAGCAAGCAGTTTGATCAAGCTCCGTCTCAGCGAAAATCAAATCCAGATCTCCGCACAAGATATCGACTTCTCCACCTCGCAGAAGAAACACTGACCTGCCAATATGCGGGAAGTCCCATGAGCATCGGCTTTAAATCGACATTCCTGATTGATATTCTAAACAATATCTCAGCACAGGAAATACTTTTCGAGCTGGCCGACCCTTCACGGGCGGGCGTGATCGTCCCCGTAGAACAGGAAGAGAAAGAAGACCTGCTGATGCTGCTGATGCCCATGATGCTGAACGACTAAAAAAAACGACACGCCACCCTGTGGTGAAAACAATAAATAATACAAGCTGAAAATGAAATTGAACTTGAAGAACCCTGTTGTTTTTTTCGATCTGGAAACAACGGGAACCAATATAAACACAGACAGAATAGTGGAAATATGCTATCTGAAAGTGTATCCGAACGGCAACGAAGAGACCAAGACCATGCGTATCAACCCGGAAATGCACATCCCCGAACAGTCTTCCGCCATCCACGGCATTTATGACGCTGATGTAGCAGACTGCCCCACTTTCAAGGAAGTGGCAAAAGAGGTGGCACGGGACATTGAGGGATGTGACCTGGCAGGCTTCAATTCCAACCGCTTCGACATTCCGGTTCTGGCAGAGGAATTCCTGCGCGCAGGAGTGGACATTGACATGATGAAACGAAAATTCATTGACGTGCAGGTGATTTATCACAAACTGGAACAACGCACCCTGTCCGCCGCCTATAAATTCTATTGCGGCAAGAATCTGGAAGACGCCCATACAGCCGAAGCCGACACACGCGCCACATACGAAGTGCTGAAGTCCCAACTGGACCGCTATCCGGAAGTATTGCAAAACGATATGGCATTTCTGGCCGAATATTCAAGTTTCAACAAGAATGTGGATTTCGCCGGACGCATTGTTTATGATGACAAAGGCGTGGAAATTTTCAATTTCGGAAAATACAAAGGGATGCCGGTCAGCGAAGTGCTGCAAAAAGATCCGGGCTACTACAGCTGGATTCTGAACGGTGACTTTACGCTGAACACTAAAAATGTACTGACAAAAATCAGACTACGTGAATCGGGAATGATGAAATGAGCATGAAAGGAAAAAAAATCGTACTGGGTATAACCGGAAGTATAGCCGCCTATAAAGCGGCTATACTCATTCGCGGACTTATCAAGAAGGGAGCGGAAGTGCAAGTGGTGATCACTCCCGCAGGCAAAGAGTTCATCACCCCTATCACGTTGTCCGCATTAACAAGCAAACCTGTCATCAGCGAGTTTTTTGCCCAACGTGACGGAACATGGAACAGCCACGTAGATCTGGGACTGTGGGCGGACGCCATGATTATCGCTCCGGCCACCGCATCCACTATTGGCAAAATGGCCAACGGAATAGCGGACAATATGCTGATCACGACTTACCTGTCAATGAAAGCCCCCGTATTCGTAGCTCCGGCCATGGATCTGGATATGTTCGCACATCCTTCCACCCGGAAGAATCTGGATACGCTCCGTTCTTACGGCAACCACATTATAGAACCTGCAGAAGGCGAACTGGCAAGCCACTTGGTGGGAAAAGGCAGAATGGAGGAACCGGAAAAGATAGTGGAAACATTGGAAGTCTTTTTTGCCAAACAACAAGACTTGGCCGGAAAGAAAATAGTCATCACCGCCGGCCCCACCTACGAGAAAATAGATCCGGTACGCTTTATCGGCAATTATTCTTCAGGAAAAATGGGATTCGCACTTGCCGAAGAATGCGCCTCACGCGGAGCGGAAGTTTCACTGATCAGCGGCCCGGTAACGATTCAGGTGCATCACCCTAACATCCACCGCATAGATGTGGAGAGTGCCGGAGAAATGTACGAAGCAGCCACCCGCGAGTTTGCCACCGCTTCGGTCGGTATCCTGTGTGCGGCAGTAGCCGACTTCACTCCGGAAACCGTAGCCGGCCATAAAATAAAAAGAGAGAAAGATGATTTAATACTGCAACTAAAACCCACACAAGACATTGCCGCCACACTGGGAAGCCGGAAAAAGGACGGGCAGCTATTAGTGGGATTTGCCTTGGAAACAAACGATGAGACAGAAAACGCACAAGGAAAACTGGAACGCAAGAACCTTGACTTCATTGTGCTGAACTCATTGAACGATCCAGGAGCCGGGTTTCGTTGTGACACCAACAAAATAACGATTATAGACCGTCAGGGCGCAACTCCTTATCCGCTGAAAAGCAAACAGGAAGTAGCGAAAGATATTATCGACAGGCTGGCACATTATTAAAAAAAGTAAGAATATGCTGCAATCTATCTATATACAGAATTATGCATTGATTGATACCCTGGATATCAGTTTCACCCCCGGCTTCTCTGTTATCACCGGAGAGACCGGCGCCGGTAAATCGATCATCCTAGGCGCTATCGGCTTGTTGCTGGGACAACGGGCCGACATCAAAGCGATCAAGAAAGGCGCCAATAAATGTATTGTAGAAGCACGCTTCAACATCTCCGCCTATCAGATGGAGCCTTTCTTCACCCAAAGAGATTTGGAATATGACCCGGATGAATGCATTATCCGCCGCGAATTATATGCATCGGGCAAGAGCCGCGCATTCATAAACGACACCCCGGCCTCACTGGCACAGATGAAGGAACTGGGCGAGAAACTGATAGATGTACACAGCCAGCATCAAAACTTGCTGCTCAACAGTGAGGGATTCCAATTGAATGTATTGGATATCCTGGCACAAGATGATCAGGAACTTTCAGCGTACAAGCATATTTATACCGAATACAAGAATATATGCAAGCAGCTGACTGACTTCATAACGCAAGCCGAACAAAGCCGCAAGGATGAAGATTACATCCGGTTCCAACTGGAACAACTGGATGACGCGAACCTTCAGGAAGGAGAACAAACCGGACTGGAACAGGAAGCCGAGACCTTGAGCCACGCCGAAGAAATAAAAGCGGGCCTGTACAAGGTGGACCAAATAATGTCCTCGGAAGATGCCAGCCTGCTGTCCGCTACCAAAGAATGTATGCAAACCCTGCATAACATAGCGAAAGTGTACACACGTGCCCAGGAGTGGATCAGCCGTTTGGACAGCTGCTACATAGAACTGAAAGATCTGTCGCATGAAATAGCAGGCGCACAGGAGGAAGTGGAGTTCAACCCCACCCGGCTGGATTATGTAAACGAACGCCTGAACTTAATCTACTCCCTGCAACAGAAACATCACGTACAAACAATAGAGGAATTGATGGCCGTACAAACCGACTACCATGAGAAACTGAACGCCATCACTTCTTTTGACGACCGTATAGCAGAACTGACCACCCAAAAAGAAATGCTATATGACAAAGTGATAAAGCAAGCCGCCATACTGACAAAGCTTCGCTCCCAATCAGGCAAGAACATTGAAAACCAGATGCAAAGCCTGCTGGTTCCTCTCGGTATGCCCAATGTGCGCTTTGTGGTGGAATTGAATCCGCGCAAGGAACCGGACAGCAAAGGGATGGACAGTGTGTCCTTCCTGTTCTCGGCCAACAAGAACGGGACATTACAGAATGTAGCTTCCGTAGCGTCGGGCGGTGAGATTGCCCGTGTCATGCTTTCACTGAAAGCCATGATAGCCGGAGCCGTGAAACTGCCTACTATCATTTTTGATGAAATAGACACCGGAGTCTCCGGCTCCATCGCCGAAAAAATGGCACTCATCATGCAGGAGATGGGAAAACAAAACCGTCAGGTCATCAGTATCACCCACCTGCCCCAGATTGCAGCACGCGGCATCACTCATTATAAAGTATATAAGGAAGATACGGAGACAGGCACCAACAGCCACATCCGCCGCCTGACTGACGAAGAAAGAGTAAAAGAAATAGCCAATATGCTAAGTGGAGCCACCTTGACAGAGGCGGCCCTGAACAATGCAAAGGCGCTGATAAGAGGGTAGCGACAAGGGATTAACAGACCGTCATATTGCAGGCATTAATCACTTACCACTAACCACTTGTCACTAACCATTAACCACTAATTAAACATGTTAGAAAAAAATGAAATGATTTTCGGTGTACGCGCCGTTATTGAGGCATACAAGCCGGAAAAGAGATAGATAAAGTATTGGTGAAGAAAGATATACAGAGCGAATTGTCCAAAGAACTGTTTGCCTGCTTGAAAGATACCTTCATCCCTGTTCAACGTGTACCAGTAGAGCGTATCAACCGCATCACCCGGAAGAACCATCAGGGAGTTGTAGCATTCATCTCCTCTGTCACCTACCAGAAAACAGAAGATCTGGTGCCTTTCTTGTTTGAAGAAGGAAAAACGCCCCTATTCGTCATGCTGGATGGAATTACCGATGTACGTAACTTCGGAGCCATCGCCCGTACCTGCGAATGTGCCGGTGTAGATGCCATTATTATCCCCTCGAAGAACAGTGTCAGTGTCAACGCAGACGCGATGAAAACATCAGCAGGAGCTCTGCACACTCTTCCCGTATGCCGCGAGCAGAGTTTGACCGCCACCATCAAATATCTGAAAGACAGCGGATTCAAGATTGTAGCAGCCACCGAGAAAGGAGACTATGATTACACCAAAGCAAACTACAAAGACCCCGTATGTATTATTATGGGAGCTGAGGACACAGGGGTTCCCTACGAGCATCTTTCCCTATGCGACGAATGGATCAAAATACCATTAATAGGTAAAATAGAATCATTGAACGTATCGGTTGCCGCAGGTATTCTGATTTATGAAGCCGTGAAACAACGTGGCTTCGCAGAAGACAAGACGGCATCCGCTTTATAAATACCGTATCATCGTTAACAAACAATTAACTATATCATGAAGAAAGTACTTTTGATACTGGCATGCGGCATAGCTGCCCAGATAAGCTATGCACAAGCAACCCCCAAGTGGGCCGACAAAGCTAAAAAAGCCGTTTTTTCCATCGTTACTTACGATAAAGATAACAAAATAAAGAATACAGGAAATGGATTCTATATCAATGAAAATGGAACGGCATTATCTGACTACACCTTGTTTGAAGGAGCCGGACGCGCGGTAATCATCAATGCGGACAGTAAAGAATTACCTGTATTGCGTATCCAGGGAGCCAACTCCATGTATGATATCGTAAAATTCAATACCGAAGCCGACAAAAAGACCGTAGCCTTAAAGCCGGCCTCACAGCCGGCCTCAGTGGGTGAGACAGTCTATCTGCTGCCCTACTCGACTCAAAAAGCGGCAACCTGCCAGACAGGAACCGTCACTAAAGTAGACACCATCGGCGACAAGGCATATTACTACACACTGGCTATGACCACCAATGAAAAAACAGTAAGCTGCCCTATTATGAACGCCAACGGAGAAGTGCTAGGCTTAATCCAGAAAAACGCATCGGATGAAGCCAAGGAAAGTTATGCCATCGGAGCGACATACGGCGCCTCCCTGAGTATTACCGCCCTTTCCATAAACGACATGTCACTGAATAAAATCGGTATCAAGAAAGGACTACCCGAAACCGAAGATCAAGCGCTGGTATATCTGTTCATGGCCTCCTCACAACAAAGCCAGGATGAATATGTCACCACATTGAACGATTTTCTGGAACAATATCCCAACAGCGCAGACGGATATGTGCGCCGCGCCACTACCTATATGGGATTTAATGATGACGAACACAACGCTTTGGCAGACGCTGACCTGAAGAAAGCATTGGAAGTGGCCACCAACAAGGGTGAGACACAATACAATATCGCCAAATTAATTTATTCGTATACCATCTCCTTGGGTGACAAGAAGCCATACGGTGACTGGAGCTACGACAAAGCCCTCTCTATTATTCATGATGCCATGCAAGCCGACAACCAGCCCATTTACACACAATTGGAAGGGGACATTCTGTTTGCTATGAAGAAATATCCAGAGGCATACGCCGCTTACGAGAAAGTGAACCAGTCCTCCATAGCCTCTGCAGCTACATTTTACTCGGCAGCCAAGACCAAACAACTGATTGAAGGAACAGACATGAACGAGGTGATCGTCTTGATGGATAGTGCCGTGGCGCGTTTCACCAAGCTTATACATCGGAAGCCGCTCCTTATTTCTATGAACGGGCAGAGATAAAAGCCCAAATGGGCAAATACCGTGATGCGGTAATAGATTATGATACTTTTCATGATGCCATCGGCGGACGGGTTACAGCCGCCTTTTATCTGCAACGCGAACAGGCGGAGATACAATGCAAGATGTATCAGCAAGCGATCAATGACATTAACAAAGCGGTAGAAATGACTCCCGAGGATGTAGCCATGTGGGTGGAAAAAGGTTCGGTGCATCTACGTGTGGGACAACATAACGAAGCGATAGAAGCCTTGGAGAAAGCTATCTCTTTAGATCCGAAAGCCGCAGCCGCATATCGCATGCTGGGATACTGCCAGGTGCAATTAAAGAAAAACAAAGAAGCCTGCGCAAACTTCGCCAAAGCCAAAGAACTGGGCGATGAAGTAGTAGACGGATTGATGCAGAAGTATTGCAAGTAATACTGGAAAGCTCTACCAAAAATCCGCGAATCCTCTACATGATTTCTGAAATCTTGTTGCATGATCCGCGGATTTTGCTACAAGATTTCAGAAATCATGTAGCATTTTTGAAAACCCTGGAAAGGAAAAAAATTCTACTTATCCTGTAACTGCCGTATAATCAGCACCCGTTTCGTATCTTCCGTCACCCGGAAACGGTCATCGCTACGCTCTCCTACCAGCCATACAATCTGGCCGACAGAGCAAACCACGTATTGATTTTCCTTCTGGAAAAGAGAAAACTTACGGTCTGTCAGATAATCGCTGACCTTCTTTTTCCCCTTCATGCCAAAAGGAACAAACTTATCCCCCTGCCGCCATTTACGCACCGTGAGAGGCTGCTCCACCTTGTCCGCATCCAAACAGGCCGTATCCTTATCCTTTGGAATGACAAAGTCCGGCATTATTTCCCGCGTTTCCATTGCAAGCCGGAACGGAGGTACATTTTCCTCCGCTTCCTCATCCGCCGACTTCCTCCTGCGAATAATCAGCTCTGTCCTGTCACGCAGCACCTCCCATCCGGCGGAAACAAACCTTTTTCCCGACTGGCCGGACAAACTGCGGAATACATCTCCCACCTGGACGGAATTGAAACCTAACGGATGAAGAATCTCAAACAGCAAAGCCGCCGGAGCACTCTCTTCCATCAAACGGGAAATAAGAATATGACCGGACTTTTCCATCACCCGTTCTTTTCCCGCCTCTATCTCCTTATTATATATAAGGGAAACGTCAGTCAGACGTCTGGATGTTTCAGCTATACTTTCACTGACAGAAGGATTCAGCTCACACAACATCGGAAGAATATTCAGACGGATCTTATTACGCATATATTCATCTTGCAGATTGGTACTGTCTGTAACATAACCTTGATGCAAACAACGCAAGTAATCCAAAATATCCAGCCGGCTCACCTCCAGCAAAGGCCGTACAATGCAGCCATTATGCGGACTGATACCTTTCAAGCCATTGATTCCCGCGCCACGTATCAAGTTCAGCAGAAAAGTTTCCACACTATCGTCCCGATGATGGGCTACGGCAATAACAGCCATCCCCCTCTCCTTACGCAGTTGTTCGAACCAAGCATAGCGCATTTCGCGAGCTGCCATCTCAATAGAGACATGATGCTGTGAGGCATAAGTGGCCGTATCAAAATGAGTGACATGCAAAACCACTCCCAACCCCTTACACAACTCATTGACAAACCTTTCATCCCGGTCGGATTCCTCACCACGAAGGTGAAAATTACAATGGGCAGCCTCACAATGATAGCCTAAGACAAGCAAGACACGCAACAGAGCTACGGAGTCCGCCCCGCCACTTAATGCCACTAATACCTTGTCATGCAAGGTGAAAAGTTGCCTCTCCTCTATATACTTCTGAATATTCCAATGAAACATGGCACAAAGATAAGGGTTCTGCAAGACAAAAACAAAGCGCCCGTTCTTTATTTAAAAACAATCTAAATAGTTTGCATACTTCTAAGTAATAACTTATCTTTGCGGAAAATTTAAAATAAAATGCGTTTATCCGAATTAAATACAGGAGAGAAAGGCGTAATAGTCAAGGTTTTAGGTCACGGTGGTTTCCGCAAGCGCATCGTTGAGATGGGTTTTATCAAAGGAAAGACCGTAGAGGTAATCCTGAACGCTCCCTTGAAAGATCCTATAAAATACAGACTACTGGGTTACGAGATCTCCCTCCGAAGACAAGAGGCAGATATGATTGAGGTGGTAAGCGAGCAGGAAGCACGCACGATGCAAAACCCTTACCATGGTTCCATAACAGAAGATGTGCCTGTGCCCGAATCGGAACTGGTGGCACTGGCAAAAGGTAAACGCCGTACAATCAATGTAGCCTTGGTAGGGAATCCCAATTGTGGAAAGACTTCGCTATTCAACATCGCATCCGGCGCCCACGAACATGTAGGGAACTACAGCGGTGTGACGGTAGATGCCAAAGAAGGTTTTTTCGACTTCCAGGGTTATCATTTCCGTATTGTAGATTTACCCGGCACTTATTCTCTTTCAGCTTATACTCCGGAAGAACTTTATGTACGCAAGCATATCATTGAAGAAACTCCGGATGTGATTATCAACGTGGCAGACTCTTCTAACCTGGAACGCAATCTCTATCTTACCACTCAATTGATTGACATGAATGTGCGTATGGTCATCGCGCTGAATATGTACGATGAACTGGAAGCCAGCGGAAATAAATTGGATTACACCAAACTAAGCCAGCTGACCGGAGTACCGATGGTACCTACCGTCTGCCGCCGGGGGGAAGGCATAGACAAACTGTTCCATGTGATCATCGGCATTTACGAGGGAGGGGATTTCCTGTCACAAAAAGGCGAAATACGCTCTGAAATTCTGGAAGAGCTGAGAGACTGGCACAAAACCTACGTACCGACCACGAATTCGGGAGTCATAAAGAAGAGGAAGAGGCCCGTCCACGCGGATATATGCGCCATATTCATATCAACCATGGGCCAGAACTGGAGCGCAGTATCGAAGAAGTCAAAAAAGCAATCAGCCAAAACGAAAGCATACGCCATAAATATTCCACCCGCTTCCTATCCATCAAATTATTGGAAAACGACAAGGAAATAGAAAACTTCATCTCCACACTGCCCAACGGCAAAGAAATTATAGCGATACGCAACAAAGAAGCACTACGTATCCGCAAAGTAATGAACGAAGACAGCGAGCAAGCTATCACGGATGCTAAATATGGTTTCATCACCGGAGCTTTGAAAGAAACATTCACCGACAATCATTTGGAAAAAGAACAGACTACCCGCGTGATAGACAGTATTGTGACACATCGCATTTGGGGATATCCTATTTTCTTCCTGTTCCTTTACATCATGTTTGAGGGAACTTTTGTATTGGGCGACTATCCCATGCAAGGTATTGAATGGCTGGTAGACCAATTGGGCAACCTGATACGAAACAACATGGCCGAAGGCCCTTTGAAAGACTTACTGATAGATGGCATTATCGGTGGAGTGGGCGGTGTCATCGTTTTCTTACCCAATATCCTCCTATTATACTTTTTCATCTCTATACTGGAGGATTCGGGATATATGGCACGCGCCGCATTTATCATGGATAAAATAATGCATCGGATGGGACTGCATGGCAAGTCCTTTATCCCGCTGATCATGGGATTCGGTTGTAATGTACCTGCCATAATGGCGACACGTACCATAGAAGACCGAAAGTCCAGACTAATCACCATGTTGGTGAATCCCTTAATGTCCTGTAGCGCGCGTCTTCCCATATATTTAGTGATGATAGGTGCTTTCTTTCCTAACTACGCCAGCTTTATGCTGCTTTGTATCTATACGGCAGGCATTTTATTGGCAGTAGTAATGGCCCGCATTTTCAGTAAATTTCTGGTGAAAGGAGAAGATTCTCCATTTGTGATGGAGCTTCCCCCCTATCGCATGCCTACCTCTAAAAGTATCATGCGCCATACATGGGAAAAAGGAGCACAATATCTGAAAAAGATGGGAGGTATTATCATGATTGCCTCAATTATCATCTGGTTTCTAGGGTATTATCCGCAGCATGATGCGTATGAAAGCGCGGCCGAACAACAAGAGAATTCATATATCGGACAAATAGGCAAAGCAATAGAGCCTGTTATCAAACCGCTAGGATTTGACTGGAAGTTAGGAATCGGACTTATTTCAGGTGTAGGCGCCAAGGAATTGGTAGTAAGCACACTGGGGGTTTTATACACCAATGAGGGAGATATGGAAAATGTGAATCTTTCCGACCGTATCCCCATTACTCCGCTGGTTGCATTAGCATATATGCTGTTCGTATTGATTTATTTCCCCTGTATCGCCACTTTTGCAGCAATCAAGCAAGAATCCGGCAGCTGGAAATGGGCTATATTCACTGCAGGATACACCACCGGAGTGGCATGGTTGGTTGCATTTGCCGTATTCCAAATAGGAAATTTTATCGTTTAATAAACCTAAACCTCAAATTATTTGTTTATCAAGTATGGAATTACAACAAATCATAGTCATTGCAATCGTATGCCTCTGCACGATATGGACAGGCATACGTATCTTTCTGTATTTCAAACGCATAAAGAGTAATAGCAATCCATGTGAGTGCTGTAGTTCGGACTGTGCCATAAAGTCCATGCGCAACAAACAAAAATGTGATTACGAAAAAAGTGCAGAGAAAGGACGAAAAAATTAGCAGAATATTTGCAGATTAAAAAAAATGTTGTACCTTTGCAACCGCAATCGAGAAACAAAGATTGTTAATGACAAGGTTCCTTGGATGAGTGGCTTAGTCAGCGGTCTGCAAAACCGTGTACGGCGGTTCGAATCCGCCAGGAACCTCCAAAAGCAAGAAAGGATTAGAATGAAAATTTCTAATCCTTTTGTTTTTCAACTACTTACGTTCTTTGCAGTGAAAGAACGGGAAGAATTCTTTTTATTGCGAAAACTCCTCATAATCAGAACTAAAGCATACACTTTTTTGTTGAATAGAAAATCAAGAATAGCAAAACGACTTGCTACCAATGCATAAACTATTTAATCAAATAATGATTGACTGTCTATGAAAATCTTATTAATAGGAGAGTATAGCAATGTACATTGGACTTTGGCAAAAGCCCTAAGAATTATAGGGCATAGAGTTGATGTATTATCCCATAGCAATTTATGGCTGGACACCTCTGACAATCTCTGCCCAAATCAATCATCAATCCGTTGGGGAATTCTTAAAAACACTTTCAATTTACTGAAAGCCCTTCCCCAACTCAAAGGATATGATGTAGTACAACTTGTCAATCCCTACTTTTTAGAATTAAAACCCGAGCTACTCCAGTATGTATTCCAATATCTCAAAAAGAATAACAAGAAGATATTCTTAGGAGGATTTGAATATGACTTTTACTGGATTTACATGTGCTTGAACAAAAACACCCTCCGATACAGTGATTTTTATGCCAATGGTATTTTTCGGGATACCATCGACAACAAAATGACAATCATAAATTGGATGCATGGATTCAGAGGAAAATTAAACCGCATTATTGCGAACAATTGCAATGGAATCATCACCAGCCTTTATGAATCCTATTTAGCCTATCTGCCCTATTTCTCCGGAAAAACAAAATACATTCCTTTCCCGATAGAATCATTCCCCCATCCACATCCCCCTTCTAAAAAAACAGAAAAAGTGAAATTCTATATCAACCTAAAACATCATCGTGAAGAGTGGAAGGGCAAAGACGAACTCTATAGCGCCCTCTATAAATTATATTACAGACATCCATCAGCATGCGAAATTAAACAAACAGTCTCCCCCTCGTATGATGAATGTGAATATTTTATGGACGGATGCGATGTGATGTTAGACCAACTTTACTCTTATTCTCCAGGATTAAATGCATTATATGCCATGAGCAAAGGAATTGTTGTTGTGGGAGGCGCGGAAGAAGAATACTATAACCTGTTAGGCGAAAACAAGCTCCGTCCTATCATCAATGTACGTCCCGAAGAGAATGACGTTTATAACAAACTAGAGAGTTTATTAGCCAACAAGAATAAAATCCACCAGTTATCTGCCGACAGCATTGAATATATTAAAAAGCACCATTGTCCAATAAAGGTAGCTAAAGAATGTTTGGATTTTTGGGAGAAATATTAATTTCAACTATTAGCACCTCACTATCAGCATCTTATTATTTCATTAAAAAAATATATCTAAAAAAGATAGCAAAAGGTTTGCACAATTCAATTTATCCCTTTATCTTTGCACCGCGTTTGAGAGATAACGCTTCTAAAAGAAAGGAAGTTTGGGTGAGTGGCTGAAACCACCAGTTTGCTAAACTGACGTACGGGTAACCGTACCGGGGTTCGAATCCCCCAGCTTCCGCGAATAAGTCGTAAAAATTATTTTACGACTTATTTTTTATCCCTCTTTTTCAATAGTTTTGGATCAGCCTTACCATTCCGGGCCGTCATTATTCCCTAGGAATCACGTTTACATCTATATTCCCCTATTTTCACCGGAGATTAAAATCCAAGACTTCCCTATTCGTTTTCGGGGAAGACCGTAGACAATCCGGTTTTCTTCAGATCTTCAATTATCTTACCACATAAAATAAACAGATGTTTCTTCATAGAAATCAAACTCCGATTTTATAGCAAAAGAATAAAAAAAATCACTTTTTATTTTGTAGATTAAAAACAAACTTCTAACTTTGCAGCGTCTTAAGAAAAGAAGTTGAGACCAACTGATGGCGGTATCGTCTAGTGGCCTAGGACGCGGCCCTCTCACGGCTGAAACTCGGGTTCGATTCCCGGTTCCGCTACTTTAAAAGCTAATTGATTTATTGATAATCAATTAGCTTTATTTAATTTAAAATGGAACAACAATCGGAACTGTCCTAAAGTAGACGCATAGTAATAAAGTCCCCTTATTTTTTCATTTATTGACCACTTTATACTTAAAAATGCACAAGTATTCGCATTATACCTACTAATAGTGATGCATAGCTCGCAAAAAAGGACTACCTTTGCAGCCCTAAATCTCTTAATGGAATAACAGTATGGAAATGAACAAAGTTTTTAAGGATGGATTGTGGAGTAAGGAAATCAATGTTTCAGACTTCGTACAGACCAACATTACCCCTTATGAGGCGATGCCTCATTCCTGGCAGGCCCCACAGAGCGAACTAAAAAAGTGTGGAACGAATGCCTCAAGGCACTGGAAGAAGAACGTGCCAATAACGGAGTTCGTTCCCTTGATAATGTAACAGTATCTACCATCACCTCACATAAAGCAGGATACATTGACCGTGAAAACGAACTGATTGTAGGTCTTCAGACGGACGAGCTTCTGCGTCGTGCCATCAAGCCATACGGTGGTATCAAGGTGGTAGAAAAAGCCTGCCATGAAAACGGTGTGGAAGTAGATGAAAAAGTAAAGGATATCTTCACCCATTATCGCAAGACCCATAATGACGGTGTATTCGATGCTTATACCGAAGAAATCCGCTCTTTCCGTTCTCTCGGTTTCCTGACCGGCCTGCCCGACAACTATGCACGCGGACGCATCATCGGTGACTACCGCCGTCTGGCACTGTATGGTATTGACCGGCTGATTGAAGCAAAACAAGAAGATTTGCGCAATATCACCAGTCCGATGACTGATGCCCATATCCGCCTGCGTGAGGAAGTGGCCGAACAAATCAAGGCGCTGAAGGAAATAAAAGTGATGGGGGAATATTATGGACTCAACCTGAGCCGTCCCGCTACCAATGCACAAGAAGCGGTTCAATGGGTTTATATGGCATATCTTGCTGCTGTGAAAGAACAAGACGGAGCAGCCATGTCATTGGGTAACGTATCTTCATTTCTGGATATTTATATCCAGTATGATCTGGACCACGGTAAAATAGACGAATCATTCGCTCAGGAATTAGTTGACCAGTTCATCATCAAGTTGCGTATGGTCCGTCATCTGCGTATGCAGTCATACAATGACATCTTTGCAGGTGACCCAACCTGGGTGACCGAATCTATCGGCGGACGCTTCAACGACGGACGCACCAAAGTAACAAAGACTTCTTTCCGTTTCTTACAGACACTGTACAATCTGGGCCCGTCACCCGAGCCTAACATGACTGTACTGTGGAGTCCGGAACTACCGGAGGGTTTCAAGGAATTCTGTGCACAGGTTTCAATTGACACTTCTTCCATACAGTACGAAAATGATACACTGATGCGCGAAGTACGTAATTGTGACGATTATGGTATTGCCTGCTGCGTATCTTACCAAGCTATCGGCAAACAAATCCAATTCTTCGGAGCACGCTGTAATCTGGCCAAGGCGCTACTGCTGGCTATTAATGGCGGACGTTGCGAAAATACAGGAACTGTAATGGTGAAAGATATTCCTGTCTTGACAGGGGATTTGCTGAACTTTGAAGAAGTATGGTCCAACTATAAGAAAGTACTGATGCAAATTGCACGTGTATACAATGATGCGATGAACATCATTCATTATATGCATGACAAGTACTATTATGAAAAGGCCCAAATGGCATTCATTGACACCAACCCGCGTATCAACCTGGCATACGGTGTAGCCGGTCTGTCCATCGCTATTGACTCATTGTCTGCCATCAAATACGGCAAGGTACGTGCCAAACGTAATGAGATAGGTTTGACTGAAGGCTTTGATATTGAAAATGCATATCCTTGCTTCGGTAATGATGACGACCGTGTAGATCATTTAGGAGTAGACTTGGTTTATTTCTTCAGTGAAGAATTAAAGAAACATCCGGTATACAAAAATGCCCGTCCTACCCTGTCACTGCTGACTATCACCTCCAATGTAATGTACGGCAAGAAAACAGGCGCCACTCCTGACGGCCGTGCCAAAGGGGTCGCTTTCGCTCCGGGCGCCAACCCGATGCACGGACGTGACAAGAACGGCGCCATCGCCTCATTGAGTTCTGTAGCCAAACTACGTTATCGTGATGCTCAGGATGGAATCAGCAACACATTCTCTATCGTACCGAAATCACTAGGAGTAGACCGGGAAACCCGGATAGAGAATCTGATAACCATGATGGACGGTTATTTCACCAAAGGAGCACATCATCTGAATGTAAATGTGCTGAACCGTGAAATGCTGGAAGACGCGATGGAACATCCTGAAAAATACCCGCAACTCACCATCCGTGTGTCAGGTTATGCTGTAAACTTCATCAAATTGAGTCGTGAACATCAGCTGGAAGTAATCAGCCGTTCTTTCCACGAAAGAATGTAACATCCCATATACATTCATCGTAAGGGCGGGTTTTGAACCTGCCCTTACCAGTTTAAAGACAAACCATTATGATCAGAGTACATTCTTACGAGTCAATGGGGACATTTGACGGTCCCGGCTTACGCTTAGTCGTATTTTTACAAGGATGCAATTTCCGATGCCTCTATTGTGCCAACCCCGACACAATTGACACCAAAGGGGAAAGTACGGAAACGACAATAGACGAAATCGTACGTATGGCTGTCAGCCAGAAAGCTTTTTTCGGTAAAAAAGGAGGCGTGACTTTCAGCGGTGGTGAACCTACCTTACAAGCAAAAGCACTGGTTCCGTTATTCCAGCGGTTAAAAGAACAAGGCATCCACATCTGCATAGATACCAATGGCAGTATATGGAATGAGGAAGTAGAGGAACTGCTGCAATGGACAGACCTCGTATTATTAGACATCAAGGAATTTAATAATGTGCGCCATCGGCAACTGACAGAACGCAGCAACGAACAAACCATACGTACCGCCGGATGGCTTGAAAAAAACAGGAAACCTTTTTGGTTGCGCTATGTATTAGTTCCGGGCTATAGTTCCTTTGAAGAAGATATACGGGCATTAGGAGAGCACTTCAAGAACTATCAAATGATTCAAAGAGTGGAAATACTACCTTATCATACATTAGGGGTACACAAATACGAAGCCATGGGAAAAGAATACAAACTGAACGGAATAAAAGAAAATACGCCAGAACAGTTGGAAACAGCCCAAACTTTATTTAGTGAGTATTTCAATACCGTATATCTGAACTAGACAAACCCGCTCCGGTCTAACAACATTTATAAATATTAGGAGATGAGTTCCTTGATTTTCAGCTCATCTCCTTTATATATTAGAAGAAAAATACATTTATATCAGCACCACCATCACATCCCGTGCTCCATGAGCACCCATTACCAAAGCCTGCTCAATATCGGCCGTCTTTGACGGACCGGAAATAAAGGTTCCGAAACCATATCCGCCTGTATCTATCAGCTTATATGCTTCATGCATATTGTTCACAATCTTATTCTTATCCAGAAGAATAACCAATTTTTCGGCAATAAAATAAATGGCACGCTGCTTTACATCCTGTTCTATCCATACCGCACCATTCTCCGCAACCCCAATCTTTCCATCTATAACGGCCAGATCCGTCCCATTCAGTTCTGCGGGATCCTCCACATCATCGGGATTAAATGTCGCACAAGTAATACTCTTCAGATTAGAAGCGATGCGTTTGGCTTCCGGATAAGCTTTTTTAATGAAATCATTCACATCCTCCTCTTTTTCCAAAAGAACGGCCTCCCCTCCCACCTGCTTCATGATGAGATAAAACTGTTCTACCTTACCGGGATAAGTCAGTGCCATATCTTCCAACGGCTTTAAATCCGGTCTCTCATATTTTACATGTGTAGCACGCCGGATGCTCTGCAATATATCTTCTCTGCTGCTCATAATTACTTCACTTTACCTTTCTTCCACATTTCATTAAAACTCTCCTTGGAAAATTTCGGCATTTCACGCCCTTTACCCCAGTCGTTCAGTCCGTTATAAATAAGGAAACGAGGCATTCCGTTTGCTAATGGCGCCCATTTTAATGCCATATTGAATACCGAAGGACGGTTCATCATGTATTTCATGCCACCAGACATCACTTTCTTCATCCGGTCTGCCTTACCCAACTTATCCAAATCCTGGCGCCACAGATAAATCTGCTCCGCCAAATCCACCTTGGCCGGGCATACAAACGAGCAGGAATAACACAAAGAACAAGCCGACACGTTATCATGATAATGCAACGGTGCCTTCAGCATGCCCAAATTAATCCCTATAGGACCCGGAATAAAATAAGTATAAGAATACCCCCCACTACGTCTATATACAGGACATGTATTCATACAGGCTCCACAACGGATACAGTTCAAAGTCCTGATATGCTTTTGGTCGGCCAGTATCTTGCTACGTCCGTTATCTACAATAATAATATGAAATTCTCCACCCTCACGAGGCTTGCGGTAGTGGGAAGTGTATGTAGTAATGGGCTGTCCTGTAGCCGAACGGGCCAACAAACGGGTGAACACCCTAATGATTCACGGTCCGGCACTATTTTCTCCATACCAAAAGCCGCAATCTGCAATTTGGGCTGGGAAGTACCCATATCCGCATTTCCTTCATTGGTGCATACCACAATCTCACCCGTAGAAGCTACAGCAAAGTTAGCACCTGTCATAGCCGCCTCAGCATGAATAAATTTCTGGCGGAGACTCTTCCGGGCTGCATGTGTAAGGTAAGTAGGGTCAAAGTTTCCTTTCTCCGTACCCATCTCTTTCTCGAAAAGCTCACCCACCTGTTCACGTTTGATATGAATGGCGGGCAATACAATATGGCTCGGTTTCAGATGCATCAATTGCAAGATACGCTCTCCCAAGTCACTTTCCACTACTTCAATACCTTTGTTTTCCAGAAACGGGTTGAGTTCGCATTCTTCGGCCAACATGGATTTGCTCTTTATAAAATGCTTTACCCCGTGCTGGTTCAGAATATTGTAGACAATATTGCAATACTCGTCCGCATCCTTCGCCCAATAGACATGGGCTCCGTTAGCACGCGCATTGTTTTCAAACTCCACCAACAACTCATCCAGATGGCTGTTACTATATAGTTTGGTAGCACATGCCATATCACGTAATTCCTCCCATTCGGGAACTTCTTTACTCAACCTGTCACGCTTTGCCCTGACCAGCCAAAGGGTTTCGTCATGCCATGCGGCCTGTTTCTTGTTTTTCAGAAACTCCGCAGCCGCTTTTGAATGTTTCGTACTCATAATCCTGCTGCTAAAATTTCAACAATGTGCAATGTCTTGATAGGAAGCTTGTCACGGGCAATGATGCCGTTCTGATGCATCAAACACGAACTGTCGGCCCCCACAATGTATTCGGCACCGGTAGCGATATGACGCATCACCTTGTCATGCCCCATCTGCACGGATACCGCATCTTCCTCTACGGCAAACATACCGCCGAAACCGCAACATTCGTCTTTGCGTTCCGGTTCCACAACTTCCACCCCTTCCACCAAAGAGAGCAGATCACGCAGTTTGCTGAAGTAAGGAATATTAAGTTCGCTGGCAGAAGAAAGTTTCATCAGTCTCACTCCATGGCAACTGTTTTGCAGACTTACTTTATGCGGGAACCTTGCTTTCAACGAAGCAGGTCTAACTATATCATGGATAAACTCACAGATATCATATATCTTACCTTCACTGGCACACCGATGCTTGTCCTCCTTCAAAAGACGACCGTAGTTATCACGTACAAATACGGCGCAACTAGCTGAAGGGCCCACTATGTAATCGTAATTTTTGAACTGTTCGTCAAAACGGCGGGCCAAATCTACCGCTTCATTCTCAAAACCTGCATTCGCCATCGGTTGACCGCAACAAGTCTGATCGAGCGGATAATCCACATCTACGCCCAGACTTCTCAGCAGTTTGTACGAGGCTATCCCTACCTGCGGATATACCGCATTGATATAACAAGGAATAAATAAACCTACTTTCATTGTCATTAGTTAATATATGTCCTATACTGGATAACAAAGTTAGAGGATATTTGTTAAGAAAGCAACGGGATTTCTAACGAATTATGAAGCGAAGCAAATAAAAAAGCATAATATTGTGAGTAGAGACTTCACTAATAAAAAAATACTCCCCACGAATCACTTCGTAGAGAGTACTTTCAACTAATAACTAACTTTGTGGTTTACGTAATTTCTATATGACTAACTTATAGTGCAAAGATAGAGGTTAGGACGCACCCCCACAATCACTTCTTTCAGGTATTCTGCCTCTTACCACTCACTATTTATAGGTACTATAAGCTCATCTTCACCTCGCTTAGTTCCACCAGTTTGTTTACGATAGCATAAATAGTCAATCCGGCAGGTGAATGTATCTGTAGCTTGCGCGCAATATTCCGGCGGTGAGTTATCACCGTATGAATGGAAAGGAACAATTTTTCCGCCGTTTCCTTATTCGTCATTCCACGTACCACACAACAAATAATTTCTTTCTCACGCTGGCTCAGTGTTTCCTGTTCACCATCTGTCTCATCCACACCCAGATTCATCAGATCCACTAACTTTTTATTTAGAACTTCAATATCATCATACAGCGCGATACCCTCATCGTATCCTTTCAGCAAATTGGAGTCCGTGACTGAGCACAACAAAGAGACACACCTGGTAGATGCCCGTGGATAGTTCGATTTAAACTCATCCACATTAAACCACCCTCCGAATGCAGGATTTATAATTAGAATATCCGGCTGACGTCCCTGCATACAATTCTGCAATCCTTCAAGGGAAGTTATTTCCACCGGCTGTATTGTAAGATCAGGCATGCGCCTCAGCACAGCCACAAGTCCGCTACGCACAATGACTGAAGTTTCGGCCACCGCAACGTGCACTAGTTCTGTCCGTTTCATTTCCCCTCCTTTTCCAGCCTGCGCACAGCAGGCACAAACAAGTAATCCTCTACACGGCAATGGGATGCCAAATCTTGCTCACAACTGAATATATCGAATAATACGGCGTTCAACAAATGATTATTTCCTTTAGCCGGATAATATTTAATAATGATGTTTTTTAGCTCGGTCAGTGTCGCATCTATCTGGTCATGCCTGCGGGCAAACTGCGAGATACGAAATCCTCCCGTTTCCCGTCCGGTCATCAGATTCTCTACGTAAGTAAACACATTCACATCTTCATAATCCATGTGTTTACGCACCTCTCCGGCGTACTGGTCGAAGAATTTCAAAATGAGGAACGCAACCTCGTTTTCCGTAGAGCAGTCTATAGCTTCTATCAGTTTACGGCGTATGGTAGGCAGACAGAAATCAAGGAAATAATGATGTGCCTGTTTTAAATAACTCATCAGTGAAGGCATAGAAATATCCTTCACATCATCCTCCATCCGGTCGCTATCTTCAATCATGAAGTTCACCACCGCAAGGAAAGTACGACAGTCCACTCCATTTTCACGGCACACCTCCTGTACTGTCTTGTCTCCAAACCCCAACGAAAGATCAAAACGACTCATTACCTGTAGCAATGTATAATTATCGCAGATAAGATAACTCATTTTGTCCGCCGGAGTATATTTACTTGTTTTATACATAGTTATGTTTTTTGTTTCTCTTTTTGGGCACAAAGTTACGGAAAATCATCAGGGTTATCAATCACTATAAATAGGTATTTTCTTTTGTATTCCGCAATCTCCATTCAAACCGGTCAATGCCCCAACCCACCTCCGGATTTGTTGCAGAGACAGCCCCATACAGGCACCTAAAAAACGTGCTCCCATTCGTTCGCTTACGATGGGAGCACTTACAACACAAAAACTAAACTAGACTTAACTAAACTATTCTATTAAGAAGTTTCACAACTTCCCTTGTCTATGCTGCAAATATAAAAAGATTATTTCTTTTTAGCAAAAAGATATCGACAAAATATCTACTTTTATCGTTCAAATATCACATTCTTCAAACAGAATGACCGCTCAAGTACGTCTGCAGTTCCTGCTTATAACTATCAGAGACCGGAATATACTCCTTACCGAAAACAATCCGTCCCCGGTCAATCACCTTGATCTTACTCTTTTGCACTATAAACGAGCGATGTACGCGAATGAAACGACTGGAAGGAAGCTTCTCTTCCATAGCTTTCATACTGATCAGTGACAAGACAGCTTTCGGCTCATCCTCCACATGGATTTTAACGTAATCTTTCAACCCTTCTATATACAGTATCCGGTCTAAAGCAATCCGAATCAGTTTGTAATCACTTTTTACATATATACAATTCTCCGATTCATCGGTACCAATACCATTATCCGCCTTTTGTTTCAGTTCATACCATTGCATCGCCTTGTTCACTGATTGTAAAAAATCGACATAGCTGACTGGTTTCAACAAATAGTCCAAGGCATTGACTTTATAGCTGTCCAAAGCATACTGTCCGAATGCGGTCGTAAAAATAATCCTTGTTCCAGGGCTGACCATACGTGAAAACTCCAAACCGTTCAACTCAGGCATTTGAATATCAAGGAACAAGATATGCACCTCCTCGTGAAGAGGGATTTCCGTCATAGCTTGCACCGCACTGGAGTACCTCCCTACCAATCGGAGGAAAGATGTTTTTTCCACATAGCTTCTCAGCAATTCCAAAGCCAGCGGCTCGTCATCGACAATAGCGCAATTCAGTATCATAAGCTTTTATTAGTCTGTATGGTTAATATAGAAGAATATACCTGTCCGTTTTCACTGACCCCTTTTATCCATTCGTAATGTCCCGGATAAATCAGTTCCAGCCGTTTGCCCACCTGTTCCAACCCCACTCCGCTTCCGCTTTTATCTTGTCCGGACTTCGGATAGTTGCTGTTAAGAATCTCACACCTCACCATACCGTCCGCATGTCCGGAGATAGAGATGCTGATAAAACTGCCGGCTGTGGCTGATGCCATGCTTGAAGGCATTTTCTATCAGCGATATGAAAATAAGGGGAGCAATCCGCAACGCACCACCGGAGTCCGCCTCCAGATTCACACTCACCTCTACCTGCTGTGGCAGACGGATACGCATCAGTGCTACATAATTACGGATAAAATCAAGTTCTTTTTCAAGCGGAACAAAAGTCTGCTGATTGTCATAGAGCACATGGCGCAACAATTTACTCAACTCCTGTACCGCCTCTTGCGCCTTATCACTGTTAAAAGCAATCAGAGCATAAATATTATTTAATGTGTTGAGCAGGAAATGAGGATTCAACTGGTTCTTCAAGTTTTTCAGCTCCGCTTCCGTCTTTTGTCTCTCTGTTTCTATCAACCGTTCTTCCGCCTGACGCCAGCGCAGACTGGTACGGATGGCCGCACCCAATCCGGCGACAAAAATCATCATCCCCATATCCCGCACATAGAATATCCAGCGAGGTGGAATATGACGCGCAAACTCAGGGGGCGGAGGCGTACTTATACTTTCCAGAAATACATGAAGAAGTATACTCAGACAAAGTATCAGCACGGCATCGCTCAGAATATACTTACGCATTTCGTCCATGAACATATAGCGGGGAACCAGCCATAAGTAATTGACATAGAAGATAATAAAATAGCACAAAGGAACACAACTATGCCTCAAGAATTGGGCTGGATTGAAGCCACTTCCACGCTCCATGAATACAAGCGGAAAGCCAAAAATGAGCAGCCAGCTGACAATATGGATACTCAGTTCTAAAAAATGTCGCTGTGAAAATAAATGTTTCATACAGGCAAAGATAAGAAAGATTAGATTATAAATAAGATTTCCATGCCTCTTATTCCATAAGAAACTGTTGAACAGGAATCTCCTTTTCATCCTTATTCATAACGCAAAGCGTCTATCGGATCAAGGTCTGCGGCCTTCTTTGCCGGATACCATCCGAAGAACACACCGGTAACGGTACATACCAAGAATGAAAGCAACACACTCCAAGGCTGGATAAATACAGGCCAATGCGCTATCGCCTTAATCATAAAGCTGGCTCCGCAACCGATAATCACTCCTATCAAACCACCCGTAATGCTGATCAGGATAGCCTCTATCAGAAACTGGCTCAGAATATCGACTCCCCGCGCTCCGACCGACATACGCAGACCGATCTCACGAGTACGCTCCGTTACAGATACATACATGATATTCATGATACCGATACCTCCGACTACCAGAGAAATGCCGGCAATACAAGCCAACAGCGTGGTCATCAGGTCTGTTGTAGTATTGAGCATACTGCTCAGTTCCTGCTGGGTGCGGATGGTAAAGTCATCATCATCCGTTCCTTTCAGTTTATGTTCACGGCGCAGAATGGTCGTAATTTCATCTACAGCCTCATCGGTCATATCTTCTGTCAGGGCCGAAGCGAAAATTCCACTCAAGTAAGTCTGTGCCAGCAATCGTTTCATCACCGTACTGTAAGGAGCCAGCACCACATCATCCTGGTCCATACCCATAGAATTATACCCTTTTGACTTCAGCACACCGATTACCCGGAAAGGATCTGGTTGCAACGGATCACTTTCCCTATCGGGTCCGAGCCGTCGGAAAAAAGATTATCGACAATGGTTTTACCGATGACACAGACCTTGGCTGCCGTACGAATGTCATTCTCGGTAAACATCTCCCCCTGCTCCACAGTGAGCTGACGTATGGTAAGATAATCCATACTTACCCCACTCACCGAAGACGGGTAGTTGTTGGCCCCCGCAACGAGTTGCCCCGAGGAAGAAACATTGGGACTGATGCCGGAGAGGTACGTACACTCTTCGCTCAACTTCTCATAATTTTCCAGTTTCAGTGTCTGCATGGCTGAAGGGTCCTGACGGACACCTCCACGCATCTCCGCCCCCGGATGAATCATAATCATGTTCGAGCCCATCTCTGAGATTTGTTGCTGGATGCTCTTTTTAGAACCCTGCCCGATGGCAAGCATGGCGATGACCGATGCCACACCGATGATGATACCCAACATGGTAAGGAAGGCGCGGAGTTTGTTGTTGACAAGCGCCCGAAGAGCTATTTTAAGTAGATTTGTTCCGTTCATATTAATTCTTTTTTAATGGTTAGTCCTCATCATTCTTGGGCAGGGCAGCCAATGTAGCAGCAGCCGAAAGGATTTGAGAATTGACAGCGTCTTCCACTACATGCCCGTCACGCAAGCGAATGTTACGGCTACTGTATTGGGCTATTTCGGGATTGTGTGTGACGAAAATAAGCGTACGACCTTCGGCGTGCAACTTCTGGAAAAGTACCAGAATCTCGAAAGAGGTACGAGTATCCAGATTACCGGTCGCCTCATCGGCTAGAATAACGGCAGGATTGTTCACCAAGGCGCGGGCAATGGCCACACGCTGCATCTGTCCGCCGGACATCTGGTTGGATTTGTGCTCCAGACGATCGCCCAGCCCCACGGCGATCAGTGATTCAATGGCACGTTTCCGTCTTTCGGAAGCCGGAACGGACGAGTTGTACATCAAGGGAAGCTCCACATTCTCTACGGCTGTCGTCTTAGGCAACAGATTATAGTTCTGGAACACGAAACCTATCTTACGATTGCGCAGCACGGCTCGCTGAGGTTTGCTCATGGTACGCACGGACACGCCATCCAACAGATATTCGCCGCTGGTAGGAGTATCAAGGCATCCCAACGTATTCAGCAAAGTGGACTTGCCGGAGCCGGAAGTACCCATAATAGTGACGAACTCTCCTTCATAGATGGTGAAAGAGATGCCACGCAGAGCGTGAACGGTTTCATCGCCTACCTGGAAATTCCGTTTTATGTTTTGTAATTCGATTATCTTTTTCATGTGATTTATTCTTTCAATGTAGACGGAAGCATTACCTTTTATTATTTATTCTTCTTTTTATTACCTCCCGGAGGCCCCGGCATGAACGGATTTCTTTCACCTTCTCCGGCAGACGGTTCTTCCATTCCAGGCATACTGCCTCTTACCACCGTTTCTGTCACTACCCGTGTATTCTCAGCAATGCCACTTACGATTTCAGTCCTGCTGCCATCAGTAATACCTATTTCCACAAAATGAGCGGTAAAGATATTGTTATCCAGTGTCCACACCTTATGGCTGCCCTGGCAGTCGTTTATCTTACGCCCTCCCACTATGTCTTTGTTGGGAGTGAAGCGCAAAGCCTTGTTGGGGACAATCAGCACATTGTCCCTGGTCAATGTATAGATGGTAGCATTAGCGGTAAGACGCGGTTTCAGTTTCAAATCGGGATTATCAGCCGTTATCACCACCTCGTAAGTAACCACAGTAGTACTGCTGGTTGTCGAAGAGCTACTGTTGGTGCTGTTCGTACTCCCCAAACGAATCTGTCTGACTACTCCTTCGAACACGTCATCGGGATAAGCATCCACAGTAAAGGTCACACGGGCTCCTTCCTCCACCCCGGCAATATCTGCTTCATCCACATCGGCCACTACCTGCATCTTAGTCAGGTCGGCAGCGATAGTGAACAGTGTCGGAGTCTCGAAACCGGATGCTACGGTCTGTCCTTCTTCCACATCACGCTAGTCACCACTCCGTCGATGGGCGAGGTGATTGTTGCGTACGACAGGTTACGTTCGGCTTTTGCCAGAGCCGCCTTACTCTGTTCCCATGCGCTTTGGGCACGTTGGAAATTATAGACAGTTTCCTCATAGTTCGTATCGCTGATTAATTGCTTCTCGTGCAGTTTACGATTGCGGTCATACAATTTCTTCTGATAGTCGTACTCGGCCTTATTTCCATCGTAGGTGGCCTTTGCCGACTGAAGTTCACTTTGCAACGTCACCTTATCCATCTCGGCTATCAATTCCCCCTTCTTTACCACGGAGTTGTAATCCACATAAATTTTGTCAATGATACCGGATACCTGCGTACCCACTTCCACCTCTGTCACCGGTTCGATGGTTCCGGTAGCAGTGATGAAATTACTGACATTGCCTTTCGTTACGGCTTCCGTCGCGAAATCGACCGTACTTTTCCCCTCCGGTCCGCCAAGTATCCAAAAACCGCCTGCCACAACTACTACAGCTGCCACTGTAGTGAGAATCATTTTTTTCTTTTCCATAATAGAATATGTATAGCATTATTATTATAATTTCAGATCGCGGCCTGCATAGAAGTTCAGTAAAGTCCGGTCCAGGATAGCCATGTACTTGGCCTGGATACGTTGCTGCTGTGCACTGAGCAGGTTATTCTTCTCGGTAAGCAACTCCACGGTATTCTTCATCCCCAGATTGAACTGCTCGCTGACCATCTCATAACTGGCCCGGCTGCTTTTCAGCTTGCTTTCGGCCGCCGCATATTGCTCCTGAGCATTTGCAGCGTCCAACCACAAGCTTTCTATATTCTTATAGAGTTCCTTTTGCTTGTTTATCAAATCGAGCAGACTGCTGTCATATTGCAAACGCGCCTTCTGTACGGCACTTTTATTCTGCCGGTTATCAAAAATCGGGATGCTCACGTTCAATCCTATCATATTGTTCCAGCCATATTTCATTTGCTTGCTCCAGCTATTGTCACTGCCGCTGTTTGTCATACTCCCCGTAGACGCACTCAGACTGATGGTAGGCAGATAACCGGCTTTGGCCACCGATATGTCCAGTTTGGCATTCTCTATACTCAACTTGCCGCTTTGAATTTCCGGACGTGACGCCAGAGCTTGCTGATAGATATCCTCCTGAGCAGGCAACGGCTGCAACACATGCTCATCGGCCAGCTCGGGAAGAACCAAATCCATTTCTTCCGTACCGTCCAACTCCAACAACTGCTTCAATTGTAATTTATAATCGCGCAAGGAACTTTCGGAGGTCACCAACTGGTATTTGTCACTGCTTACCTGTGACTCCAGCTGCGCCAAATCGGCTTTCGAGATACTTCCTTCATGAAAAAGCTCCTTTCCTCTGTCGTATGTGACTGAGTCACCTGCAAGGTATTCCGGTTAATCTTCACAGACTCGTCGGCATAAAGTATCTGGATGAAGATTTGTGCTATCTGCTCTTGCAGAGAGTTTTCTGTTTCGGCTACGGTAAGCCCTGCTATCTGTTGACTGGTCTTCTTTTGTTTGATAGCATTCAACCGTTTGTTACCATTCCACAATGTCCACTGTGCATTCAGACCATAGTTCCCATTATAAGTAGTTTTACTGTCACTACTGATGATTTCCGTTCCGCTTACCGTGTTACTGTTTTCCTGATACGGACGGTTCGTCACATTCTGCCCTGTGCTGAACGACAGACTGGGAAAGAGGGCTGCTCTAGCGGTTTTCACATCTACCGAGCTTTCTTCCAATGAAATTTTGTTCTGTTGTAATTGGATATTCTTCTCCAATGCATAGTCTATGCAGTCGTCCAGCGTCCACTTTCTGACCTCTTGGGCGGAAACCGAAGTGACCACGGCCCAAATCATTGCAAAATATACTGTTCGTTGTCTCATCCTTTTTACTGTTTAATTTGTTACTACAAAAGTAGAGGGTCGTGAATATTTTAGCAATAACTATAGATTTGTGGAAGATTTCCATAGATAAAAACTTGCTTTTTACCGTATAAAGTGTTTTTCTTTGTAATTATTACAACTTTAAGATAAATTTATGAGTGATTCTTTGTTGACACGCATCTGGATATTCTATCGCGACGGTTTTCGCGAGATGACCTTGGGACGCACTCTCTGGGCGATTATTCTTATCAAACTGTTCATCATGTTCTTTATTCTGAAACTTTTCTTCTTCCCCTCTTTCCTTGGTGGGAAGACAACAGAAGAGAAACAACAATATGTAGGTGAGGAGTTAATAGAACGGGCAAATCCATAAACATTTAAATAAATCAGAAAGTTATGTTTGAAAACATTGACACTTCATTAATTGACTGGTCAAGGGCGCAGTTCGCTCTGACGGCCATGTATCACTGGCTTTTCGTACCTCTCACTTTGGGGTTGGCTGTGATAATGGGACTCATGGAAACCTTCTATGTGACAACAGGTAAGGAATTCTGGAAGAACACAGCTAAATTCTGGATGAAACTGTTCGGAATCAATTTCGCCGTAGGTGTTGCCACCGGCTGATTCTGGAATTCGAGTTTGGAACTAACTGGAGTAACTATTCCTGGTTTGTGGGCGATATCTTCGGAGCTCCGCTGGCTATCGAAGGGATTCTGGCATTCTTCATGGAAGCCACTTTCATTGCCGTTATGTTCTTCGGCTGGAACAAAGTGAGCAAGCGTTTCCATCTGGCCTCCACCTGGCTTACCGGACTGGGGGCAACGATCTCCGCCTGGTGGATTTTAGTCGCCAATGCCTGGATGCAATATCCCGTAGGGATAGCGTTCAACCCAGAAACAGTAAGAAATGAAATGGTGGACTTTGCAGCTGTCGCCCTCTCCCCCATGGCTGTCGCCAAGTTTTTCCATACAGTGCTAAGCAGTTGGATACTGGGAGCCGTCTTTGTAGTAGGAATAAGTTGTTGGTATTTGCTGCGCAATCGTCAGAAGAAGTTCGCCCTAAGCAGCATCAAAGTTGCCGCCGCCGTAGGTCTGTTCGCCTCTCTTGTCACTGCATGGACAGGTGATATTTCGGGAGTACAAGTAGCCAAAGTACAACCCATGAAAATGGCTGCCGCCGAAGGATTACACGATGGTGGAAACGGAGTGCCCTTCACCATTGCAGGCAATTTGAAAATTCCCAAAATGCTTTCCATTCTTGCCACTCACGAGATAGACGGGTATGTGCCGGGTATCAACAATCTGCTGGAGGGTGGTTATCAGATGCCCGATGGCACAACCGCTTTATCGGCCGAAGAGAAGATTAAACGTGGACAGACTGCCATTGCCGCCCTGGATGCATTCCGCAAAGCGCATAAGGCAGGTGACGAAGCAAGCGCTGCCGTAGCCCGCAAGACATTGGACGAAAACGTGAAATATTTTGGTTACGGATATATTAAAGATCCCGCCCATCTGGTTCCTAATGTAGGACTTACTTTCTGGTCATTCCGGATCATGGTGGGGCTGGGAGGTTATTTCATCCTGTTCTTTATTATAGTACTGATTGTATCGAAAAAAGAGAAACTGGCCGATATGCGATGGTTGCAACGAGTGGCTTTGTGGACTATTCCACTAGCTACATCGGCAGTCAGGCAGGCTGGGTGGTAGCCGAAGTGGGACGCCAGCCATGGGCTATACAGGATATGTTGCCTGTAGGGGCAGCCATCTCCAAATTGCAGACAGGTTCCGTACAGCTTACTTTCTTTATCTTCCTTCTATTGTTCACTGTTCTGCTCTTTGCAGAAATAGGCATCATGCTGAAGGCCATCAAGAAAGGTCCCGAGGGAATAAAGAATTAAAAATTAAGGAATAAATGAGAAAGGTGGAAATAATTCAGGCTGCGCAATGAACGGGCTACATACAAATAATTAATTCCACCAGCAAGTCATTCTTTTTTAATTCAAGTTTCTCTAATTCTATTTTTCAATATTCAATTCTCAATTTTTAATTTAGAATATTATGGACTATATATTTCTACAAAATTATTGGTGGTTCCTGGTATCGTTACTAGGTGCTTTGTTGGTGTTCCTGCTCTTTGTGCAGGGTGGCAATTCCTTACTGTTCACGCTTGGCCGAAATGACGAAGAGCGTGCATTGCTGGTAAACTCTACGGGACGCAAATGGGAGTTTACTTTTACCACCCTTGTCACTTTCGGTGGCGCCTTTTTCGCTTCTTTCCCGCTGTTCTACAGTACCAGTTTCGGTGGTGCTTACTGGTTATGGATGATTATTCTTTTCAGTTTCGTATTGCAGGCTGTTTCATACGAATTCCAATCCAAACTGGGCAATCTGCTTGGAAAACGTACTTACCAATGGTTTCTGGTTATAAATGGTATTGTGGGACCTCTATTGCTGGGAGGTGCGGTAGCCACATTCTTTACCGGCTCCAATTTCCTGGTCAATAAAGGAAATATGGGTAATGAGCTGATGCCTGTCATCAGCAGTTGGGCAAACGGATGGCACGGACTGGATGCGCTGACCAATCCTTGGAATCTAGTATTGGGATTTGCCGTATTCTTCCTGGCCCGCCTTTTGGGCAATCTGTATTTTATCAATAACATCCGAGATAAAGAATTGATCCCCCGCTGCCGCCGTCAGCTTATAACAGATGCCATTCCTTTCCTTATTCTATTTCTGGCATTTGTGATCCGTACTTTATTGGCTGATGGTTTCGCTGTAAATCCCGAAACAAAGGAAGTTTATATGGAACCTTACAAGTATTTCATCAATCTGATGGATATGCCTCTATTACTGGTATTGTTCCTGTCAGGAGTTGTCGGAGTACTTTGGGGCATCGGAAGGGCTGTCTTCAGCAAGACTTCAACCAATGGTATCTGGTTTACCGGAACAGGAGTTGTACTGACTGTATTGGCTTTATTGCTTTGTGCGGGATATAATAATACGGCTTATTACCCGTCAACAGCCGATTTACAAAGTTCGCTGACTTTGGCAAACAGTTGCTCCAGCGAGTTTACCCTGCGCACCATGGCATACGTTTCCATTCTGGTACCTTTCGTACTGGCATATATCATTTATGCATGGCGTGCTATAGACCGTAAGCCCATCACAGCAAAGGAACTGGAACAAGACGGACACGCTTATTAAAGAGTCTTAATGAATCATAGATCAGACACTCTGTTTTGCAAATAGCTGTAAACAGGGTGTCTTTCTATGTTAAATAACATTGTTTCAACCTATAAAATAAAGGGAAGTTCTTGCAAATTTCCGAAATATACGTACCTTTGCAATGTGTTTTTCATAGTATTAGATTTAAGGTTAACAAAGGTTGGAGCAAGGCGTTGCTCCTTTTTTTATATCTATAGAGCACATAGCATCCATAGTTACTTCATTTCCCCATCTTGAAAGTTATTTTCGTTTGAAAGCTTCTTCACCTAAAAGAAATATTATGATACAAGTGATGCATACAATTGTGGATTACGTGCATGATGCCAGATATAGGACGCTGGATAGACCTCTTCCTTATTTTTATCAAGAATTTCTTTCAGAATACTGCATTTGTTCTCGCCCGTCACCAAAAAACAGGTATGCCGAGCTTCTATCAAGGGAAATCCCGTCATGCATATACGCACGGTTTTATTATAAGGATTGACGGACACACCATACGGTTCCCCGACAGTAAGAAGATCCTGACGGTCGGGGAAAATGGATGATGTATGTCCATCCTCTCCTATCCCTAATAATACAAAATCAAAAACAGGCACACCATCCACGGTCGGAACAGTAGTCTTGACTATGGAAGAATATTGTTTGGTTTCTTCTTCAGGAACACCCTCACCCACAATACGGTAGTAATGACTGGATGGAATCTCTATTTTACTAAGCAACAGACGGTTTGCCAGGCCAAAATTACTCAGCTCATCGTCAGGAGGCACGCAACGCTCGTCCACCCAATAGAAATAAATACGGAACCAAGGAGTATATGCGGCATATTCACGCTCCCAAACCTCGAAAAGTGTGGCAGGAGTAGTTCCTCCGGAAAGAGCAATGGTAAAAGGACGTTCAGGTTCTTCATCCATTGCTTCCAATATATGAGTTATCAAGGCTTGCGATGCTTGTACAGGCGATGCATACAGGTTACGGTCAATCATGCTATTTATCACTTAGAGTTTGCTGTTTAAAACTTACTATCCACAACTTACAATTTACAATATAGATTGGAATGCGTCAGATTCTTACACGGATTCGTCCATTCAGCATGACTACAGTTGATCAACACGTCCGCTTCTTTCGGCCCCCATGTTCCTGCGGGATATCCGTAAAGAGGAGTATCGGGATGCTTTTTCCAATAATCCAGTATTTTGTCGAAATACGTCCAGCTCTCTTCCACAGCATCGGAACGGGTAAAGAGTGTAGGGTCACCCGCCAGACTGTCCTCCAGCAGGCGGACGTATGCGTCACCCGTTTCCTGATCGTGCTGGTCATAGCTGAAATCCATCTCCATGGTTCCCATATAAAATCCGGCGCCGGGTTCCTTCATGGCTATGCGCTGAAGAATTCCCTCATCGGGCTGAATACGGATAATCAGTTCCTCACCTTTGTACAAGCCTTCCTTCATTTGGAACATCTGCATAGGAGCAGGTTTGAAATGAACCACAATTTCGGTCACCTTGGTAGGCATCTGCTTTCCGGTACGGATATAAAAAGGCACTCCCTGCCAACGCCAGTTGTCCACATACAGACACATCGCCACATAGGTATCTGTACGGGAATCAGGACGAACATTCTTTTCTTCACGATAACCGATACGGTCATCACCGGCAATATATTGTCCGCGGATGACATTATCACGAATATATTCATCAGTCAGCGGACGAAGGGATTGGTAGACCTTGATCACCTCGTTACGGAAACCATTCTTATCAAATTTGGCCGGCGGTTCCATGGCAGTAATGGCAAGCAACTGCATCAAGTGGTTCTGTACCATATCGCGCAGAGCTCCCGCCCCGTCATAATATCCTCCGCGAGTACCTATACCCATATTTTCCACCGCAGTGATTTCTACATAATCTATATAGTTACGGTTCCATATCGGTTCGTAAATAGTACTTCCAAAACGAGTCACCATAATATTCTGCACCGTTTCCTTGCCCAGAAAATGGTCGATGCGGTAGATATCCTCTTCTTTAAAATAAGCGGCATAAATCTTATTCATTTTCTGAGCGGAAGCCAAGTCGTATCCGAAAGGCTTCTCGACAATGATACGCTTTAATCCAGGCTTTTTCAACAAGCCCGCATCATGCAGACATTTCGGAATCAATTCATAAAGCAAGGGCGGGGTTGCCAGATAGAACAAATAGTTCCCATTATTCTCATATTGAGGCGAAAGCTCCTTCAAACGGTCATTCAACAGAAAATAAGTGGTTTCGTCAGCCGGGTCCATGGACTGGTAATGAACAGTAGAGAGAAAATCGTCCAATGTTTCCATTTCCTCTTTAGTAAGAGAACCGGATTTTATCAGTTCTTCTTTCAAATAGGCACGATAGGTTTCGTCCGTGTATGCAGTTCGGGCACAGCCAATAATGGCAAAATGCTTAGGGAAGCGTTTCCCGTTATGGATCTTTATCAAGGCAGGCATCAGTTTGCGCCGGGTTAAATCACCGGATGCACCGAAGATAACCAAAAATAAGCTATGTGGTAAACTCATGATTCTTTCTTTTAAAATGAATGTATAATGCTTTGCGTTGCAACGTATCAATAGTTGTTTTCCCAATGTTCGTGGAAAAATTCCCCCCGCGGACTGTCCACACGCTCGAAGGTATGGGCTCCAAAATAATCACGCATTGCCTGAATCATGTTGGCTGGGGAATGATGGGTAGTCAGGCCTAGAAAATAATTCAATGCAGCGGAAAGCACAGGTACTGCCATCCCCTCTTTCAACAGGACACCGATGTATTTCTTCCACGCGGGCAGGGCTTCCGCCACTTCCCTACCGAAACGCTCGTCCAGCAACAGATGTGACAAACCCGGCGCACGGCGATAGGCTTCGGCTATATCGTTCAGGAAAGCAGAACGGATAATGCATCCGGCGCGCCACAACAGAGCGATGGTGGAAAGATTCAACTTCCAGCCATATTGCTCGCTGGCCGTGCGCATCAGAGCAAACCCTTGCGCATAACCTGTCAGACGAGCTGCATACAAGGTACTCTCCAATCCGGCCACCGTATCCTGATAGTTATATACCGGATGATTCTCTACATGCATATAATGTTTGGACATCAGCACACGCAAGTTTTTCTCCGCCGACAGATTACGGGCAAAAACAGCCTCGGCAATCACGTCCAGCGGTGTATTGAGTTGCAGGGAGTTAATGACACTCCAGCGCCCCGTCCCTTTTTGTCCGGCAGCATCCAGAATGCTGTCGAGCAAATATCCGCCTCCTTGTTCTTTGTGACGCAGAATGGCCGAAGTAATCTCTATCAGATAACTATGCAGGCGTCCTTTGTCCCATTGTTCAAAAATATCCGCCATCTGCTCATTCTTCAACGCCAGCAACTGCTTCATGGCGAAATAAGTCTCGGCTATCAGCTGCATATCCCCATATTCTATGCCATTGTGCACCATCTTCACATAGTGACCTGCACCACCGGGACCGACCCACTCGCAGCACGGAGTACCGTCCCCGGCTTTTGCCGCAATACTTTTCAGCATCGGTTGAATAACCGGCCATGCTTCCTGCGCCCCGCCGGGCATGATAGACGCTCCATGCAAGGCACCCTCCTCGCCTCCTGAAATGCCGCAACCTACAAAGTACATCCCTTTATCATAAAGTTCTTTCACACGGCGTTCCGTATCTTCATAATAGGAGTTCCCTCCATCAATGATAATGTCGCCTTTATCCAGCAAAGGGCTCAGTCTGTCTATCAGATCATCGACGGCAGGCCCCGCCTGTACCATCAACAGAATGACACGAGGAGTTTTCAGCGCTTCGACAAAATCTGTCAGTTCATTACTTCCTATGATGCCTTTGCCCCTGGCACGGTTGGCTATAAAGTTATCTACTACATTTTCCTCTTTTCCAGGGACGGTACGGTTCCATACTACCACCTTCCATTCCTTACTGGCGAAATTCAGAGCAAGATTCTGCCCCATCACGCCCAATCCGATTAATCCGATATCTGCCTTTTTCATAAATTGTTCTTTTAATATTTAACAATTTGATAGGTTATTTGTTCAATAATTCTATCTTTGCAATCTGAATAAGAACACATTATCATGAAAAAGTTAAAAATAGGGTTATTAGCCCGGATTATCATTGCCATCGCATTGGGTATAGGATTCGGAAATGTTCTTCCCGGCGGACTGGTCAGAGTTTTTGTAACTTTCAACGGGATCTTCAGCGAGTTCCTGGGTTTCATTATTCCGTTGATTATTCTCGGGCTGGTCACTCCTGCCATTGCCGATATCGGCAAAGAAGCGGGAAAGATGCTGGTGATAACGACACTAGTGGCATACAGCGCGACGCTGTTCTCCGGTTTCCTGTCTTATTTTACCGGAGTGACTTTTTTCCCTTCCATGATAACCCCGGGAGCACCGATAGAACAAATCAGCGAAGCGCATGATATTTCCCCGTTCTTCACCGTAGCCATCCCTCCGGTAATGAATGTAATGACTTCCTTGATTCTGGCCTTCACATTAGGTCTGGGCATCGCACATCTGGAAAGCACGGCGCTGAAAAACGTATGTAATGATTTCAAAGATATCATAGTCAAGACCATTCAGACGGTTATTCTTCCCTTACTGCCTATTTATATATTCGGCATATTCCTGAATATGACTCATTCCGGACAGGTATATAATATTCTGATGGTATTTATCAAGATCATCGGGGTCATTTTCCTGCTTCATATCTTCCTGCTGGTTTTTCAGTATTCCATGGCGGCCCTGTTTGTGCGCCGCAATCCGTTCAAATTACTGGGGCGAATGATGCTGCCTATTTCACGGCATTGGGCACACAGTCATCGGCAGCCACCATTCCGGTAACTTTGCGACAGAGCATCAAGAACGGGGTTACGGAGGATATAGCCGGATTTGTCATTCCTTTATGTGCCACCATTCATTTGTCGGGAAGTACATTGAAGATTGTTGCTTGTGCGCTGGCGCTGATGATTATGCAGGGAATGCCTTTTGATTTCCCCATGTTTGCAGGATTTATCTTCATGCTGGGCATCACGATGGTAGCCGCACCGGGCGTACCGGGAGGGGCCATCATGGCCGCATTGGGCATCCTGTCTTCCATGCTGGGGTTCGGAGAAAGTGAACAGGCTTTGATGATAGCGCTCTACATTGCCATGGATAGTTTCGGGACGGCTTGTAATGTGACGGGAGACGGGGCTATCGCATTGATTATTGATAAATTTTTCGGGAAGAAGGATCTCCGACCCATACAATAAACAGGAGAAAACTCGCCCCCCGAGAACAGATAAAATAAGAAAACTCTGTAACCTATTCAAGAAGAATTACTGCAAGCGACCAGCTGATTTATAATGTGTACGATGAAAAAGTGATCGTTTTAATGCTGAATTACCCCTGCTACAGCTGTATGTGCAGGGGTAATTCTTTCTAAAGCATGAACTAGAATACAGGCATCTGCCAAATGAATCCCACTGACACGTGATTAGTACTGAAATTATCCTCACCCAGTGCCTTCGCACGGTCAGTATATTTATAAGAACGCCCCACGTACGCCAGGAAGAAGTGCAGATTGCTCTCCATCGGATAAAATTCTATTCCTCCTGTATATCCCCATGCCGTACGATATTTCCCTTTTTCCACTTCATCGCTTGCCTTATAAACAGAAGCGGTTTCATACATTCCTTTTGCAAACAAATTCCATTTCGGAGCAAAACGATAATTCACATGCAACACATAGGACATATATTCGGCATTAAAAGCATTGTGTGCCTGATTATCAGTCCCTACTATGTTAGTTATAATCCCTTTACGGTCTACTCCTTCACGAGAGTACATCCAATCAAAATAGGCATGCCATTGGGGATTGAAATTAAATTCATTACCCAAAGCGTAATAATACATCTTCTCGCCCTTCGTTTCGTTCATCACAGAGGCAGACCAACGGGTCTTAAAAACATCCAGAAAATTTCCGTTCCAGTTCAAGGTATAGACTAACGGCAATTTGGTACGTTCCAAATCTCCATACATATCTTCGGACGGTCCATTCAGACTATTCAATACCTGAAATTGTATCTGCTGGTGAGGATTATAGTTGTACGCCACATTCAAACCGGTCATAAAGTTGCTCATGTGCTCTATCATGTCACTGTATTCATAAATCTCAATCGGATTCAAGTCAAATTCTATACCCCCATACGAGGCACATTGCTTTCCGGCAAAAAATGAAAACTTATTCAGTTTGATACCTACTCCTGCCCAATCTATGCTGGTAGGCACATTATCGATATTTCCGGAGCCATCGTTTCCACGATTCAAACGCTGACGGTAACGGTAGCTCAGCCAGTCATTGATATCTCCCTTCATCTCGATACGGAGCTGCTTCATTTCGAATGCTCCCTGGTCAAACCCGGAATCATTCCACTTCATGTTGAAATCGCCATGCATGTTGAGGTAGAGATTGAACTTGTCCGTCTTCTTCTTGATACCGGTGACTTCTTCAAACAAGCTCTTGCCATCGGCCATGAAATCACTCCGGGAAGATTGGGCACATAGAGGTGGAAGCCTGATACAGCAAGGGCTGTCAGGCATACTAACATTATTCTTTTCATAAGTCAAAGTTTTAGGTTGTCATGTATTTTTCTTTTGTCCGCACAAAAAGAAAAAATGAGTGAAGGCTATCCGGGCATACTATGGATACAATCTCCTGTCAGTCGGTTCACTGCCCACTTGAATAATGGGGATACGTTCTCAGTGAGATGAAGAATCCGGCTACATCTGTTTTTTGTCTACAGATTCTCCATTGCATTCAGAAGAATAGCACTACAAAAGGATAGCAAAAAATAGTTTCCGGACAAGCCGGGAAGGCTTGGTTAGTACACGTTGAAGTATTCCTGAATCTCCTTCCAGTCTTTTGTTTTAGTCAACGCCAGCATCAACAACACACGTGCTTTCTGAGGATTCAAGTCCTGTGAAGCCACGAATTGGTATTTATTATCATCCACCTCGGCATCCAATGTGGTAGGTCCGGTAGGGACACGACTGGAACGCACGACCAAAATACCTTGCTGACGAGCCTTTTCCAACATCGGGAACAAATTCTGATGAATGTTACCATTCCCCACACCGGCATGAATAATACCCTGGTAACCATTGCTCAGGAAAGGAGTCATGACATCGGCCTCCACATTGGAATAACTGTAAACGATACCTACTTTCGGTAACTTGTCAAGGTGAGTCACATCAAAATCGGAACCGGTGGTATGGCGCTTCAAAGATTCCATATTATAGAAAACCTTACCATTCAACACATATCCCAGCGCACCGGAGTTAGGAGACTGGAAAGTCTGTACATCCACCGTATTGGTCTTCATGGCTCCGTGAGCTCCCAAAATCAAACCATTCATGGCTATTACAACGCCTTTGCCCCGTGATTCCTTGGCAGCGGCAGTAACCACTGCATTATACAGGTTCAACGGTCCGTCCGCACTCATGGCCGTAGAGGGACGCATGGCTCCTACCAATACAACGGGTTTGTCACTTTTCACAGTCAGGTTCAAAAAGAAGGCAGTCTCTTCCATCGTGTCAGTCCCGTGGGTAATTACAATACCGTCCACATCTCCACGGCTGAAAAGCTCGTTAATACGCTTGGCCAACGTCAGCCATACGGCATCATTCATGTCCTGGGAACCGATCTTTACAATCTGCTCTCCTGTCACATTGGCTATCTTGTTCACTTCGGGAACCGCTTCCAGCAACGTACTGATAGCCACCTGTCCGGCAGTATAATTTGTTTTAGTAGCCGAAGCTCCTGTTCCGGCAATAGTACCTCCTGTAGCCAATATATGGATATTGGGCTTTTGGGCGACAACGGTCAATGCGGTACATACCAGCATTGCCGCCATAAGGCTGAGTTTTCTTAATCCGTTCATAATCTTTTCAAGTTTAGGTTTTATTATAATAATAGTTATTGAGATATTTTGTTCACAGACAAAAGGGGAAAATGATTCACTGAAGATATATATGTGTACGGTGAATCATTATAAATGTTATAGGTGGAAGATCTGTCATGTTACCAATGAAAGATTACTAATCTTCATGCTTGACCGCACCTACCCTTCTCCTTTCTAGAACACCTGTATCAACAGCAGACCCACCACAATAGAAACAATGGTAGCCACCAGCCCGGGCATCATGAACGAGTGATTCAGAATCCATTTTCCAATACCCGTTGTTCCTGTACGGTCAAAGTTTATAGCTGCCACCACCGTAGGGTAATTAGGAATAAAGAAATATCCGTTGACGGCAGGAAACAAAGCAACCAGCATCATCGGAGAAATACCCAGTGCTATTCCTAATGGTACAATGGCACGCACCGTAGCCGCCTGGCTATAAAGCAAAATAGACATGACAAACAATGCCAGCCCGAACAACCAGGGCATCTGGCGCACAATCCCCTCAATAGAGCCTGTCAGTTCCGTAATGTTTCCATTGATGAAGGTATCTCCCATCCATGCAATACCAAAAATAGCGATGACCGCCTGCATTCCGGCTGGAAACACACTGCCTTGTGTCGCTTTGATTCCATCGGTACGCGAAATGAGGAGAATGACAGCCGCCGCACACAACATCAAAATCTCAATAATAGCAGGCATATCCAAAGCCGTACCATTAAACACAGGACGCATGGCAGGAATAGAACCGAACAACACGATCAACAGCGTAGCGGCAATAAAGATGATCACCGAGATACGGGCGTGAAACATATTCTTCACATCGTTCAGCTCCACATGTTTTGTATCAATCATTCCGGCTTCCAAGCGGCGCAGGTATTCGGGGTCTTCCAATAACTCTTTACCCACCTTCTTTGAAAGGAAAGCCCCCACCAGCACACCGATTAACGTAGCGGGAATGGTAATCTTCAGAATATCAAACAGAGTGATGTCAAATCCTGTCAGCAATCCTAGCAACGCTACGGTAGCTGCAGAGATAGGACTGGCGGTAATAGCCTGCTGAGAGGCGATAACAGCAATGCCTAAAGGACGTTCAGGACGGATTTTGGTTTCCGTAGCCACCTCGGCAATGACAGGAAGTACAGAGTAAGCCACATGCCCCGTACCTGCGACAAAAGTAAACAGATAAGTAACCAATGGGCTCAGGATAGTCACTTGTGAAGGGTTACGACGCAACAACCGTTCTGCTAATTTCACCATATAGTCCAGTCCGCCGGCAGCCTGCATACAAGAAGCGGCAGAGATAACGGCAACAATCATCAACATCACATCAATAGGGGGAGCGGTAGGTTGAAGTCCGAAAACAAAGGTCAATATGGCAAGGCCCACACCTCCCATCACTCCCAGTCCGATACCTCCCAGACGGGCACCTACAATAATAGCGACAAGTACAAATAGCAGTTGTAATAACATGGTTTTTATCTATTTATAAATATACAATTTTAATTCCGAGAACAAAGATAGACCATTTCTGTTCTACAAACCTTAAAATTTCTAAGAATTTTTCCTTTTTTCACTACTTTCTCCCTAAAACATTCAATAAAAGTTCGTTGTTTTGTATAATATGCTGATATGCTAATTTGCCAATATGCTAATTAGCTGCGCTATATGCCACACGGTTATCAACACATCAGCAAACTGACAAATTATTAAATGATGATATATGAACAGAATTTGCAACCTTTTTGGAATAAAGTATCCCATCATACAGGGAGGAATGGTATGGTGTAGCGGTTGGCGGTTGGCATCCGCAGTAAGTAACGCCGGAGGACTGGGACTGATAGGAGCCGGCTCCATGCATCCCGAGACCTTGTGCGAGCACATACGGAAATGTAAAGCGGCGACAGACCAACCTTTCGGAGTAAACATTCCGCTGATGTACCCCGAAATAAACACCCTTATCAATATGGTCATAGAAGAAGGGGTGAAAATAGTGTTCACCTCTGCCGGAAATCCAAAGATCTGGACAGAACATCTGCATGAGCACGGCATCCTTGTGGCCCATGTAGTGGCAAGCACCAAGTTTGCCGCCAAATGTGAAGAAGCAGGCGTAGACGCATCGTAGCCGAAGGATTCGAGGCAGGAGGCATAACGGACGGGAGGAAACAACCACCTTATGTCTCATTCCGGCCGTCAGACGGATCACCACTGTGCCGTTGATGGCTGCCGGAGGTATCGGCTCGGGAGAAAGTATACTAGCCGCTATGACATTGGGGGCCGACGGGGTGCAGATAGGCACACGCTTTGCATTAACCGAAGAGAGTTCCGCTCATTTCACATTCAAAGACCGTTGTCTGCGATTGAACGAAGGAGATACCCAACTGACATTGAAACAGCTATCTCCTGTCCGGCTGGTTAAGAATGATTTCTTCAAACAAGTGGAAGAAGCGGAAGCCCGTGGCGCAACAACGGATGAACTACGCGCTTTGTTGGGAAAAGGACGTGCCAAAAAGGGAATCTTTGAAGGAGATTTATTCGATGGGGAACTGGAAATAGGACAAGTCGCATCCTGCATACATAAGTTACAGACGGTGAACGAAGTGATGAAAGAACTGGTGGAAGATTTCAATACAGCATTAAACAGGGTCAATGAACTGAACAGATTTATCAGCTAAAGCGGACTATAAAACGATGAATAAGCCGGAACGTTAATCAAAACCAAGATGAGCATTCTAAAAATTACAACTTGTAACCGACAAATACAGAAAAGCCGTATCATTATTCAAAAGTGATACGGCCTTCTTATTGTCGATGAAGAGTTTCAAATTTCAGATAAAAAGTTCTTTTCTATAAAGTTGAGTTTTGACATTCATCATGCATAAAATAAGTTATTCTACTTACATCTTCTCTTATTAAACAAATTAGCACTCAGGAATCCCACCAAGAATATCAGCAACGTCCCGAACACGATAGCCAGATTGGCATGTACAAACGGTGATATCACAATCCAGCAAACCAGAATCACTCCACATACCACTCCCAGCACCGCATCAAATTTACGTGCCTTCCTCGAAATATATCCCAGCAGAAACAATCCCAACATGCCCCCGCTGAAGATAGACGCCAACGCCCACCAGGCATCCAGCGCACTTTGCACGCTCATAAAGGCAAAAGCCACCAGAATCCCTGCCACTCCCACTCCAACGCTAGAGAGTTTCAGCACCAACATCCGTTCCATGTTTCCGGCATGTTTGCGGAAATGCTGATAATAATCCGTCAGAATGATGGTAGACGAACTGGTGACACTGGTCGCAATGGTACTCATGCCCGCAGCAAAGATAGAGGCTATCAGCAGACCTGTCAACCCCACCGGCAACTCATTGACTATAAAAAATGGGAAAACATAATCCGCTCCCACTCCATCAGGCAAGACACCCGGATGCACTTTATAGAACGCATACAGTCCCGTCCCTATCATAAAGAAAACGGCCGAGACGGGAATAAACAAATACCCTCCGAACAGAGCCGAGAACTTGGCTTCTTTCTCACTCTTGGCCGTATGATAACGTTGCACATAACTCTGGTCTATCCCATAGTTCTGCAAATTGGTAAATACACCATAAATCAGACACACCCAGAAAGTAGACTCACTCAGACTGCTTCCAAAACTTCCCATGCTGAATTTGCCATCCTCCATGGCGATGGAGAAAGTCTGCGCCGGGCCTCCGGGCATATCAAAAAGCAAAATGAACATACATACCAACGCACCGCCAATCAGAATAATTCCCTGTATGGCCTCTGTCCAAATGACAGCCTTCATGCCACCCAACATGGAATAAAGCACAATAGCCACACTGGTTACAATTATAATGGTCTGGATATGCCATCCCAACAATACATTCATGGGCAATGCCAACAAATACAGAATAGACCCGGTACGTGCTATCTGAGTGAGCAAATAACAGGACGAAGCATATATACGTGCCCAAGGACCGAAGCGGTTTTCCAAAAAGCTATAAGCCGATATGCTGTCCTGGCTCCGGTAAAAAGGTACAAAGTAACGAGCCGCAAAATAAGAAGCGATAGGAATAGAAAGACTGAATACAAACGCATTCCAATCTCCCGAAAAGGCCTTTCCCGGATATCCCAGATAACTGATACTGCTGACATACGTGGCGAAGATGGACATCCCCACCACCCAGCCGGGCAAACTTCTTCCGGCAGAAGTGAACTCCTCGGAAGTGCCTTTCTTTTTAAAGAAAGAACAACCGAAAGCCACAACTCCGCCGGTAAACAGCAAAAAGATGATTATATCAATGATATGCATACAGCTCAGGCATTTAAGGTTTCAACTCCGGACAAAAAGGGAGTGCCTCCAACGCCTTACGTATCTTCTCCCGTTCCGGAGTATTGAAACGATGGAAAGGAGCCGCAACAAAATCATTACAAACACCCAATAAAGACAAAGCACACTTCAATCCTTTCAAATAACTGGAGCCATGCTGTCCCACGGTATAAATACTGCTGCTGATCTGCATCACCAAAGGTTGCAAGCGGCTTACGGTTTCCATATCACGCGTCACCGCAGCATGATAAAGATCTACATATAATTCCGGAAACATATTGGCACCTCCGTTGATTCCCCCATGTCCACCCAGCAACACACACTCTGCCGTAATTTCCTCCGGTCCCACCAACATGGCAAAGTCCGGCCGTTCCTTCATGGCATACATCACAGACTGGAAATAAACGGCATTAGCCGAACTGTCCTTGAATCCCACCACCTGAGGATTACGGGCTATGCGCTGAATGGTAGCCGGAGCAAAATTCACTTTCGTATGCGACGGCATATTATATAAGAAGATAGGCAACGGCAACTGAGGAATCAAGTCCTCATAAAATTCGGCCAGTTCGGGCTGTCCCGGAGCAAAGTAGTAAGGGGGAGCGGAAACTACAGCCGAAGCACCACACTCGGCCCCCACACGTGCCAGATGGATACTTTCTACAATTGATGTATCGGAAATACAAACCAGCACCGGAAGTCTTCCGGCATTGATACGGCAAGTTTCCTTTATCATTTCATGGCGGAGCCGGTAACTGATGCTCTGCGCCTCTCCGGTGGTACCCAGTATGAATAGTCCGTGCACTCCTCCTTTTATCAATCGTTCTATCAGTCTTTCCAAACCGGCAATATCCAGTTTGTCATTGTCCAGCAACGGAGTTACCAAAGGAGGAATAATGCCTGTCATAGGCATCTTTAATGTGTTTTCCATGATTCGTTTTCTTTTAAAGGTTTTAATACTATATTTATAAAACGAACAGTTGAATTATTTGTACTCAGTCCGGTCCCCCACTTGTCCGGAAAGCGGAAGGGCACTATCATTTAACCTGCCAACTTCCGCCTGTCCGGAACGTACCTTTTGAAAAAGATCTTTTAGTTCCGCTTCAAGAAAAGAGAATCAGTTATAGATACGGGCAGCTCTTCCTGATAATGTGTCACCATAATCATGGTCTTGTCCTTACGACGGCAAAAAGCTTCTATCACATCTTTCACCAAACGGCGGTTGTACAAGTCCAACCCATGCAAAGGCTCATCCAAAATAAGCAGCTCAGGATCTTTCACAAAAGCACGCGCCAACAACACCAGACGCTGCTCGCCACTGGACAACTGCAAGAAATTCCGGTCTTTCAAATCTGCAATGCCAAAAATATCCATCCACCATTCACAAGCCGCCATCTGTTCGGGACGCGGACGTTTGTATAACCCCACAGAATCATGTAACCCGCTTGCCACAATATCTATGGCAGGAAGGTTCTTCAGATAAGCGCGATGCATCTCAGGACTGACATATCCTATATGCTTCTTTATCTCCCAAATACTTTCTCCGGAACCGCGTTTCCTGCCGAACAAGGTAATATCACAAGCATAACTCTGCGGATTATCCGCACAGACCAGGCTCAGCAACGTGGACTTTCCCGAACCGTTCTCTCCACTCAACGCCCATTTCTCGCCGCACTTTACTGTCCAGTCCAAGTCTTTCAAGATGGTACGTTCGCCATAACGAATGCTTACCTTGTTCAAATCCACCACGTGCTCGGTGTGATACAAGTCACTGTTATAAGGCAAATTCAAGATCCGTGCCTCCTTTTCTTCGGAAAGCATCCGTTCCGGCACCGGCTTACGGACGGCCAGATACTCCTGCAAAGTTACTTTTTTACCACATATCCTGTCCTCCACAGGAATAACATGAGTGATAAAGGACGGAATATCATCGGACTTAGACAAGATAAGGATTACCTGCAAATGGGTCACTTTAGTCAGTTCGCCCAACAAGACATGAAGCAGATCCCGTGTCTTCGCATCCAGTCCGATAAAAGGATTATCCATAATCAGCACACGCGGATTGCTCAGCAAAGTCTTTGTCAGTTGAAACTTACGCAGCTCACCGCTGGAAAGCAGAATAATATGTTTATCCAGCATACTTTCCATACCAAACAGCTCATACAAAGCCTTTTTCAGGACTGAGTCGGCCGCTTCGGGCAATAAATCACGTACCAGTGGGGTTTCATCCAAATCATGGGCGTTCCACCGTTGTTGATAATAATAATTTCCATCGGCATCTCCGTATGAATCACGAAAAGCGATATATTTTATATTCTCGTATGCCATCTTAGAGGAAGAGGGAGAAAAATCATACTTCACCTCGTTCATCAACAACGGCCACCGGCCTGTAATCGTATCTATCAATATACTTTTTCCTGCCCCGTTTCTTCCCACAACAGCTATATGTTCTCCGGTGGCAAGCGTCATATTCACCGGTTCCTTCATCCGGTACTGTGGATGGCGGGTCACACCATCCTCTATCGCAATAATATTCTGCATTACTAATCTCGTTTTTATCCAACAGGGTACAAAGTTAACAAAATAATATGGGAACACGATAATAGATTGTCATTTTGTTATTCCAATCCTTTACCTTATTATTTATAACACTAACCATACAGCACTGAATAACCAACAGAAATTATATGTTTCATAACAGAGTATGAAACCCACAAATTACAATTAAGAAGAATACAGCCCGACTTTTATTTCAGTTTGAAAGAAAATACATAAAACCACTTTCTATTTATCATCAAAATGAAAAACAAATAAGAATAGAGACAGCATCCTTATCTACACAAGATCAAAAAGATATATATTTGCATCAAATTAGAACAAAAGGAAATAACAACAGAAAAAGTTATAGACAAAATGGCAACAACAATCAAGTTCACGAAGATGCAGGGAGCAGGCAATGACTATATATATATAAACACCCTAGAGTATCCCATAGCAGATCCCGTAAAAACCTCCATCAAATGGAGCTCTTATCACACGGGAATCGGTTCCGACGGACTGGTATTGATTGGAAAATCAGCTAGCGGATTTCAGTATGCGCATATTCAATGCAGATGGTTCTGAAGCCATGATGTGCGGCAACGCTTCCAGATGTATAGGAAAGTATGTATATGACAACAAATTGACTCAAAAAGAAGTCATCACGCTGGAAACGCTCTCAGGAATCAAGATTCTGAAACTACATACGGAGAACGGTCTGGTAGAAGAAGTTACAGTAGACATGGATCTTCCCCTACTTGCCAACTCCAGCCAAATAAATACTCCGGACGGCAAAATGTTGGCAAAAACAATCACTGTAGACGGAAAAGAATACAAAGGAACATTTGTTTGTATGGGAAATCCGCATTTAGTGATTTTCATAGATGATATAAAAGATGTAAATTTGCCGGCAATAGGTCCGAAACTGGAGAATCATCCGCTTTTTCCCGAACGAACCAATGTGGAATTCGCAGAAGTATTGCCGGACGGTTCCTTAAGAATGAGAGTTTGGGAAAGAGGCTCGGGCATCACTATGGCATGCGGAACAGGGGCTTGTGCCACCGCCGTAGCCGCATACCTGAACCACAAAACCGGAAGAAAATCACGGGTAAGGATGGATGGTGGTGATTTACAGATCCATTGGAACGAAAAAGACGGGCACGTGTACATGACAGGTCCCGTAGTAAAAGTTTTCGATGGTGAGATAGAAATTTAACAGAAATAAAATATCAGTAAAGACAAACTATAAAACAACAGCAATTATGGCATTAGTAAACGAACATTTTTTAAAACTGCCCAACAATTATCTGTTTTCGGACATTGCCAAGAAAGTAAATGCGTTCAAGGTCTCCCATCCCCAAAAAGACCTTATCCGTCTGGGCATCGGAGACGTGACACAGCCGTTGCCCCGGGCGTCCATAGAAGCCATGCACAAGGCGGTGGACGAACTAGCAAGCAAGGACACCTTCCGCGGATACGGTCCCGAGCAAGGATATGATTTTCTAATCGAGGCTATCCTGAAAAACGATTATGCCTCACGCGGAGTACATTTGGAATCCAGCGAGATATTTGTCAGCGACGGAGCCAAAAGCGATACGGGAAATATCGGGGATATCCTCCGCCACGATAACAGCATCGGCGTGACAGACCCTATTTATCCGGTATATATCGACTCTAACGTCATGTGCGGACGGGCAGGAGTGCTGGAAGACGGAAAATGGAGTAATGTGGTCTATCTGCCCTGCCTGAACGAAAACAATTTCATTCCCGCCATCCCCGACCGTAGAATAGACATTTTATATCTGTGCTACCCCAACAACCCCACCGGTACGGTTATCAGTAAAGCAGAATTAAAAAAATGGGTGAATTATGCACTAGAGAACGACACGCTGATTCTTTATGACGCTGCCTACGAAGCCTATATTCAAGACCCCGAAATCCCCCACTCCATCTACGAGATAAAGGGAGCCAAGAAGGTAGCCATAGAGTTCCGCAGCTTCTCTAAAACCGCCGGATTTACCGGAGTGCGTTGCGGATATACCGTAGTGCCCAAGGAACTGACCGCCGCCACACTGGAAGGGGAACGCATCCCGCTGAACCGGTTGTGGAACCGCCGCCAATGCACCAAGTTCAACGGAACCTCGTACATCACCCAACGCGGTGCGGAGGCCATTTACAGCCTGAAGGTAAAGAACAGATAAAAGCCACTATCAATTATTATATGACTAATGCCCGTATCATGAAAGAAGGCTGGAAAGCACCGGACTAAAAGTATTCGGTGGTGAGAACGCACCTTATTTATGGGTGAAGACTCCCCGAGGAATCGGTTCGTGGAAGTTCTTTGAACAAATGCTGTACGAAGCCAATGTGGTAGGTACTCCCGGAGTAGGATTCGGTCCCAGCGGAGAAGGTTACATACGACTGACCGCCTTCGGTGAACGCGCAGACTGTGAAGAGGCGATGAAGCGAATCAGAAGATGGATACTATAAGTAGCATTTATCACACAACAAGCACAATCCATTATAAAAAAACGAATACATACGAGATACAACAAACTCACTATTATGAATTAAAAAGGTAAAAAGCAATGAAAAAGAGTTTTAAAAAAGCAACATTTCTGTCGGCTCTGGCAATAGTCGTTCCGGCAATGAGTATGGCTCAGGATAAAGTGGAAGCCAGCGTAGGAGCCGACCTCGTAAGCGGATACATCTGGCGGGGTCAGGACTTGGGCGGAGTCAGCATCCAGCCCACGTTGTCAGTTTCTTACAAAGGGTTCTCATTGTCTGCATGGGGGACAGCAGGTATCGAAAAGGAAGATACAAAAGAGATTGACCTTACATTAGGCTACACCACAGGAGGGTTCAGTATCTCCGTCACAGATTACTGGTTCAATGGAGGACCGGGGTATTTCCATTACGGTTCACACAACACCAACCATACCTTCGAGGCACAGATAGGCTATGACTTCGGACCGCTGGCCTTGAACTGGTATACCAACTTCGCCGGAACCGACGGAGTGAATAATGAAAGAGACAGAGCCTATTCTTCCTACATCTCGGCTACCGTACCTTTCACACTGGCAGGACTGGAATGGACAGCAGAAATAGGGGCGACTCCGTGGGCGACAGACTTTTACAACTATTCCGAAGACCCTGTATGCAACGGTTCCAACGGCTTCGCTGTATGCGATATCAGCCTAGGAGCCACCAAGGAGATAAAAATCACCGATTCATTCTCCATACCGGCTTTTGCAAAAGTCACTGTAAACCCACGCACTGAAGGAGCTTATTTCGTTTTCGGGCTAAGTTTTTAATTATAAAGGCCATAACATATATACAAGGATAGCAATAAGGTACTAGTTTTTTAGAAGGTAAAAAGATTACATTATATACAAAATACAAATACAACAATGAAGAAAATTGAAGCTATTATCCGTAAAACCAAATTCGAGGACGTAAAAGAAGCGTTGCTCGAAGCCGAGATCGAATGGTTCTCCTATTACGACGTAAGAGGCATTGGCAAAACACGTCAAGGACGCATTTACCGTGGAGTGGTTTATGACACCAGTTCCATTGAGAGAATCCTGGTCTCCATTGTAGTCCGCGAAAAGAATGTGGACAAAACCATTCATGCCATTCTCAAGGCTGCCCATACCGGCGAGATCGGTGACGGTCGTATCTTCGTCATACCCGTTGAGGATGCCATCCGCATCCGTACAGGAGAACGTGGAGATATCGCCTTATACAACGCGGAACAAGAGAAATAACTCATTACGCCCTTCGGGCAGAGGTACTCCACAAAATTAAAATAATATTACAACTTAAGCGAAAAAGATTATGGATACAACTGATAGAAAAGGTATGGACAAACTATACCTGAAAGGAATCTTTATACTTTTATTTCTGTTTCCAGTCAGCCTTTGGGCACAAGACACACTATCGGAAGCTCCCGTCAGAGCCATGGACACAGAAGCCATCAATGAAATTGCAACGGGTCTGAATACTGTATGGATGCTACTGGCAGCCATGCTGGTATTCTTCATGCAACCGGGATTCGCTTTGGTGGAAGCTGGATTTATCCGCACCAAGAACACCGCCAACGTACTGATGAAGAATCTGATTGACTTTATGTTCGGCTCCCTCCTCTTCTGGTTCATCGGTTTCGGATTGATGTTCGGTGTGGGAGGTTTCGTAGGTACGCCACATTTCTTCAACCTTGACATAATGGACAAAGTCATTGACAACGAACTACCCATTGAAGGGTTTCTGATCTTCCAAACCGTATTCTGTGCCACTGCGGCAACCATCGTATCAGGAGCTATGGCAGAACGTACTAAATTCTCCATGTACTTAGTATACACCATCTTCATCAGCGTACTGATTTATCCGGTATCAGGACACTGGACGTGGGGTGGCGGATGGCTGATGAATGGTGAAGAAAATTCTTTTATGACAAACATATTCGGAACCACCTTCCATGACTTCGCCGGTTCCACTGTCGTTCACTCAGTAGGCGGGTGGATTGCTCTGGTAGGTGCTGCCGTTCTAGGACCGCGTATCGGTAAATATGGTAAAGATGGCAGGTCTAAGGCCATCCCAGGACATAGCCTGACACTAGCTTGCCTGGGTGTATTCATTCTTTGGTTCGGTTGGTTGGTTTCAACCCAGTTCCCAACTGGCAGCAGCTACCGGTACTGATCAGACTGTTATCTCTCACGTATTCCTGACCACTAACCTGGCAGCATGCGCCGGTGGCTTCTTCGCTTTAACAGCAAGCTGGATAAAATATGGAAAACCTTCTTTGTCATTAACATTAAACGGTGTATTGGCAGGACTGGTCGGAGTCACTGCCGGATGCGATCTCGTTTCCCCCTTTGGAGCTGTCATGATCGGTGCCATCTGCGGCATAGTCATGATTTTCTCGGTAGACTTCATTGACCACGTATTAAAAATAGACGATCCGGTCGGGGCCTCCTCTGTACATGGTGTTTGTGGTTGCCTCGGTACCATTCTTACCGGACTTTTCGCCACAGAGGAAGGACTGTTCTATGGTGGCGGTTACAACTTCCTGCTAGCACAGCTGTTCGGTACAGTAGTAGTAGGTTGCTGGGCAGCAGGTATGGGATACCTCATCTTCAAAGGATTGGACAAAATTCATGGTTTGCGCGTCCCGAACAGAATTGAAGAAGAAGGACTCGACATTTATGAACATGGCGAATCTGCATACAACTAAAAGTCATTTTGAATCAAAATAATAAAGAGAAAATCATTCACTCTAAATAAATTAACAACTAAACAAATTTAGGTATTATGTCAAAATTAAGATTCCGAGTAGTGGAAACAGCTTTCAAGAAGAAAGCAACAGCAGTGGAAACACCTGCCCAAAGGCCCGGTGAATACTTTGCCAAGTATGTATTCAACCGTGAAAAAATGTTCAAATACCTGCCTGGCAATGTCTATGCCAAACTGACGGATGCTATGGACAATGGCGCTCCTTTGGACCGCAGCATCGCCGACGAAGTAGCCGCAGGCATGAAACGCTGGGCAACCGAACTGGGAGTGACCCACTATACCCACTGGTTCCAGCCGCTGACCGAAGGAACCGCCGAAAAACATGACGCGTTTGTAGAACACGATGGCAAGGGTGGGATGATGGAAGAATTCTCCGGCAAACTACTTGTACAGCAGGAACCCGATGCTTCCAGTTTCCCTAATGGCGGCATCCGCAATACCTTCGAGGCACGTGGCTACAGTGCATGGGACCCCTCCTCCCCCGTATTCGTAGTGGACGATACCCTGTGCATCCCCACTGTATTTATCGCCTACACCGGCGAGTCCCTCGACTACAAAGCTCCTCTGTTGAAAGCGTTAAGTGCTGTAAATAAAGCAGCAGTGGATGTGTGCCATTATTTTAATCCCGAAGTAAAGAAAGTAATGGCCTATCTGGGATGGGAACAGGAATACTTTCTAGTAGACGAAGGCCTGTACGCCGCACGCCCCGACCTATTACTGACCGGACGTACCCTGATGGGACACGAAGCCAGCAAAAACCAACAGTTGGAAGACCATTACTTCGGAGCCATCCCTACCCGTGTGGCAGCTTTCATGAAAGACCTGGAAATCCAAGCATTGGAGCTGGGCATTCCCGTAAAGACCCGCCACAACGAAGTAGCTCCCAACCAATTCGAACTGGCTCCCATCTTCGAGGAATGTAATCTGGCCGTAGACCACAATATGCTCATCATGTCACTGATGCGCAAAGTAGCCCGTAGTCACGGGTTCCGTCTGCTGCTACACGAAAAGCCATTCAAGGGAGTTAACGGATCAGGCAAGCACAACAACTGGTCATTAGGTACAGATACCGGTATCCTACTAATGGCTCCCGGAAAGACAGCCGAGGACAACCTGCGTTTCATTACTTTTGTCGTCAATACCCTGATGGCAGTTTACCACCACAATGGATTGCTGAAGGCCTCCATCATGAGTGCCACCAATGCACATCGTCTGGGAGCCAACGAGGCACCTCCCGCCATCATCTCTTCTTTTTGGGCAAACAGCTGACACAAGTGCTGGATCACATGGAAGAAAGTGCGAATGATGACCTTATTTCGCTGGCAGGCAAACAGGGGATGAAGCTGGATATCCCTCAGATTCCCGAATTGCTGATTGATAACACAGACCGCAACCGCACCTCTCCTTTCGCCTTTACAGGCAATCGCTTTGAATTCCGTGCAGTAGGTTCGGAAGCCAACTGTGCCAGCGCCATGATTGCACTGAACACGGCAGTGGCGCACCAGTTGACAAGATTCAAAAAAGACGTGGATGCATTGATTGAAAAGGGAGAGCCGAAAATCTCCGCCATCGTGGAAATCATCCGCCAATACATCAAGGAATGCAGACCTATCCGGTTCGATGGTAACGGCTACTCAGACGAATGGAAAGCTGAAGCTGCCAAACGCGGTCTGGACTGCGAAACCAGTTGTCCGCTGATATTCGACAATTACCTGAAACCCGAAAGCATCGCCATGTTCGAAGCAACAGGCGTCATGACGCGCAAAGAGCTGGAAGCCCGCAACGAAGTGAAGTGGAAATGTACACAAAAAAAATCCAGATCGAGGCTCGTGTTCTCGGCGACCTGGCTATGAATCACATTATTCCCGTGGCCACCGAATACCAGAGCAAATTGATTGACAATGTATATAAAATGAAAGAATTATTCCCAGCAGAAAAAGCGTCCCGACTATCTGCAGAGAATATGAAACTTATTGAAGAGATTGCAGAACGTACCATCTTCATCACCGAGCATGTGGAAGCCATGGTGGAGGCACGTAAGGTGGCTAACAAGATAGAAAGTGAACGGGAGAAAGCAATCGCCTATCATGACACGATTGCTCCCATGCTGGAAGAGATACGTTATCACATTGACAAGCTGGAACTGATTGTCGATAATCAGATGTGGACATTACCTAAATACAGAGAATTGCTTTTTATTAGATAATTGCCCGAAATTATCTATTTCTTTTGTTGGTTGTTTTAAGTTTGCATGACAGGCTTTGTTGCGAAACAAGGCCTGTCTTTTTATCAGGTAGACACATCATAAACAAGAAAGATGAATTACAAGCAAGGCACCTTCACAAATGCCGTATCCGGGAAATGCTTCTCTATATAACGACAAATATAAGCCTCTGTATCTGACTGAATGATTTTATCTTCTCCTTCGGGAAACAGATTGTACATCACTGTATGAAGCTTTATCCCTCTCCGCTCTATAGCCTCAAAACTCAATAATGTATGGTTGATACTTCCCAATCGTCCCGAAGTAACAAAAACTAAGGGGTAACCCGATTCCTGAATATAGTCTATAGTCAGGTTCTCCTCTGTCAACGGCACCATCAGCCCCCCGGCTCCTTCTACTAAAACAGCATCATAGCGCTCACTCAACACCTCCGTGGCATGCTTTATTTTATCAAAATCAATGGCACGGTTATCTATTCGTGAAGCCAAATGGGGAGAAGCCGGATAAGAAAATATTTCAGGTTTGGTAAGTCCCTGCTCATCCTCAGGCAAATACTCCGTCTCCATCAGACGACGATGCAACTCAATATCCTCCGAATAACCTTCCGGATTTCCTGTCTGTATGAATTTTTGAGTAATAGTACGACATCCTTGTTTGTTCCAAAGATGTGCCAGATAGGCCGTAGCATAACTTTTCCCTATATTTGTATCAATACCACTTACGAAAAATACATTCTGTTTCATGATTCTTTTTATTTCTATTGTCTTTTCTTTGCTATAATATAAATAGGATGATAAGTCAAAGTCACCGAATGACCATCACTGAACAAACGGGCATACTTGTCACAGAAGTCCTGCAAATCCCTTTTAGTCCACGCTTGTTGCCTGACAGCAGCCACCCCGGTGTGTTTCAAGTGATAAAGCACTTCAAGCGGAGTGCCAAAAGTCAGACAGATACGTTCCTCATGAGTCTTCACGATCTCATAGTGTATGCGCAACGCTTCTTCTAATTCCTCTAAAGAACGATAGTGAAGACCACTGCCGGTGACCGATGCAACTTCTTTCAGATTATCCCTGCCGAACGTAGTAAAAGCAAAATATCCTTTCTGCTTCAACAAAGTATTACAACGTTCAAAAAACAGCTCGGGAGAAACAAACCACTGTAATGCCGAGCATGATACAATTAAATCCTGTCCTTTTGGAAAAGGAAGGGACTCGGCATCCCCTGCTAGAAAGGTAGTCCGCCCGTTTCCCAACAAATCGGTGAAACAAGTACTCATTTCCTGACAAATATCATTCAACACCAGTTTTTCAGGATGGAGGGTTTCCATTAGCCTGCGGGTAAGAAAGCCCGTCCCGCTACCAATTTCCAATATTTGGCCGCACGGACGGGGCAAATAATGATTTAGCATATCACTCATGCGGTATGCAATCTGCTTTTGTGCCAACGCTTCACGGTTATAACTCTCTACAGCGCGGGAAAAGCGACGGGTTATCAATTGCTTATTAATCATACGTTTTCATTTTAAATGACAGACGGACATAACAAATCTCTCATTATTTCTTCTGAATAATGAGGAATATCATACTCTGCCACTTCCGTCCCGGTCCATGCATTTTTTTGGTTGACCGCCGTAAAAATCAAATCATTCTTGCCTATAACAGCCCGTTCCCATGCAAAACTGGGAACAGCACAAGATTTTACCTGTTCTCCAATCCTCCGAAGCTCTTCTTGCAGTTCCTCTACCGCACGTTGCGGACGTTTCGACAAGAATGTTTCCAAATTCTCCTTTTTCAAACACATCCTGCGGATAAACTTTTCCAGTGTAACCTCATTCAAGCCTTCCAGGGTTCCTTCAAAAACTTGCTGCGGAATACCTTTCAAATCATCGACAGGAGTTACCGTGCCATTCAAAGCAACACTCTCACAAATGGGCAAGTCCATATCCTGCAATACCATAGACGCGACCCATACTCCCATAGACCAGGCTAGCAGACGAATCTCCTGATAACCCTGCAACAGCGTGAAATCAAAATCCAGCGAACGATAATCATAACAAACCAACAGATCGCTATTTTCGGGGCAATAATCCATGAAAGGACATTCATCCATTCCCCAACCGGCAAAAAAAAGTGTCAATCGGGGAAGATGCTTTTGCTGTATAAAATAATGTTTCATATCAATTCTATCAGGCTTTTTATTTCTTCTTCAGTAATATCCGCTGTCAACGAAAAACGGATACGCGATGTTCCTTCAGGCACAGTAGGAGGACGCACCGGCAACGCATAAAAACCTTTACGCTGCAAGAAATCGGCCTTTAACACCGTATCACCGCTATCGCCTATCGTCATTGGCAGAATATGGCTGGTAGAAGGACAAGCGTATCCTTTCTTTACCAACGTGTCTTTCAAAAGAGAGGATATTTTTTTCAACCTTTCCCTCCGGAAACTGAAACTGTCCAAATGCTCCAAGATAAAGAATGTCCATAGCAAATTGACAGGAGGAAGAGCCGTTGTAAATATGAATGTACGCATTTTATTGACCAAATAATCACGGATGGTCTTCGAACAAACAATATATCCTCCTACCGAGGCTAACGCTTTACCAAAAGTTCCACATAAGAAGTCGATGTCAGCCACACAATCCTGTTCTTCCGCACACCCCAAGCCATGCATTCCCCGCACCCCTACAGCATGCGCTTCATCCACATATAGCAATACATTATCATATTGTTGCTTCAAAGTGACCAAACGGCGAAGATCGGCCTCATCACCGTCCATACTGAAAATACTTTCGGTTACAATAATTATTCTATCATACCCGGCATGATTGGAAGCCAGCAACTGTTCCAATTGGTCGTATCGGTTATGCCGGTACCGGATACACTTGGCCGCCGATAAACGAATGCCGTCAATAATGCTGGCATGTACCAGTTTATCGGCAAGAATCAATGTACGAACATCGCTCACTGCAGGAAGAATACCGGCATTCATGTGATAACCACTATTAAAAACCAACGCGCTTTCCTTCCGAAACAGTCGGGCAAGCAAATCCTCTATCTGAACATAGATATCAAAATTTCCTGTCAGCAGGCGAGAGGATGAAGAGGAAGGAAGAAAGGTATCGGGAGTAAGACTTTGCAAAAATTCCGTACGTAATGGCAGGTAAGCAGCCAATCCCAGATAATCGTTGGATGAAAGGTTAAGCATCACTTTTCCATTCACCTCCACCTCTCTTCCCAAATGGCGGATAACAGGCAGCCTGCGAAGATTACTTTTATTTTCAAGCAGGGCTAATTCCCTTTCCCAGTCTGTTAATGAATTCATTTTTTCTATTTTTCCCAATACTATCACTTATTCTTTTAATTCTCCTACTATCTTTACCAGTGAATGCGTCAATTTGCTCAATTCTTCCGGCTGAATTATAAAAGGCGGCATGATATACACCAGTTTTCCAAAAGGACGTACCCATACTCCTTCTTCGACAAAACGACGTTGCATAAAAGCCATATCTACCGGTTTCTTCACTTCAATAACCCCGATAGCTCCCAATACACGCACATCAGCACCTGCGGCAATAAAGCAGCGGGGGCCAGCTCCCTCTTCAACTGTGATTCAATAGCCTTTACCTTTTCCTCCCAACTATATGAAAGCAACAATTCCACGGATGCTTTCGCTACGGCACAAGCCAACGGATTTCCCATAAAAGTAGGGCCGTGCATAAAGACTCCCGGATAACCGCCGGAAATGGTATCAGCCACATCATCACTGGCAAGGACAGCAGAGAAAGTCATGTATCCACCGGTCAGTGCCTTACCTATGCACATGATATCGGGCTGGACACCCGCATGCTCCCAAGCAAACAGTTTCCCCGTTCTTCCGAAACCTGTCGCTATCTCATCAAAGATTAACAACAGCCGATATTGCCTGCAAAGTTTCTCTGCCTGACGTAAAAACTCAGGATGATAAAAACGCATTCCGCCCGCCCCTTGTACAATAGGTTCCAGAATCAATGCGGCCATTTTTTCATGATGCTGTTCCAATATTTCCTTCAAGGGTTCTATATCCTCTTCATACCAGATTCCGCCAAAGCGCGACCGGGGAGCAGGAACAAAATAACGCACAGGCAATGTAGGGCCAAAAATATGATGCATACCGGTCACCGGATCACAAACAGACATGGCATTCCACGTATCTCCATGATATCCGGACTGAATAGTTACAAAATTATTTTTCTTTTCCTTCCCTTGCGCATACCAATATTGCACGGCCATTTTCAGTGCCACTTCTACCGCAACCGAACCGGAGTCAGCATAAAATATTTTCTGCATACGGGGAGGAACAATCTTCAGCAACAACCTGCCTAATTCGATGGCCGGATCGTGTGTCAATCCGCCGAACATGACATGGCTCATACGGTCTATCTGTTTCTTGAGCGCTTGGTTCAATACCGGATGATTGTATCCATGTACCATGCACCACCACGAAGACATCCCTTCTATCAAACATCTTCCGTCCTCCAATTCTATATATACTCCATCCGCCCGTCTTACTTTATAAGTGGGTAGCGGATGAGTAGTCGATGTATAAGGATGCCATAAATGCTCCCTGTCAAAATTTTCCATATATTACTTCCTTATTGTTATAATAACTTTATAATGTGTCAAAGCGAATACCCGACCTCTTCTATCAATATTTTATCTTCTGATACTTTGGAACCTAATGTAGTCAGCAAATCTCCCACAATGGCAGAATTAATACCGATATACAATGCTTTCTTTACAGCTTCCACACTCATCTGTGAACGCCCTCCGGCAAAACGAAGAAAGGCTGTGGGATTGATAAAACGAAATAAAGCGATGGTTGTCAGAATCTCCGCCTCTGCAAGACGATCCATTTTTTCCAATGGAGTGCCGGGTATAGGCTGCAACAGGTTTATAGGAATAGACTGTACTTCCAATTCCCTCAGTGTAAAAGCAAACTCAATACGCTGTTCCATTGTTTCGCCCATGCCGATGATTCCTCCGCTGCATACATCCATCCCCACCCGGCGTGCTGCCTGCAACGTTTCTATTTTCTGTTCTTGTGTATGAGTAGAACATAGAGATGAAAAATAAGAGGGAGCCGTTTCCAGATTACAATGATAACGGGTGATACCTGCCTTAAACAGCCGTCCCAATTCCGCCTCATCCAGCAATCCTAAAGAAGCGCATAACCGAATATGCGAATGCGCACAAATATACTCTGTTGTCTCACATAGCCGGTCCATGTTACAGCTACCCGGTTTCCTGCCACTGGTCACCAAAGAAAAACGGGATACTCCCTGCGCTTCGTTATACAAAGCATGGCGCAGACATTCTTCCTTCCCAACCAAATCATAAACATTCGTTTTTGTTTTATAATGTGCAGACTGTGCACACCATTTACAATTCTCAGGACATTTACCGGATTTAGCATTGATGATGGAACACATATCGAATTTCCGGGAAGCCAGAACCCGTGTTATCTCATGAGCCGCATCATACAAGTCCTGTTTCTCTGCCTTGCAGGACAGCCAACGGGCTTCTTCTACGGTAATCTTCTCACCGCCCAACACTTTGTTTCTTATTTCATTCAGCATCATATACAGTTCATATTAAGACAAAAAAAGCCGAAAAGATGCATGGCACATCTTTCCGGCAAACAATATTTATTTAAATAAAAAAGACAAATCACATCAGCCACCTGGGGTTGAGGCAGTTGGATCCGAAGCATTTGCAGCATAGATTCAACAGGGACCATTCCTTCTTCATATTCCTCTCCAGCATCCTCTTTCCGTGCGGAAGAGCAAACAGAGAATGCCGTGCAAACATTTGCCTGTTTACCCAACGATACATCGGCAATCTCCTTTTTCAGATTACCAATAGTTACACATTTGCCCAAGCTATAAAACATAGCGTACTTCTTCCGGCTCCAATAGCGGAAACGTATCGTATGTTTATTTTGGCACAATTGTTTCATGTTTTTTCGTATCTGAGATTGGCAAAGGTAAATAAAATATTCAATGCGGCAAACTTTTATATAGAAAAACACCGTTCCGCCTCTTCCAACCTTAAAACCAGTTTTCCGAAAGCACAACGGTGAATTCTTAAGTCCTTTATACTATTTCTGTTATTCTTCTTTCTTCGAAGCAGCTTTCTTGGCAACCGGCTTCTTTGCCACTGGTTTCTTTGCCGCCACAGGTTTCTTGGCAGCAGGTTCTTTCTTTACGGCAGGAGCTTCTTACCTTCAGCTTTCTCCAGTTTAGCCTGCAATCTTTCCACTTCCTTATTCAAAGCCACCAATTCCTCGCCCTGGTTCTTAATGGTAGTAAGCAATGAATTTAATTCTTCGTTATCCATATCCACCGGATACAATGAATTCACACGACTTATAAAATCACCCAAAATATTCATGTAATTGGTGAAAGCATCATACGGAGAATCATAGATTCCACGATTCAACCAAATACCAGTATTCTTAGTGGTCATAAAGCGGAAATTATTACTTGCCTGCAAATAATCCCAATCCTGCTTAATACGACGGTCATCGCACAAATGAACACGTTCCGCCACACTATAAAGTTTATTGAAGGCCTCACGCTGCATCACATTACCTAACCACGGACTGATATCGCGTTCCTCGTCTACCCATGACATGGGATAAGGGACATCCACCTGATCCACCGATTTCAGTTTGGTAATAATGTCGGTCGGAGTAGAGAAAGTAACCCCTCTTTCTTTTGCACAGACAGGCAGCGCTTTCATAAATTCCAAAATATTGGAAGACAATGGCTGGGCGATGCCCAAAGCAGAAAGTTCCATGAATATATTGATAACTTGTTCCTCCTCCGGCAAAGCTGCGATCCAATCTATATATTTGTCGGCAAACAACGGATACTCACTCCATTCGGAATTAGAGAAACGCAGACTGATGTCATCAGACAGTTTGAAATCGCGAAGCAGTAACTTCAAGTTCGGATTCATGGCGCAATGATACAAATAGTGCGGACTCTTCCAACCCAAAATGTGTTTTGCACCTTCAGTCAACATACCTTTAAAACCCATATCAGCTACCGTAGCGCCAATCTCATTCGAATAGATCAAACTAGAGTTACGGAATACTTTCGGCTCCTTGCCAAATATTTGTTTGATCTTGGTACGCATACGTTCCACCTCTTCGCGGAAACAATCTTCATTAGCCAAAGAGGAAAGACCATGAGAATAAGGCTCGCACAAGAATTCACAACATCCGGTCTCATTCAACTGATGCAACAACTCGATCACACTGGGCGCATGTACTTCCAACTGTTCCAACGCCACACCCGAAATAGACAAAGCCACCTTAAAAGTATCACTGTAATTCTTTGCCATTTCAATCAAGGTACTCAACGCAGGAATATAGGAACGTTCGGCTATATCACTGATACTGCGTTCATTTTCATAATCATCATAATAATAATGATCACGGCCTATATCAAAACAACGATAGCGTTTCAGATGGATAATTTGATGTATTTCAAAATAAAGACATATTGTTTTCATATCCTAATTATTGTTTTATTATTTACCATAGTTTTTTAACACCTGCTCATAGAGGGCACGGATTCTCAAACCGACTTTCTCCCATGTAATACCATCCACCTCTTTCTTTCCTTCTTCCTGCAGATATTGGAAAAGGGAAGGATTCGTACAAATTGAATAGATGGCATCGGCCATTGCGTTGATATCCCAATAATCGGTCTTGATTACTTTATCCAAAATTTCACCGCAACCCGATTGTTTTGAGATGATAGAAGGAGTTCCGCACTGCATAGCCTCCAAAGGAGCGATACCAAAAGGTTCTGACACGGAAGGCATTACGAACACATCACTGTTTTTATATGCTTCATAAACCTGACGCCCACGCTGGAATCCCGGGAAGTGAAAACGGTCTGCAATACCTCGTTCCGCAGCCAGATTGATCATAGCGTCCAGCATGTCTCCTGATCCTGCCATTACAAAACGGATGTTGCGGGTACGCTTCAAGACCAATGCGGCAGCTTCCACAAAATACTCGGGTCCTTTCTGCATCGTGATACGCCCCAAGAAAGTCACCACTTTTTCTTTCGAATGATCAGGACGAGGAATGTCCAGCAAATCTTGCGAAAGCGGATAAACGGCATTGTGCATGGCAAAACATTTACGCGGATCTTGATGATATTGGTGAATAACTGTCTGTCGGGTCAGCTCGGACACACACATAATACAGTCGGCATGATCCATGCCATTCTTTTCCATAGCATATACTGTAGGATTCACCTTACCGCGCGAACGGTCAAAATCAGTAGCATGTACATGGATACACAAAGGTTTGCCACTTACCAGCTTGGCATGCACACCAGCCGGATAAGTCAGCCAGTCGTGCGCATGGATAATATCAAATTCTTGCTGGCGCGCAACCACACCGGCAATAATAGAAAAATTATTGATCTCATCATGAAGGTTTCCCGGATAACCGCCGGCAAACTCCATACACCCCAGATCATTGACGTGCATATACGAGAAATCAGAATAGATATGATCACGGAAAGCATAATACTGTTCCGGAGTCGAAGTCGAAAGGCGTGACTTTAAGTAATCATAATTCACATCACGCCACACAATGGCACTTGGTTCATGCCTATAATGTTCAGAAACTTTTCTTCGTCACCGCAAGGTTTGGGCAAACAGAAAGTTGTTTCCATATCACCTTGCAGACTCAAACCTTTTGTTATACCGTAAGATGCTACAGCAAGGCCACCATATATTTTGGGAGGAAATTCCCATCCAAACATTAATACTTTCATACAGGTCCCTCCTTTCAATAATTGTATTTACTCAATAAATATAACACCCGCAATATCTCTGCCACATTCATAGCGAATGATACAGCTCCACGACCTTTGAAAGGCGGGTTACCATCAAATAGTTCAGGTATAGAGCCAATACAATGAGAAGTCATTTCGTCTTCGTAGCCTATCAGCTGACGTTCTACAAATCCTACACCACTCATCTTATAAATACGGAGGTAAGCCTCGAAATAGAAGCCTGCCAGCCAAGGCCATGCGGTACCTTGATGATATGCATAATCACGCTGCATCTGAGGGCCTACATAGTTCGGATTATAACCACCGCTCTTCGGGCTGAGCGAACGGAGTCCTTTCGGTGTAAGCAGTTCTTTAGTCACAATGTCCAGCACCCCTTTCTTCTGACGAGTATCAAGCGGAGAATAGTCGAATGCGACAGTAAATATCATGTTCGGACGCACGCTCCAGTCCATCATATTGCCATCCACATAATCCAATAGATAACCATACTCATTCAAGAAAGTATCCACAAATGACTTTCCAGCCTTTTCGGCCAATACATTCAACGCATCAGCCAAATTATTGTTTCCACCCTCGCCCAACAAATCACCGGTAAAGCGCAATGCATTATACCACAAGGCATTGATTTCTACAATATAGCCTGTACGAGGAATCACGGGACGTCCGTTTACGGTAGAATTCATCCATGTGATAGCCTTCTCTGTTCCGTTGGCATAAAGCAGACCGTTAGAGTGCAAGAAAAGATTCGGATGATTCTCCCGGCGAAGATACTCCATCATGTCCTGCAGCAATGTACCATATTTCTCACGGCACTGGTCACGCGACACCATCTTGGCATATTGCTGAATACACCACACCGCCCAAAGCAAGACGTCAGGATGCTCCATTTCGTACACTTTAACATCATCAGGCTCATCATTGATAAAGTCATGGATCGCCTTACGGGCCGTTTCCATCACCATCTCAAACTTGGCCACTTCATCAATCGCCAATGTCAGTCCCGGTAAAGAAATGAACATATCGCGGGCACGGCATTTAAACCACGGATATCCTGCCAGGATATAAGATTCATTTCCCTGTTTATTCAGAAACTGATGGGCAGCATTTATCAGACAGTGCTGGAAATTATCACGCGGAGTACGTTCTTCCACCTCCTCTTCAAAAGTTTTCTTCAATGTACGGGTAGTGGACTCGGACACACCTCCTGAGAAGACGATGCTTTCGCCTTTCTTTATGTCCACCTCAAAATAACCCGGAACGTACAAATCTTCATTAAAATCATAACCTCTTTCCTGCTCTTTGGGATATTCAATACCCCGGTACCAATCCGCTGATAGTGGAATTCATTCTTCTTGTTCAATTGCATATATAATTCGGGATAGCCCGGATACATACATGTCTTGATTCCATTATCCACTTCCTGATAGTCGCGGCTGGCTTGTGCATTTTCATGAGTGTACTGACGTACGCTGCGGAAAGCCAAAAACGGACGCAAACGCAACGTAGTGGCTGAATGTGCCTCCAGCAAAGTATAACGGATTAAAATTCTATTTTCATGATGAACGAAAAGCTTTTCCTTCTTCAAGACCACACCACCTACCCTATATATGGTAGTAGGAACTTTCTCACACTCGAATTCACGGATATACTTGTGTCCCCTGGGGCTGTAGTTGTCGCCCTGATACTTATGAAGCCCCAGATTGAATTCAGCTCCGTGTTGTATCACTGTCTCATCCAACGACGATAACAATACATGGTTTTCATCATCCAGCTCAGGTACCGGAATAACGAGCAATCCATGATATTTTCTCGTATTGCAGTCAACAATGGTTGTACAATGGTAGGCCCCTGAACGGTTTGTGCGGAGAATTTCTTTCGGCAATGATTCCCCGAGGTTCGTCATAAGAGTCTTGTCAAATCGTAAGTAACTCATAGTTGTTATTTTAAGGTTATAAATCAAATTTCCATTTCAATTTATGTCACATATTATTTTTGTATGCAACGCTCAAAATTAGTAATTAAATGAATAAAGCAAAATTAAATAGCAAAATATTTTTCTTTTTTCGCTCAAATATCCGTAGTATTGCACAGAAATCAGCATAATTATGACAAAATGAAACTTGAAATTCAAAAAATTCTATTGGCTTTTGCTCTTCCGTTATTACTTCTTTTCATTCTGTACACCCTGCGTACTATGGAAAGTGTCATGAATTGGGATTTTATCACCTGGGGCATATATCCTAGAGAAACCAAAGGAATAATGGGGATTTTCACTTCTCCGTTGATACACGCCGATTGGGGACATTTATTTGCGAACACTCTTCCTCTTCTTTTTTTATTATGGTGTCTGCTCTACTTTTATCGTGATTTGGGCATTGGTATACTTTTTTTCATCTGGATAGTCAGTGGAATACTTACATTTATAATAGGCAAGCCGGGATGGCATATAGGTGCCAGCAGTATAATTTATTCACTCGCCTTTTTTCTGTTCTTCAGTGGTATTCTCCGCAAACATGTCCCTTTAGTAGCCCTGTCGTTGCTTGTCACCTTTCTATATGGCAGTCTGGTATGGAACATGTTCCCGCAATTCGCCTCCTCCACCACTTCTTGGGAGGGACACTTAGGGGGCACTGCGGCCGGAATAGCCGCAGCCATATTGTTCAGACACAAAGGCCCCCAACAACCGGAACTTTTCATTGACGAGGAAGAGGAAGACAACAGGAGTCATCCGGAAGACGAAGAAGTTATTACGAATCCGGACCAAGAAAAAAAGAATTACTAAATCAATCTTTCCGCCACCATGGAGTTCAAAAGACCGGAAGGGCTGGCTGACGACACACCTTCTTTATCTTTAAGCATCAGTTTCAATCATGACTTGTTAATCAATCTATAAAACACCTGCTCCCCTGTCTTTAATAAAAAGACATTCACTTTTTCAATTCAAATCCTAACATTAGCCCGTCATAAGCTTCAGCCACACTGTTGAGAGTGGCAGCCGTGGAATTTACTTTGGAAGCCGCTCCTGTAATCACCTTTAGAATGGACATCAACTTATCGGCATTGAATACAAGACTCATACTGTTGCCTGTCACTGTCACATAAGCTACCGTCTGTATGCCCAACTTGCTTTTCATAGTAATCGTCTTAGCTTCATCATCAAAAACGTAAGTGCCATTTACCGTACGTTTTTTTAATATATATGAATAAGTGCCATCCTCCTTGAAAGTGTACTTAATGCCAGTCAAACCTGTCTTATCATATACAGTCTGTAGTTTTTCTTCCACTTCCTTGGCTGCCACCTCTCCACCAGCCTTTGCCAGCAACTTATCACTCGCGAACTGACATTCGGGAGCCTGATAAGACCACGTACCCACAATAGAACGAGCCGTAGTAGCCTTGTCACCAATTACCGCCTTTGCCACTCCTGTCAGTATAGACTTCAAATCCTGCGCCTCAACATGGACAGAACACATACACAACAACAAAACGACTCCCCACCATTTAAAAACATTCTTTTTCTTCATATACTTATGTTATTACTTATAATATTCAGTGACAAAGATAAAACAAAGAGATGAAAAGAGAAATAACACCACTTCGTAATTTAACAAAATATGCCACATTATGAAATAAAACATATATAACAGCATACAAACGACAAAGGACAAGTTGCAGCCTTATCAGCCACATACTTGCCCTTCAAGAAAATACCTTTTTACAATCTCTTACCTCATCACAGTTATATTGAAAATAACAAATCAACCATTCTTACTTCCATTCACTATGTTGCTCCAACATCGGATTCGTGTCTATTTCACCTTGCGGAATAGGCCAGACCAGATCTTGCGCACCACGAAGGTTGCCTCGCGGAACTACTCCGAAGCCATAGAACGACTGATCTTTCTGCATACGTTTTTGAGCACTTTCAAACTCGCCCCAACGGTAAAGATCAGCAAAGCGTAAATCTTCAAAAGCCAGTTCCACACGGCGTTCGTGACGCACAATAGCGCGCAATTCTTCTTTATTCAAATTAGTTCCTTCCACTGCTTCTACCGCCGGCATACCGACGCGAGCACGAACTTCATTGATAGGTCCTGTCACTTCCGCCTGTGGATAGCCACCTTTCTCAATCATAGCTTCAGCAAGTGACAAAAGCACTTCTGCATAACGGATTACATAGAAATCAAGACTACCGTCATATTCATTGGCCGTATCTTCCGGAGTGTACCATTTACGAATACAACAGGTAGAACTTGCCGGCAAATTATTAGTATACAACTTTCCGTTCCATTCCATGCCCGGCAACATCAATGTGCCTTTCATACGAGGATCACGATTCTCATAACGTCCCATATCCGGATTAGCCTTCGTGTGAGCTCCTTGAGCAAGATTTCCCTTAAATAAAGGTGATTTGTCGATAGGCAGCCCATCTATACAGTAAAAATCATCACACAAGTTCATAGAACCTTCAATAGCATTCATCGGAGCAGACCAACAAACCCCAAAGCAGCTTCCTTCACCCAATCCCGGACCTTTAAAATGAACACTCAGTAACACTTCCTCAGCCGTTTCATTTTGCTCTTTAAACAAATCAGCATAATTGGCAGCATAATCAGTTCCATCGCCCGACTTAAACAGCTGTACTTTTCCTATTACATTTTTATAAGCAGCTATCGCCTCGTCCCAACGTTGATTAAAAAGAGCGATTCGTCCCATAATGGCATAACCCGCCTCTTGGGACATACGTCCCTTTTGAGCCTTCCCTATAACCGGTATTTTAGGAATCCAAGTCTTCAGATCCTCCAACAAAGACGAAACAATCTCACTACGTTCCGTTTTAGGAGCCTGTGCTTCGGCCAAGGTTAAAGGTCTCGTCAAATAGGGAACATCGCGGAACACGGAAGTCAGATTACAATACATCAAAGCCCGCAGTGCTATGGCTTCCGCCTTGTATGCATCTATCTTTTCTGCCTCCATCGGAATACGCTCCACATTCTCCACCAACATGTTGCAACGCTTAATTACCTCATAATTGGCATTCCAATACATAGAGAAACATTCATCAGTAGTAGAAGACGCACATTTCGAAATAGAACTTCCCAGCATCCAGTCACCCCATGTGTGGTCTCCATTGTCCGTACTGGTTTCACGTCCCAAAAATCCAAACTTCCAGCCATCAATGTTGTCGTCATATAAATTCTGGCTCTGCATGGCATCATAACAGGCTGTCAAAGCCATCAATGCATCCGATTCGGTCTGCCAATAAGTGGTCTGAGAAGGCTGATTCGGAGAATCCGTCTGCAAAAAACTATCTGAGCATGCACTGGTAACCAATAACATTCCAGAAAAAAATAAAACTCTGCATATATTTTTTGTATTCTTTACCATAATGTATATCCTCCTTATAATTTAGAATTGAATATTTAACCCAAATGAATAAGTGCGCATGTTGGGATGTACGTCGTTTCTGGCATCACCTGATGTTTTTTCCGGATCCCAGTTTTTCAAAGACGTAAATGTCAAAAGATTACTTCCGGCAAAATAGACACGGATACTGGAAACACCCACTTTGGCAAGCCCCGGCTGACGGAATGTATAGCCGAACTCCAAGTTCTTTAAGCGCAAGTAACTGGAATTCTCCAACCAGAATGAGGAATAGGAATCATTCATCGTATTGCCTAATGCCGGCATGGAAGCATTTACATTGTCGGCAGAATAACGATCCAGCCAGCGTTCGGTTAAGTTACCACGGATATCGGTAGAAGTCTCCCAACTGTAACGGTAAATACCTCCTACTCCCTGCCAAAAAGTAGACAAGTCAAAGTTCTTCCAAGAAGCCCCCAAGTTGAAACTATAAGAGTATTTAGGAAAAGGATTACCTATAATGTCACGGTCATCTGCAGTTATGTTTCCGTCATCATTTAAATCAGCATACATGATATCGCCCAATTTGGGAGCCACACCATTTTGTTTAATGACTTCCCCTTTTGAATTAGTACGCTGTAGATCAGCCTCTGTACGGTAAATACCAATTGCTTTATATCCAAAATAAGCGCCGATAGGATTACCAATACGATTGATTGTTTGCCCGCTTATTGTTTCTTCCAGACCGCCCATCTCCAGAATTTCATTCTTCACGTGTGACAGGTTGAACCCTGCATTCCAAGCCCAGTCGCCTTTACTATCCGAGTAATTCACATTCCACTCCCAACCACGGTTGCGGACAGCACCCACATTCTGATAAGGAGCATTAAGAGAGCCCAAGAATATGCCCGGCATAGCTAACTGCATCAAGATATCAGAAGTTTTCTTATCAAACCATTCAAAAGTAGTCTGTATTCTATTATTAAAAAATCCAAGGTCAAGGGCCACATTGATAGAACGAGTCGTTTCCCATTTGATGTTTTCATTCGGGACAGAAGTCTGTACCATACCGGCCTGTTTGTCTCCATTCTGGTCGAAGAAATAATTTCCGCTTGCACCCAAAGTAGCCGCATAAGCATAATTACCGATTTCCTGATTACCCAGCTTACCCCATGACAGACGTAACTTTCCAAGGGAGAAGTTTTTATAGTCTTTCATAAACTCTTCATTCGAGAACACCCATCCTCCTGATACGGAAGGGAATGTAGCGTAACGGTTGGCTTTAGGCATACGTGACGAGCCATCGTGGCGAACATTGAACTCAAACAAATAACGGTCGTCGTAACTATAATTCACACGGCCAAAAAATGACTGGAGTTTATATTCTTCCGAATTGCCTTTTGCCCCCGGATTAATTGTTCCTCCATCAAGCTCATAAATATTTTCTGTAGGAAACCCTTGTATGGAAGCAGTTGTTCTATAAAAGCGCGAACCAATGACAGAGTGTCCCAGCAGCACACTAACATTATGCTTGTCAAATTGCTTGTTATAAGTCAACAAGTTCTCATTTGTCCATGTCGCATTGCGGTACCAATAATCCTCCTCCTTATTCGTTTCTCCCGCTGCTTTTCTAATATTTCCTTCTGCATCATAACGGGCTGGAGATTTGGGAGAGTAAGATTTCGTTGCATTCAAATCAAAAGCATAAGCAAAACTGGTCTGGAACTTCAATCCGTCCCACAAATCAATGCCGGCAAACGCCTTACCGTTAAAACGCCAATACTCGTTGCTGCGATGCCCTAAAGACATTGACTCTACGGGATTCTTCATCAGTTCGGCACTCAATGACGAACCATCTACATAACCGTAATGCCCGTTAGAATACATCACCGGCACAGTAGGACGAGTGAACCAAGATACATAACGCATGATTCCGCCTTCACCGGAAGGTGCTACAGCAGGTGCGGTCACATTATTCTTATTACCGGATAAGTTCAATCCAAAAGTAAAACGTTTGTAACGAGTATCAATATTCGAACGGAATGAAAAACGTTCCACTCCTGTCTTCATCATGATACCATCCTGATTGGAATAGGCCACCGAAGTCATAAAATGGGTATTCTCATTACCTCCTGATACAGACAGATGATGCTGATGCATACTAGCATTGCGCAATACTGCGTCCAGCCAATTGGTATTTGCATAATGATCCGGATCGGATCCGTCTTTCAACTTTTGCAAAGCTTCCGGTGAGAACGTTCCGGAATTCACTTCATTCTTCATCAAAGCCCAATTATAACTATCCACATAGTCGGGAACAATACCAGGTGTCTGCAAAGTATAACTACCTGAGTACGAAACCTTCACCTTGCTTGATGCTTGTCCCCGCTTGGTAGTGATCAAAATAACGCCATTGGCAGCACGTACACCGTAAATAGCTGCCGATGCCGCATCTTTCAGTACAGAAATGCTCTCAATATCGGCAGAAGGTATCTCTGCTATTTGTGAAATACTACCTTCCACCCCGTCAATCAACACCATCGGATTATTATTACCAAAGGTACCAATACCACGGATTCTGATTTCCGGGTTATCATTACCGGCTTGCGCACCGTTTTGAGTCAGTACCAACCCCGGCAGTCGCCCCTGCAACAAAGTAGTTGTATTGGCCACCGGAATATCCTGAATATCTTTTGCCGATACGGAAGCGACAGATCCTGTTAAATTCACTTTCTTCTGAGTAGCGTATCCTACCACCACTACCTCGTCCAGCTTTTTAGAGTCTTCTTCCAAAATAATTTTAAAATCATTTTTATTTCCTACCGGCAGGATCACATCTTTGTATCCCAAAAAGCTAATCACCAAAGACTGGGAAGGTTGCACCTTCAACTGAAAAGCACCGTCCATATCTGTTACCACTCCCTGCATAGTACCCTGCACCACTACACTGGCTCCTATAATAGATTCACCGGATGAATCATACACCCTACCTGTCACCGTACGCTCCTGTGCATATGCCATAAAAGAAAACAGCATCAGGACGCCCGCTAAAAACACGCGAAATAATTTTTGCCTTTGTCTTTTCATAATTTCAAATTTAATTGAGTTAATAGGTTATTTATCACTAATATCATCATAATTACAAATACCAGAATTACTTCATTTCCATTGATAATGACGTACCCAGTCCACTTCCATCTCCACAGGTAAATCCGTAGAATCCACAGGTCCTACCCAAGTACCTCCTAATTGCATATCAATCAGTAAATATTGAGGAATATCAAAAGGGAACTGCCCTTCTTGCTCTGTTTCGATACGAGGATAAACGAAATGCCGTTTTCCGTTCACATGAAACACCAAACTGTCCGGCCAGAAATCCACCCCATATATATTAAAGTCCTCAGGATTGATAGACGTAGTGCTTCCATGTTTCGGATTATTCTCTATTCCCAATGTATAAGTATAGTGTGAATGCACGGTTTGATAAACAATGGAATCATTGTTCAGGCGTTCCATAATATCTACCTCCCCTCCCATAGGCCAATCATATTTATCGGTTTCATAAGGCAAAGTCCATATAGCCGGCCATGCCCCTTTCGCCCCATGCAATCTGGCCTTCACTTCAATACGTCCCCGATGAAAAGCGTGCTTGTCTTTTGTCCACAATCCCCCAGTCAGATACTTCGCCGTATCTACATCCATATTATCATTCACAATTCCCTTTAATATTAAAAGGCCGTTACGCATTTCATAACAACGGTCATCGAACGACTGAGTATTTTGCCAATCAGGTTTGCCGCGAGGTATGCGGCTCCATATTGTGGTATCGGGCTCCGCACCATCAAAGTTATCCTCCCACACTAATTCCCACTTTGGCGTATGGGTACAAGCAAACATACCACATACAGACAATAATAAAAGTATAACATTTTTCATACTACATTAATTTTGGTTCACAAAACTTATTTCAAAAATTTAACTGCACAAACTTAATCTATTTACCAACTGGAAAGGTCAAAAATTGTATAAATCAAGTCCAATCCTGTCTAACAAGGAACTATTTCTCAATTTTTTGATAAAAAACATCTTATTTTCTTATTGCTTCATACTGAAAAAACAACCTCCCAATTCTTATCAAAAGAAAAAAAATGTATTTTTGCAGAAAATAAAATTACAATGTATCGGACCTTAATTATCATTTTATGCTTATGGACAGAAACAAAACTGTTCTCCTCCGAACACAATGTCCATTATTCATTCACCCAGCTCTCCATAGAGCAAGGACTTTCTCAATCTACCGCCCAATCCATTCTGTTAGACCATAAAGGTACTTTATGGATAGGAACTCAAAATGGATTGAACAGTTATACTCAAGAAGGAATAAAAACCTACCAGCATTATTCGGACGATCCCCATTCTCTGCCTAGCAATTATATCAATCATCTGACCGAAGATTCATTAGGAAACCTTTGGATAGCAACTCCAAAAGGGTTAGCCCTCTATGATGACGAACAAGACCGATTCACAACCGCCATCCCCCAAGCTATCTATTCTTCTATCAAAATAGAAGGCGGAATATGGTTTGGCAGTGAAAATACCATTTACTGCTACGATTATCACAGCAGAAAGGCAAAGACCATTCACCTTAAACAAAAAGGGAAAGAAAACATCAACGCGGTAGATTATAGAATTCAAAAAATGGTCTATCTCGATAAAAGCAATATTTTAGTAGGTACCCGAAAAAAAGGAATCTACTTATATAACCGTCAAACCCAACAATTCAGTCTTTTTATTCCAAGCAGCTCCAACCTGCTGACATCGTTATATACAACCCTTGACCAGCATATCTACACATCCTTTTACGGATCTGGACTTTATTGCTATGACTCAACTGGAAAAATCCAAAAACACTATACTCAGACAAATTCCGGATTAAACAACAATTATATTTTAGATATAACAGAACACAACGGCAAGCTATGGTTGGCAACAGACGGAAGCGGTATCAACCTGTTTGATCCCCATACTCAACAATTCTCACAACTTCAACACATAGTGGGAGACTATTCTTCACTGCCGGTCAACTCCATTACCTTGCTCTACAAAGACCAAGAAGAAAACCTATGGGCAGGAAGCGTACGAGGAGGCATATTCTGTATTAAAGAAACATACATCAAGACATATAAAGATGCCGTCTTAAACCATCCCAGCGGACTCAGCGAAAAATCAATCATCAGCCTTTACGAAGAGAAGAGCGGAAAAGTCTGGATTGGAACCGATGGAGGAGGTATCAATCTATACGACCCGTCTACTGACAAATTTACTCATTTCCCCTCAACCTACGGAGATAAAGTGATCTCCATTGCTGAAATATCCGAATCCGAATTAATGGTTTCCTTATATACCAAAGGCATCTTTCTGTTCAATAAAAAGACACAGCAATATCGTCCTTTCACCATTATAGATAAAGAAACCAACTATAAAGAATGTTTTTATGGTCATCTTCCTCTAGCCAATCAGGTGGCAGACAACAAAATATACATAATCAGCCGTAATGCCTATGCATACAATACACATAACCATACATTTTCAAAGATGCAAACAGACCGTCACTACGACTTCTCTAATAATGCACTTTGTCTATCATACTCCAATGACAAATTCTCTCTCTTAAAATACGCTCACCAAGCTTTTTGGGTAGATCAGCAAAATGACAGCATCCGATTACTATTCGAGTTGGAAAAAAATGAGACCATCACTTCCATGTCTTACGACAACAATCATATAATATGGACCGGTACCGACAAAGGACTTGGATTCTTCGATCTGAAAAGCCGGAAATACCACCGCATACGTACCAAGCTATTCAACAGCATATCCTTCCTCATAGCCGATGGAAAAGGGCGTCTATGGATTTGTGCGCAAAATCAGCTATACTCTTATATCATCAAAGAAAACAGATTTACTATATGGAACAGTTCTGACGGTTTCCCATCCAACGAAATTTTATTCGCATACCAAAAACAATCTAATAAAAATCACATCTATCTAGGTGGATCTGAAGGATTGGTTAAAATCAACACAAACATTCCCGATACTGATACCCAGATGCCAGAAATATACCTGTCCGACATTCTTCTTAACGGCAGCCCTTGCTTAAAGAACATCAAAGAGAATACGATAAAAGTACCCTGGAACTACAATTCTCTTTCCCTCCACCTTCGAATAAAGAACAGAGACATATTCCAAAAATACCTGCTTCAATACATAATTGAAAGCAGAAGCAAACAATTGATTGAAACTTACGATCCTACACTTAATTTATCCTCTCTATCCGCAGGTAACTACACAATATGGGTTTCTTGCAATACCAAAAACGGAAATCATACCCTCCCAAAATTGATAAACATAATCGTTACTCCTCCTTGGTATAAAACCAACTGGTTCATCGGCATAGCAGCTATCCTGTTTATAATTGCCACAGCCGGCATAGGCTACATTTATTACCAACGAAAAGAACAACACATGAAAGGCAACATGAACCATTTCCTGCAAGCCATATTAAACGACATTTTAAAGAATAAAGAAGAAAAAATACCCATCGAAGAAAATATTCCCACAACGGCATCATCATCCAATATGCCGATAAAAGAAACAAATGAAAAAAGCACAGAAACAGAACAGACTCAAAGGAAGAACAGTAAAGAAGATGAAGAGTTCATCGCCAGACTCAATATGCTTATTAATGAAAATATGGCCGGAGAGGAACTTTCCATTAAATTTCTGACAGACAAAATGGCTATGAGCAGAGCGTCTTTATATAATAAGGTAAAACTCCTAACCGGATTGGGCGTCAATGACTATATCAATAAACTACGCATAGAGAAGTCGGTTTATCTGCTTACAAATACCAATATGAATATCAACGAAATATCCTACGAGGTAGGTTTTTCTTATCCGAGATATTTCAGCACCTCCTTTAAACAAGTAAAAGGAATGACGCCTACCCGGTTCAAAGAAGAAAATAAAAGAAACGAATGCCAATAACACAAGTGACACGAATAGATTTTAACTCTATTCGTGTCACTTGCATCGTTCACATTTCTCTTAACAAGCCTTGAAGCTCATATCCATTCCTTTTACAGAATGAGTCAACGCACCAAAAGAAATGAAATCCACTCCTGCCTGTGCATAAGGTAACATGGTGTCGTAAGTAATACCACCGGAAGACTCGGTTTCACAACGGCCACCTACAATTTCTACCGCTTTACGAGTATCCTCGGGTGTAAAATTATCAAACATAATACGATCCACTCCTTCTGCCAACGCCTGATTCAATTCGTCAAAGTTACGCACTTCCAGTTCGATCTTCAAATCCTTTCCCTTTGCCTTGCAATACTCTTTGGCACGAGATACTGCATTGTGTATGCCTCCTGCAAAGTCCACATGATTATCTTTCAACAAAATCATATCAAACAAACCAATACGGTGATTGCATCCTCCTCCGATCTTGACAGCCATCTTCTCCATGATACGCATACCCGGGGTTGTCTTGCGGGTATCAAGCACACGGGTTTTCGTACCTTCCAGTTTCTTCACATATTTATTGGTCATAGTAGCAATGCCACTCATACGCTGCATGATATTCAGCATCAAGCGTTCTGTCTGAAGAAGTGACTGAACCTTACCTTCCACCACCATGGCCACATCACCCGGTTTCACGTGAGTCCCATCTTGAATAAACACCTCCACCTTCATCGTGGGGTCAAAACGGCGAAATACTTCTTTAGCACTTCAATGCCCGCTAAAATACCTTCTTCCTTAATCAACAACTTTGATTTTCCCATTGCATCTGCGGGAATACATGACAAGGTCGTATGATCCCCATCACCTATATCTTCAGCAAAAGACAGGTCTATCAGTCTGTCTATTAAGTCTTTCACTACTAATTCGTCCATAATGTTATCGTTTTTTTATGAATTGATAGGCAAAGGTAGAGATTTTCCGTATTTTTGCAAAGTAAACCAGAAAAGAACGTATGAAATTTACATTATTAGTAGTAGGACGCACTGTCGAAAAACATTATATCACCGCTATCAATGATTACGTGGAACGTACCAAGCACTTCATTTCTTTCGATATGGAAGTCATCCCCGAACTCAAGAACACCAAAAACCTGAGCATGGAGCAACAAAAAGAGAAGGAAGGAGAATTAATTCTGAAAGCTTTGCTGCCGGGCGATGTCGTGGTCTTATTGGATGAACATGGGAAAGAATTCCGTTCCGTAGAATTTGCCAACTGGATAGAACGTAAAATGCACACTGTAAACAAACGGTTAGTATTTATCATTGGGGGACCATACGGATTTGCGCCCAAAATATATGATGCAGCCCAAGAAAAGATCTCATTATCCAAGATGACCTTCTCACATCAAATGATACGCCTTATTTTCGTAGAACAGCTATACCGGGCTATGACTATATTGAATAACGGTCCTTATCATCATGAATAGGAATATATAGTGATTAGTGATTAATACCTGCAGCATAATAGCGCAGCCCATTCATCACTAACCACTAATCCCTCTCCCTATTTTCCGATTTCAAAGTCCACACATACCGGCAAATGGTCGCTATAACCACCATGATATTTCTTTCCCCAGTAAGTACGTGATGGGATATCCCCACCATATTTTTCATCTTCTTCCAACAGGAACGGATATTTTAAAATCTGCGCCTTGTCGTATGAAGTGCGCATACCTCGTGTCCCTGCAACAGGAATCCGGAAACAATCAGCTGATCAAGCACGCCCCATTCACCGCGATAACGGTAAGTACCTTCCTTTCGTCCGTCCATCAGATTATACAGTTTTTTAGCCTGCACCTCACCTTTCGGAGCCACAGCACCCAACACTTTAGCTATTGAATTATTAGTGGGATAGTCATTAAAATCACCCATTATCACCACATTGGGATGCTGGCGAAGATTCATGATAGAATCCACCGCCATATTCAATATCTGTGCAGTGAAAAGACGATATGGCTCACTCTTTTCCTCACCGCCGGAACGGGAAGGCATGTGACATACAAACACATCCAATGTATCACCGGAAACCACCTGCCCCATCACATGAAGAATATCACGCGTAGGACGGCGTTCTATTTCCTTATAAGGAACAGGAATACAGTTTTGTCCTAACAACTTAAAAGTACCCCGCTGATAAAGCAACGCCACGTCAATGCCACGCTCATCGGGAGAATCAGTCATGACATAACGGTAACCGGCCTCACGTAAAGGTGAATTTTCCGTCAAATCTTTCAGGCAATGGTCATTTTCCACTTCACAAAGTCCCACCAAGTCGGGAACATTTTCCTCACCAGTGGCAATAATAACTTTGGCTATCTTAGCCAGTTTATCATAATAACGCGCATACGTCCATCCTTTCGGAGCATCCGGTAAAAATTCATAATCATTTTTCAACGTGTCGTGCTGACAGTCGAACAAGTTCTCTACATTGTAGAACATTATCCGGAACGGTTCCTGTGCATACGTCACCCCAACCAGGCAGCACAAACAAAGGAATAGGATTGTTTTCTTCATATAACTTATTTTGTCGGTATATTAACCAATACATCCAGCAAATGACGCCAGAATTTATCCACTGTTGGAATCAACATACGTTCATCGGGTGAATGGACACCACGCAAAGTAGGTCCAAAAGAAACCATATCCAGTGACGGATATTTTTCAAGGAACAAACCACACTCCAATCCTGCATGAATCGCTTTTACTTTAGGTTCCACGCCAAAAAGTTTTTTATAGCTATCTACCGCAACTTTCAAAACAGGAGAAGCCGGATTCGGTTTCCACCCTGGATAACCGTCACCTGTCGTTACTTCAGCACCTCCCAACAGAAAAGCAGAGCGAATCATCTCGGACATATCCTTGCGTGATGAAAGAATGGAACTGCGCTGGCTAGTCACTATTTTAATCTTGTTTCCCTCTACCTGTTTGATAGAAGCCAGATTGGATGAAGTCTCCACCAGTCCCGGAATATCCTGGCTCATGGCATACACCCCGTTGTGCACAGCGTAAACCGCTCTCAGAAAATGCCTGGCGGTAGCCATATCTATCGCTTCCTTGCAAGGGGATTCAGAAGAGAGTTCAGTTCTCAAGTTTGGTTCTGTCACAGCATATTCATTCTCCAGTTCAGCAGTATAGATATTCAAATCCACACGAACCGATTCCTTATCATGCATAGGTACCGCACACAAAGCCTGTGCCTCACGAGGTATGGCATTATGCAGATTACCACCATCAATCTCACATAAATATAAAGTATATTTAGAAGCCAGCTGAGTCAGGAAACGATTCAACAGCTTATTGGCATTCGCTCTACCTTTATTAATATCATCACCGGAGTGACCACCTGTCAGTCCCTTGACCGCTACACGGAAATAAAAATAATCCTGTGGAGCAGCAACAGGCTGATAAGTAAATTCGGCTGTAGTGTTTGCGCCACCGGCACAGCCGATAAACAATTCTCCTTCATCTTCCGAGTCCAGATTAATCAGAATATCACCAGTCATAAACCCTGGCTTCAATGCAAAAGCACCTGTCAATCCGGTCTCTTCATCCACGGTGAAAAGACACTCTAACGGACCATGCTCTATGTCAGTAGCAGCCAATATAGCCAGTTCTGTCGCCACACCGATACCATTATCAGCCCCAATGTAGTACCTTTGGCTCTCAGCCATTCACCGTCCACGACTGTTTCAATAGGATCAATCAGAAAATCATGTTCCACATCACTGTTTTTTTCACAAACCATATCTATATGAGACTGTAAAATCACAGTTTTCAAATTCTCCTTACCTGGAGTAGCAGGCTTTTTAATCAATACATTACCGGCTTCGTCTGTCGTAGTTTCCAAGCCATGTTCTTCACCGAATGCTTTCAAATAAGCAATTATTTTCTCCTCTCTTTTCGAGGGACGGGGTACCTGACATATCTCTTCAAAATAATGAAAGACAGATGCCGGCTTTAAATCCTTTTTATTCATAATCATGTTGTTGTTTAGGCAAATTCAGCTCTTGAATCTGCAAAAATTAGTTAAATAACTCTTTCAAACAGCATACTTCCTCTTTTTTAATGGGAAAAGAGAAAGCTAAATCATTGCAAAATTCTATATTTGCTCCGCAAAATTAGTCTGTAAACACGAAATGCTTCAATAAATTTGGCATTTCCCTTACCTTACACTAACTTTGCACCACAAAAATAATAGAAATGCTTGATACTATCCTTATAACTGTGTTAATAGTTGCTATCTGTATAGCATTATTATCTATCGGAATCTTTCTGAAAGGAAAGTTTCCCAATACACATGTGAGCGGTAACAAGGCACTCCGCAAAAAAGGAGTGGGATGTGTGCAATCACAAGATCGTGAAGCGCGCAAGCCTAATAAAAACGCCATAGCCGAAGTTGAAAAGCCAAACAAAAACGGATAATAATTAATAAAAACAATACGTGAAAAAGATTATGAAAAGAACAAATTTCATCCTGAATGGATTTCTAGCACTGGCCATCGTGTTAGTGTTTGCACAATGTAGCGACAACAGCAACAACGCTGCAACTTCCTCCGCTGCTCCGGCAGCCGGTGTTGCTGGTTCTTCAAACATGAAAATAGCATACGTGGAAATCGATTCACTGTTGACTAAGTACAATTTTTGGAATGACTTAAACGAAGTGATGATACAAAAAGAAGAAAATATCCGCACTACTTTGAATGAAAAAGCGAAGAAGCTGGATGCTGACGCTAAAGAATTCCAACGCAAACTGGAAAATAACGGCTTCGCCACACGTGAACGCGCTGAACAGGAACAGATGAGACTGATGAAACAACAACAAGAATTGCAAGCACTGCAACAGAAACTAAGCGACGAGCTGGCTTCTGAAAATCAAAAGAACAGCTTACAGTTGCGCGATTCCATCAACTCATTCCTAAAAATCTACAATCAGAACAAAGGATATGATCTGATTATCAGCAATACAGGATTTGACAACTTGTTATACGCTAATCCGGCATACAACATCACACAGGAAATCATTGACGGGCTGAACGCACGTTATACTCCCTCTTCTGTAAAGAAATAACAGTCATCAACCTTATGATATGCAAAGCCGAAACAGTTTACACTGTTTCGGCTTCATTTTTTAAACAAAAACCACTCTATAAGCGTTTTTACTATAATAAAAATAACGAAAGGAGAACATTATGGAAAGATTTGAAGATTTAATCACCTCAAACATCCCTGTATTAGTCGATTTTTTTGCTGAATGGTGCGGGCCTTGCAAAGCCATGAAGCCTATTCTGGAAGAACTAAAAGGAATAAAAGGTGAAAAAGTAAGAATTGTCAAAGTAGATGTGGACAAGCATAAAGAAATTGCCGCATACTATCAGATTCAATCGGTTCCCACACTGATGATTTTTAAGGATGGCAAACAGTTGTGGCGGCAAAGTGGTGTGATGCGTGCCAATGATTTAAGCACGATCCTATCCCAATATGAGTAAAACATGAAGAAAGCAATAACATGCCTTCTATTAGCTGCCGGATTAACGGGACATCTCAGCGCCCAAATTCCTGTCCAGAGTCAGTCAGATAAAAATTCAGGAAAAGTCATCCGAATGGACAAACAAATGTTCCTGGATAACATATTTGACTATACCTCCGGTTCCACTGACTGGAAATACAAAGGGGAAAAACCGGCAGTTATTGATTTCTACGCCACATGGTGCGGCCCTTGCCGTATGGTTGCCCCTCTGCTAAAAAGTCTGGCCAAAGAATATCAAGACCAAATCATAGTTTACAAAGTAGATACAGACAAACAAAAAGAATTATCTGCCGACATGGGGATACAATCACTGCCTACCATCATTTTTATCCCCAAGACAGGCCAGCCACAGATCATTGTAGGGGCAGCCAATAAAGCTACTTTCAGGAAAGCGATTGAAGAAGTACTACTGAAAGAATGAGAAACAAGCCCCATATATCTCTAAATATAACTAAGAAAAAGAGAGTGCCGCAATAATAATTGCAACACCCTCTCTCCATTTATACTACAACAAATCGTATATTATTTTTTGAAATATCTGTTGTACAAACCTTCAAAGCCTTTACCGTGACGAGCTTCGTCCTTAGCCATTTCGTGAACTGTATCGTGAATAGCATCCAAGTTCAAAGCCTTTGCACGAGTAGCAATGCGTTTCTTATCGGCACAAGCACCTGACTCAGCATTCATTCTCTTTTCCAGGTTAGTCTTTGTATCCCATACACAGTCACCCAGCAACTCAGCAAATTTAGCAGCATGTTCTGCTTCCTCCCAAGCATAACGTTTGAAAGCTTCAGCAACTTCAGGATAGCCTTCACGGTCTGCCTGACGGCTCATAGCCAGATACATACCCACTTCTGTACATTCACCCATGAAATGGTTGTTCAAATCCTTAATCATTTCTTCGTCGCAACCTTTTGCTACGCCGATAACGTGTTCGTCAACAAATTCCAAGCCACCTTCAGTTTCTACCATTTCGTTGAACTTAGAAGCAGGAGCTTTACACAACGGACATTTTTCAGGAGCTGCATCACCTTCATGAATATAACCACAAACTGTACAAATAAACTTTTTCATAATTCCTTTTTTTATTAGTTAGTCAATATTTTATTTATTAGTTAATCATTTACTCTCTATCCCTCCAACTTCTTTCTTAGCCTTCTTTAGCACAAGCAGGACATATACCTTTATAATATTGATGAATTTCATCCACCTTGAATCCATTCATATCAATCTGCTCTACTTGCTTCACTTTGTTACTGTATGGCAAATCGAATATCTTACCACATTTCTTGCAAAGGAAATGAGCATGCAGGGAAGTATCACCATCGAAACATGCATTCTTTTCATCAATTGTAAGCATTAAAGCTGCTCCATGCTCGACAAAGAGCTTCAGTGTATTATACACTGTAGTCTTGGACAAAGTTGGAATGTCCTTACATAGTGCCAAATAAATCTCATCAATAGAAGGATGAGTTTTGTGTGCCAATAAATAATCCATAATAGCTATACGCTGTACGGAAGGCTTAATGTTATAACTGATAAGATAATCGTAACTCTTCATATATTCCCTTTTTGTAACTATTACAATTTTATTTCACGTGCAAAGATAGATAGTTCTTTGCAACAAACAAATAATTCACGCACTTTTTTTTTATTTTTTTTATTTAGGAGCACAAATCAAGAAAGAATGATTAATTTTGCAACTATATATAATAATGGAAGGTATAATATGAAATACGGTTTTGTAAGAGTGGCGGCTGCCATTCCGGTAGTGAAAGTGGCCGACTGCAAATTTAACGCACAACAGATTGAGACCCAAATTGCCATAGCAGACGGGAAAGGGGTACAAATCATCATTTTTCCCGAACTAAGTATCACAGGATATACTTGCGCTGATTTGTTCGGTCAGTCTTTGCTACTGGAAGAAGCAGAAATGGCTTTAATGCAGATAATGAATAACACCCGGCAAATGGATATCATTTCTATTGTAGGAATGCCCGTCGTTATGAATTCCACATTGCTGAACAGTGCCGTAGTTTTCCAAAAAGGAAAAATACTGGGCATTGTTCCCAAAACATATTTACCTAATTATAAAGAGTTCTATGAACAACGCTGGTTTACCTCTGCTCTAAACCACCCAGATGGTAATGTACGCCTCTGCGGACAAAATGTACCGGTCAGTGCCAACCTGCTTTTCGACACTCCGGAAACTTGCTTTGGCATTGAAATCTGCGAAGATATGTGGGCACCCATTCCGCCCAGTTCTGCATTAACACTGAAAGGAGCGGAAATCATCTTCAACATGTCTGCCGACAATGAAGGAATAGGCAAGCATAATTATGTCCGTTCATTAGTCAGTCAACAATCAGCACGCTGTCTGGCAGGGTATGTATTCAGCTCATCCGGTTTCGGTGAATCCACCACAGACGTTGTTTTTGCAGGCAACGGACTGATATATGAAAACGGCACATTACTTGCCGAATCTGAACGTTTCTCACTCAAGGAACAATTGGTCATCAGTGAAATAGACGTGGAGCGTCTTCGTGGCGAACGGTTGACCAACACCACTTTTGCCGCCAATATCGGCAACTGCCCGGGACGTCCCGCCATCCATATCAGTACAGAATTTGTCAACACACGCGATCTTAGTCTGACGCGCAGTATAGAAGCCCATCCTTTTGTTCCCCAAGGCAAAGAATTGGATGAGCGTTGTGAAGAAATCTTCGCTATCCAAATAGCAGGACTTGCCAAACGTCTGGTACACACTCACTGCAAGACTGTAGTAGTAGGCATTTCCGGCGGACTGGATTCCACCTTGGCACTTTTGGTCTGCGCCAAGACTTTCGATAAATTAGATCTGCCACGAAAAGGCATCATCGGCATCACCATGCCTGGTTTTGGCACTACCGACCGTACTTATAACAATGCTCTCCATCTGATGGCTTCACTAGGTGTCACCATTAAAGAAATCAGCATAAAGGAATCGTGCATCCAACACTTTAACGATATTGACCACGACATGACCGTACACGATGTGACTTACGAAAACAGTCAGGCACGCGAACGGACTCAAATTCTGATGGATGTCGCCAACCAACTGGGCGGTCTTGTCATTGGTACGGGAGACCTTTCAGAACTTGCCCTAGGCTGGGCTACCTACAATGGAGATCACATGTCCATGTACGGAGTCAATGGAAGTATTCCCAAAACATTGGTCAAATATCTGATAAACTGGGTGGCTTTGAATGACATGGATAATGAATCACGTATCACTCTGCTCGATATTGTAGACACTCCTATCAGCCCCGAACTGATTCCTGCTGATGAAAACGGCAACATCAAACAAAAGACTGAAGATTTGGTAGGGCCATACGAACTGCATGACTTCTTCCTGTATCAATTCCTGCGTTTCGGGTTTCGTCCCGCCAAGATATTCTTCCTGGCAAGTATCGCTTTTCGTGATATCTATGATGAGGAAACAATCAAAAAATGGCTTACTACATTCTGCCGCCGTTTCTTTCAACAACAATTCAAACGCTCCTGTCTGCCCGATGGTCCCAAAGTGGGGTCTGTATCACTCAGTCCCCGAGGCGACTGGCGTATGCCGAGCGACGCCAGTGCAGTTTCATGGCTGAAAGAATGCGAAGAGCTATAAGCCATAAAAAAAAGTAACTTAACTTCAAAGGCAAAGTAACTTAACTTACTTGCCCAACTAAGTTAAGTTACTTTGCCTTTGAAGCTAACTTAAATACACCCTTTGCTTGAAGGCACCTCAAAATGATAAATATCCCTTCGGACAGCCATTTTCATAGCACGAGCCAAAGCTTTGAATATTCCTTCTATCTTATGATGCTCATTCTGTCCTTCTGCCTTGATATTTAAGTTCATACGAGCAGCATCGCTCATTGATTTAAAGAAATGAAGAAACATCTCGGTAGGCATCTCCCCTATTTTCTCCCGATGAAACTCAGCATCCCATACCAGCCATGCACGACCACCAAAGTCCAAAGCCACCTGACAAAGGCAATCATCCATGGGCAGGCAATACCCATAACGCTCAATGCCACGCTTGCTGCCCAATGCCTGATAAATACATTCACCTAAAGCGATAGCTGTATCTTCAATAGTATGATGTTCGTCCACTTCCAGATCCCCCTTTACTTGGATGGTAAGATCAATACCTCCATGTTTTCCTATCTGCTCCAGCATGTGGTCAAAAAAGCCAAGCCCTGTAGAGATATCACATTTCCCACTTCCATCCAAATTCAGGCTTACATAAATATCTGTCTCTTTAGTGGTGCGGCGGACTTCTGCCATACGTTCTCCAGCAAAAAGGAATTCGGCTACCTTATCCCAATCTGTAGTTGCCAGTACACAATAGGATTCCAGCTTCTTTTCTTTCAGGATATCCATATTATCTTGCAGCAAGATAGCCTTACAGCCCATATTCTTAGCCAGTTCCACATCTGTAGCACGGTCACCAATAACAAAACTGTTAGCCAAATCATAATCACCGGTAAGATATTTTCCCATCATTCCTGTTCCAGGCTTACGGGTAGGCACATGGTCTTCCGGAAAACTGCGGTCTATCAAGATATCATCAAAAGTGATGCCTTCCCCCTCCAATGTCTTCAACACCAGGTTGTGCACCGGCCAAAAGGTATCCTCAGGAAAAGAAGAAGTACCGAGGCCGTCTTGATTGGTAACCATCACAAATTCAAAGTCGAGTTTGCTACGGATAAATCCCAGATTACGGAATACCTTAGGATAAAACTCCAATTTATGGAAAGAATCCAATTGATAATCCACCGGTGGCTCGATGACCAACGTACCGTCACGATCTATAAATAACGCCTTCTTCATACTTCAACATTCATAATTTTTCAATGCCTCCAACAACATGTCATTCTCCGGACGTGTGCCAATAGTCACACGCAAACAATCACGGCATAAAGAAATATTGGTACGGTTACGCACTATGATACCTTTGCCTACCAGATAATTATATATTTTCTTGGCATCTGTCACTTTAGCTAGAAAGAAATTAGCATCCGTAGGATAGATTTTCTCACAACAAGGCAGTTCTACAAATTCATTGACCAAACGCGTCCGTTCTTCCAATAACGACTTTACCCAACGTTCCACCTCATAATGCCGGTGCAACATCGTAACCGCCTCTTTCTGTGTCAGCAGATTCACATTATACGGATATTTAATCTTACTGAAAATAGAGATGATTTCTTTAGACGCAAAGGCCATGCCCAAACGGATGGCAGCACATCCCCATGCCTTTGAAAAAGTCTGAAAGACAATCAAGTTAGGATATTTATCCAAATCGGCAAGGAAAGACGGAGCATCAGAAAAATCGGAATAAGCCTCGTCTATAATCACCAGTCCCTGGAAAGCATCCAGTAATTTTTCCATTTCCCTACGCTCCAGGTTATTACCGGTAGGGTTATTGGGCGAACAAAGAAAAATCAGTTTGGTGTGATCGTCCGTTGCCGCCAATAGTTTATCGGCACTGAACTGATAGTTTTCATCCAATAGCACCTTGCGATATTCTACATCATTGACATCGGCACATACCTGATACATACCGTATGTAGGGTCAATAGCCACTACATTATCCACTCCCGGAATACAGAACGCGCGATATACCAAATCAATAGCCTCATCACTGCCGTTCCCCAAAAAGATCGTATCGGGATCTACCTTTTTGATAGGAGCAATCATATTCTTCAGTTCCCGCTGCATAGGATCAGGATAACGGTTATTAGGCGTATTGTACGGATTCTCGTTGGCATCCAGAAAGACAGATGCTTCCGCTCCATTATATTCGTCACGTGCCGATGAATAAGGTTTCAAAGCCCAAATATTCGGTCGTGTCAATTCTTTCAAATCTTTCATCTTTATACTGTTTTTAATCTTACGGTTACTGCATTCTTATGCGCACCCAGTTGTTCATTAGCTGCCATCACCTCAATAGCAGGACCGATATTCTGAATCCCCTCGCCGTTAATCTCCTGAAAAGTGATTTTACGAATAAAACTATCCAGACTCACCCCACTATACGCTTTGGCGTAACCATTGGTAGGTAAAGTATGATTGGTTCCGGATGCATAATCACCGGCACTCTCCGGAGTAAGTGAACCTAGAAATACAGATCCGGCATTGACAATACGCTCCGCCTGTTCCATATAATCCTTGGTCTCGATAATCAAATGCTCGGGAGCATATTCATTCGTCAAGTCAATTGCCTCATCATATCCCTCACTAGAATCAATTTGCTGTTTGCCAACGACTTTTCAGCTATTTCCCATCTGGGAAGCAAAGCCAACTGGCGTTGCACCTCATACTCCACCTCCTTCATTAATTTCTCAGAAGTAGTTATCAGCATGGCCTGACTATCGACTCCGTGCTCCGCCTGTGAAAGCAAATCGGCTGCCACAAACACAGGATTAGCCGTCTCATCGGCCAGCACTTCGACTTCGGAAGGACCGGCAGGCATATCTATCGCAACATCACGCAAAGAAACTTGCTGTTTGGCAGCCGTTACATATTGGTTACCCGGACCGAAAATTTTATAAACTTTAGGCACACTTTCCGTCCCGTATGCCATGGCAGCGATAGCTTGCACCCCTCCTGCTTTGAATATCTTATTTACCCCGCCAATTTTGCCGCATACAAGATAGCAGGATGAACCTTTCCTTCTTTATCAGGAGGAGTGCAAAGTACAATTTCCTTGCATCCGGCAATCTGTGCCGGAGTAGCCAACATCAATACGGTAGAAAATAAAGGCGCCGTGCCTCCGGGAATATACAAGCCCACCTTTTCAATAGCAACCGCCTTCTGCCAACAAGTTACCCCGGGTACGGTCTGCACCTTTTTCCCTTCAAACCGCTGAGAACGATGAAAAGTATGAATATTTTTCTGTGCCAGCATGATAGCTGCCTTCAATTCAATAGGCACCCCCTTTTCAGCTTCGGCAATCTCCGCTTCAGTAACTCTCAGTGAATCCAGTTTCACCTTGTCAAAACGCTCTTCATACTCCATCACCGCCTTATCCCCTTCTGTTTTCACCCTATCCAGCACTTCTTTTACTGTTTCGCGCAACATGTCCGTATTCAATGCCGGACGACGGAGAATTTCCGGCCAGTCTTTCTTTTCGGGATATATTATTTTCTTCATACATGTATTCTTTTATAAATGAACAAATCTCGTCCGACGTATGAGCCGGCTATAATATCATTTTCTCAATGGGCAATACCAAAATACCTTCCGCGCCCAATGCCTTCAGTTTTCCGATGATCTCCCAAAAACGTTTCTCGTCAAGCACTGTATGTACCGAACTCCATCCTTCTTGTGCCAATGGCATCACCGTAGGACTCTTCATGCCCGGCAGCACTTCGATAATTTCTTTCAGGCGTTCTGTCGGCGCATTCATCAAGACATATTTCTTGTCTTCGGCAGCCTTCACCGCTTCAATACGGAACAAGAGTTCGTTCAGAATCTCCTTCTTCTCCTCAGACATATTCTTATTGCCTATCAGCAACGCCTCACTTTTCATCACCACTTCCACTTCCTTCAAGCTATTGCTTACCAAAGTAGATCCCGAACTGACAATATCAAAAATAGCATCAGCCAGACTGATTCCCGGAGCAATCTCCACCGAACCGGTAATGACATGAATATCCGAATGAATACCATTCCGATCCATAAAATCTTTCAGAATGCCGGGATAAGAAGTAGCAATCTTGCGTCCTTCAAACCAAGACAAGCCTGGATAATCCACATCTTTAGGTATAGCCAATGACAAACGGCACTTGCTGAATCCCAAGCGTTTAATCACCTCGGCATCCTCTTTTCTCTCTACAAACTCATTCTCGCCTACGATCCCCAAATCAGCCACTCCACCGGCTACAGACTGAGGAATGTCATCATCGCGAAGAAAAAGGACCTCGATAGGGAAATTGGATGACTGGACTAAAAGGATTCTTTTAGAAGTGGAGATTTTAATATCCGCCTCTTGTAATAATGCCATTGTCTCTTCAAACAAACGGCCTTTTGACTGTACTGCAATTCTAAGCATGATTCTATCTGTTTCTAATTATTAATCGGCAATAAAAAAGGGCTTACCGTTTTCGGCAAGCCCTATATCATTATACTACAATATCACCTTAGCCCACCGAGTTATTCGTTAGGAAAATGATGATGATGTGTAGCTGTTCTAACCATAGTCTTTTCTTTTTATTTGCGACAAAAGTAAAGTTTATATTTGATATCAGCAAATAATTATCGCAAAAACTTTATTTTTTCTTTCAAATTAAAGGAATTATCTCTTCCGGTTCTACCTCGCAGCTCAAGAAATGCATTTCTTCCTTCGCCTTCTCCTGCGGAAAAGTGAAATAAGTGCACAGCGCCTTGGTGCAAAGTTCCTCCTTATTATTATAAATAGCCGCTTCTATAAATACGATATTGCGCTTACTCTCCTTTATGGAAGCCTTCAGTACAATATGCGAATCGTTAGTATTCACAGGCTTCATATAGCGGGTTTCCATTTTGGAGGTAACCCCGGTAGTCTGTAGTTTACGCAAAACGACCCATGCACAAATCTCATCCAGCAGCACCGCCTGAATCCCTCCATGCAACGTATCAATCCACCCCTGAAACTGTGGCTGAGGTTTCCATATACTGATTACCTCATCCCCGTCTTCATAAAATTCCATCTTCACCCCGGCTTCATTGTTGGGAGCACAGCCGAAGCAATTATATCCTTCCATCCTTTCCAGGGATTGATTATCTTTTTCATAGGCTATCTTTTAAAATTCATAATCCACACAGGCCCGATCTGCCTTGACTTCCTTTAAAAGGCCGGCAGCCGCTACATGATCCGGATGAACGGCATAGGCACTGACATCTGCCAGTGTATCGAATTCACTATCCAGACAAATATCCCATTTTTCAGCAGGATTGGCATTCAGTCCCACAAATATATGACGGATAAAACCTATCTTGGCCGGCAAAGCTTCAATAGCCGCTTTAAAATCATTCATCACTTTCCATTTTTCTTCCTGTGAAAGAGTTTCTTTCAATTTAAACAAAACAATGTGCTTAACCATACTTGATATTTTAATTAATTATCCTACTTTTGTAATTGACACAAGGCTAAGGTATTTAGCCTGATGCAAAAGTAACAGTTTTGTTTTAAAATACAGTCTATTATTATGATAATTATTGGCATAGCCGGCGGAACCGGTTCAGGAAAAACCACTGTAGTTAGAAAAATCATAGAGAGCCTGCCCCCAGGTTCCGTTGCAGTCATTCCACAAGACTCCTATTATAATGATCAGTCATCCATTCCCTTGGAAGTACGTAAACAAACCAATTTCGACCATCCCGACGCTTTTGACTGGCAGCTCTTTGAAGAACAGATTGCCGATCTGCGCAAAGGACATCCCATTGAGCAACCCACCTATTCTTATATAGTATGCACACGCTTGTCCGAGACCATTCATGTAGAGCCCAAGGAAGTCATCATTGTGGAAGGTATCATGAGCCTCTATGACAAAGAGTTACGAGATCTGATGGACTTGAAGATTTTTGTGGATGCCGAACCGGACGAGCGTTTGCTGCGTGTGATTACCCGCGACATGGTGGAACGCGGCCACCCCTTGGAAATGCTGATAGACAAATACCGGAACATTCTGAAACCGATGCATGACGAATTCATAGAGCCTACCAAGCAATATGCTGACATTATCATTCCCAATGGAGGCAACAACCAAAAGGCCATTGAAATCCTTAAACTATATATTGAAAAGATTTTAGGAAAATGAAAAATGTCTGGCTATTAGTCCTTGCCTGTATATGCATGATAGCGTGCCGCAACCGGCAACAATCTGCCGAAGTGACAAATTATGATTTGCCACAGATAAAAGACAGCGGAGAATTAGTAGTCCTGACCTTGAACAGTTCCACTTCTTATTTCGATTATCGGGGCGAACCTATGGGATTCCAGTATGAGCTGGCCGATCAGTTCGCCCGTTCACTGGGCGTAAAACTGAAAGTAAAAGTAGCACAGAATGCCCGTGATCTGGTTCATAAGCTATTGCAAGGAGAAGGAGACCTGATAGCCTATAACCTGCCTGTTACCAAAGAGTTTAAAGACAGTGTAGAGTTTTGCGGAGAAGATATCATCACCCATCAGGTATTGGTACAACGTAATACTCAAAAAAAGAAGAAAGCACTGAACAATGTGACAGAATTAATCGGGAAAGAAGTCTATGTAAAACCGGGAAAGTATCTGGAACGTCTCATCAATCTGGATAAAGAACTGGGTGGCGGTATATTGATACACGAAGTCGATAATGACAGCATCACCACCGAAGATTTAATCATGCAGGTTTCCAATGGTGAGATAGATTATGCCATCTGCGACAACGACCTGGCCAAATTAAACAAGACTTATTACCCCAATCTGAATATCAACCTGGCAGTCAGTTTTGACCAACGTGCCTCATGGGCCGTACGTAAGACCTCACCGCTACTAGGTGAAGCGGCTACTAAATGGCATCAGGAAAATATGACTTCTCCCGCCTATCAGGCCAGCAGCAAGCGTTATTTTGAAATAAGCAAACGGACACCTCACGGTTCCATCTTGTCCGTCAAGGACGGAAAGATTTCACACTTCGATGCTCTGTTCAAGAAATATGCGAAAGAAATAGACTGGGACTGGCGTATTTTAGCCTCCCTGGCCTATACGGAATCAAACTTTGATACGACAGCCGTATCATGGGCCGGCGCGAAAGGATTAATGCAGCTCATGCCCCGGACGGCACGCGCTATGGGAGTTCCTCCCGGTAAAGAACGGGATCCGGAAGAGAGTATAAAGGCCGCCGTGAAATATATCGCTGCCACGTCCCGTTCTTTCAATGCGATAAAAGATGAAAACGAACGGATGAAATTTGTCTTGGCGGCTTATAACGCCGGAATAGGACACATACTGGATGCCATGGCGCTGGCTGAAAAATATGGCAAGAATAAATATGTATGGGACAACAGCGTAGATGACTATATCCTGCTTAAAAGTAATGAAGAATATTTCAATGATCCGGTTTGTAAGAACGGATATTTCCGAGGGGTAGAGACTTACAATTTCGTTAAGGAAGTTATGAGCAGAGGAGAAGTGTATAAAAAGAAAATCAAAAACTGACAGCCACTCCTTTTATTATTTCAGGTGGATTTTAAAAACCAGTCCGCCGGAGAAGTAACGGCAGCGGTTGAACTCTATCACGGCATTGATATAATCTTTCCCAAAGCTGTATTCAGCACCTACATTCATTGTACGGGCGTCATATTCAGCCATAAGGTTCAGTTTATTAACGGCTTTCATCAAAGGCTGACTGCTGGAAAAGTGGTGATTGGATTCCGTGCTTAATTTCGGTGCTTAAAGTATCGGGTGAATTAGTATCACCTTTGATAGCATCGAAGTCATTAATTAGGGGTGTTGAATAGAAGTTCTGAGCCATAACTTACAGGTAATTAATGCTTTTAGGCACAAAAAAGAGGAACAAAGTATTAACTTCATTCCTCTTACCTGGTGATCCGCTTGGGGCTCGAACCCAAGACCCCAACATTAAAAGTGTTGTGCTCTACCTGCTGAGCTAGCGAATCAATCCTTTGCTATTGCCATTCTTCCGAATTGCGAGTGCAAAGGTATGGTTTATTTTTGTATCTGCAAACATTTCTAGGATTTTTTTTCTAAAAAAAGTGCATTTTATCCATTTTCCATTCACATCGTTCGAAATGTCCATGTATTTCTGCCAACTGCTTCCAAGCCCTCACACTATTTCACAACAATCTCTTCTATAGGCTGTTTCAACTCCTTATCCAATGGATACGATTGATACTTCACTTTATCAAAATCAATCTTCTTCATATTAATACAACGAATATTGTTATTATATGCCGTTTTATAATACACTTTCCTGTTTGTCAAATCAATAGCCGAAGTCCATTGTGTGGCACTGGGAATATCAGGCACTTTTCCTGACGCATGTTCTATACCGATAGGGATATCAAAATTATTCAGAATATGAAAGCTTTGTAATATAGCGTCGTACGCTGTAGGACACGCCGGAGCCGTTGCCTTATAAAACGCAACACGAACAAAACGGGAAGGAGGAGTCACATCTCCCGGAATGCCATGAAATCCGGCACCTGCGCCAAAAGGCGAAATAATCACCCCACTCCATTGTTGTGGAGTGACAGCTCCCGGATACAGATTTACATAATTATTCAAGTTAGTCACCTGCCATGGGAAATCGGGAGAATTGGTGAGTACTCCTACCCTGTTTTCATAAAAATGAGGAATACCATCTACAAATTCCAACACCACTTGATTTCCTTTAGCATCACCAATACGCCAATGTACCGTAGAACTTTTACCGGGTTTATCAAGAGAAACCACCTTCACCCCTTCTATAGCTGCTCTCACTTCGTCTACAGTAGCAAACTGGGAAAGCATCCAATTTACCACCTGCAAGTCCGACAAAGTAGTTGCATTTTGAGCCTCATCATACTCTTCATACTTCCCATAATGAGGAAAATAAAACAATCCGGCCGAAAGGCCTACTTCATTCAATCCTTCAGCCACAAACTCCTTCTGGATGATAGCCAGTCCCACTATGCCGTATTTACTCCGGAACCTCAAACCATTCACACCTGTCGGAGTATAAGACACCAATTCTTGTCCTCTGGGAACAACAACATACTCACTCGGAAGGTAACTATCCCCCCACTCTATGGTACGTGCCTGCACATATCCACCATCTTCGGCCAAGAATGAAATACCAGTACATGCCGATCCGCTTGCAATGCCTGTCAGCAACAAGGCCAAAGCTATTAAAATCTTTTTCATAACCATTTTGAATCTATTTATGATATTAAGAACAAAACATCAGACATTTTGGTTCTTGTTTTACACGACAAAGGCAATCTAAGCCGTCAAACAATGTCCGGCACTGATTGCCATACAAATAGACAAGAATGGAAAAATGAAAAGAATGACAGGTTCCGAATTTGGTTATATATAAAGAAAAAGGAGATGAATCTAAAAGAAACCCACCTCCTTAACCCTAAATCATTTATTCAGTAAACAATTTACTACATCTCTCTCCCGTTCTTCAGGTGTACAGTTAAACCAACCACTGTCCCCCCTTTTAAAACAGCCTCTACAGTGGTTTGTCCTGTAGCATGCAATTTGAAATGCACATCCCAATCTTTGGGCCAAGCAGGAAATAATAAGATTTTTCCATCAGCTTCCTGCAACAGCATTTCCTGCATACCTATCATACCGCTACCCCCCCAGTTATGGTCGGGAGTCCAGTCGTAACCCGGTCCCCAAAAGGCGGGAAAACGATGAGGACCGTTCGCCATTTTCTGTAAGGTAAGTTGTGCAGCCTCCTCGGTCATACCCAGACAGGCAGCCCAGATATTATCTTGTTTCCATCCGGTATGTGAACGGAATTTCTGTGCATCGGGATCATATAGATAGGTGTTACGGGCTATTTCCAGCCCTTCCTTGCCCACTCCATACATACGCCAGGGAAATACAGCATAAAGCTGGGGAGTTTCTATATTGTTTACCCGTTCCCAAGCCTGTGCCGGAGCAATCATTTCCTTACCATCTACTACGCGTAAAGGAATCTCAGGAATACGTGCCAGCATGTCCGGTTTACGTCCGTAGGTTTGTAAAACAGAGCGCAGCGCAGCAATGGTTGAGGATGGATTATAAGCCATCTTATAAGTTTCACAAGCCGATCCCGGATAGATCACCAGTTTGCCGTTGCCATCTAAATCCTTGCGGCCGCGTTGAGCTGCCAGTTGACGATAATGCTCATCAAAAAAATTAAGTGAACTTTCTATCAAAGGGATATAACGGCTGATATCCGCCTCATTATAACGTGCCGTCTCCAGTATCATCTGACAAAATTCAAGAACCGTATCCCATTCGTATTCCAGCCATGCATTATATTCCAATCCCTTGTCATAGCTTTCAGGACGTTTGAATCCATACTCGGCAGGATTGGGCAGACCGAAGTTCTCCATCTGTTCGGTGAAACAGGCACCGGCATGTCCCCAATAGGTACGGGTACGTGCTTCGGCTGTCGGCAACAAACGCTGATAGAACTCGAATTGCGGTTTCATCAGATCAAAGTCACCGCTTTTCAGCATGGGCCAATAAACCAGACGCTGATTCTGTGCAGTCATGGTTCCTCCTCCCCATTTGCGGAAATCAGGGGTAAATTCCATTTTCTGATCTACATACATAGGATCAAAAGTAAACAGTCCCCCGTTAAACTTGGTAGGCCACTGACTATAGGCATTACATCCCAACATATAGCGGAACAGTGTATAGTTACGGATAGCATCTCCCGCTTCACCTTCCCCCTCAATAAAACTACGTTTCCAAAAATCATTCCACCAACGGCGAGTAGCCTGTTTGTCTTTGGATACATTTATTTCCTTCTCAGTGCGGGCCAAGGATGCTTCCCATGCAGGAACCGTACTTTGTTCCGTATTCAAGACAATCCGTGCAGACTGCTTATAAGTAGGTTTCTTACTTTTGTACATCCATGCCAGATACTCAGTACCTGCATAATGTCCGCGGCGTGTACCGTTATAAACCAGATTGTCACCTGATAAACGGCCCCCAAAAATCAAATTCTTCAGAGGATTATACAGTTGTTCTTTCACCTCATTCATTCCCTGCTGGTCCACTACCACATCAAAAATAGTACGTTCAGGATTGCGATGGAAAAAAGTAAAGGCACCATCGCCCACACGTACAGAATCGCGCGTAGTCATGAGTCCGGCAGGCACAGCCCACTTGTAAGAACATTGCTGGCCTTCCCCCTTCCGCACCGGACGATCTTCGTAACGCCAGCTTTCAAAATTTACACGCATGGAAGTTAACTCTTTCGTTTCAACCTCGACATGTACCACGGGATGAAATACATCTGCCCAGATAATAAGGGTGGCATTATCACTACTTATACTTATATAGCCATCATTCAGATGCAAGGTCTGCCGGAAGGAAGAAACTCCGGCAAAAGGATTCGGAGTAAGACGGACACGGAACCGCCCCTGTTTCAACAGGCAGTTGTTTTCATCAAACGAACCACTGCGGCTGAGGTAGAACAACACATCGTCATTCTCCACCCATACATTCATGCCGATATCACCACCCCGCAGCATAGACTCTGAAGCATTCCGGCTTTGAGTATCCCAAACCAAATTGGCAGGCTGTCCCCATAAGGACTGCCCGCCAATAAATACGAATAACAGAAACGTAAAGATATTCTTCATATTTTCTTATTTTTACCAATCATCGGAGCGGAAAGACGAGACCGGTAAATCTTCACCAAACAAGTCTCCTTCCACATAATTTTCAAAGCCATAGCGAACGGCTACCGGATGAGGCACTTTCTCGCTTTTTACAAGCATCTTACTCCTCTCTATCCATGCTTTGGCGGGATGAAAAACGCGGTCTTTACCTGCTACCTGAAAGTTGTGAGATTCAAAACGGTCTTTGCAGTTTATCCACATCGGAGCCCGATTGAAACGGACAATTACCGTGTCATTCTTGACCTCCATTCCTTCATAACAGGGACTTTCGGCTGTTACCCCTTTCATACCGTAGGTTTTACCAACGCCAACCGTGCCAACCGCTCTCCTGCCACCCGCTTTTTACCCGGATGAATCCCCGTTTTCATTCCGGCATCCAGCAATACAGCCATACCGCTATTTCCAACCCGGTGTTCTACCATAGCTTGTTGTTCGCGAAGATAAGCCGAATTTATCACATTCTTGCCCGGTTCAGTAATAATTCCATAATCATAGGGCGCAATTTGACAATAATAGAAGGGAAACTCGCCTTGCTGCCATTCTTCGCGCCACCCGCGTATCAGTGTACTGAACATATCGGCATAAGTAGAAGCCCGGTTATAGTTATCTTCCCCCTGATACCAGATGACACCACGCATGGCTAATCCGATGAGCGGATGAAGCATACCGTTATAGAGTACAGTCGGAGTACGGTTCTTTGACTTGATATCGGCTTCCGATTGAGGAATCTTTGCTTCGGGAAATGCCTTCAACCAATCCGGATGCATCCAGGCTTCACAGGCAGAACCTCCCCAAGAAGCCACAATCAAACCCACAGGTATATTCAACTGCTGTTGTATCATCCGACCGAAGTAATAAGCAGTAGCACTAAACTCACGCACGGTTGCCGGAACAGCTTCCTGCCAGGTTCCCACCACATCTGTTTTCGGAGTAAACGAGGAAGTGCGCTTTACGGTGAACAAGCGGAGTTGCGGATTACGGCTGTTCATCACATCTGTATTGCTATTCTCCACCGGCTGGTTTTTAAAACCTTTCATGGGCATTTCCATATTACTCTGACCGGAGCATAACCATAATTCCCCCATCAGGATATCACGTATTTCGGTCAGCTTTCCATCATCAAAAGTGATCGTGTAAGGGCCTCCGGCAGAGGGGGTGGATAAAGCAAGTTTCCACGCGCCTTTTGCATCGGCAGTAGTTTTATAGGTTTGTTTATCCCAACTTGTTGTAATCTTTACCGGTGCATTGGGAGTAGCTGTTCCCCATAAATTGGCACGAGTCTGCTGTTGCATCACCATGCCGTCTGAAAAGAAAGCGGGCAATTTCACTTCCGCATTTGCCGACAGGCAAGTCAACCATGCCCAAGCAATGCCCAGTAGTAGTTTCTTATTTTTCATGTTATGTGTAATTACCATTATTCTTTAGTTTTAAAAAACTCGCAAGGCCCCATCCATCCGGCAGGCAATAAATCATCTCCGGGCAGACGGAATTTTGCATTCGTCCATATCCCCTCAAAAGGTGCTTTATCCTGATCTGCCCCACGGAGCGCATTCGCCCAGGTATTCACCACCTCCACTTCCAAAACATTGGTTCCGTTACGAAGCGCATCGGTAATGTCCACTTCATAGGGAGCTGTCCAAGCCGTACCGCATGCAATACTGTTGACACGTACAGTCGCTACATTGGCTACTTTACCCAACCGAAGAATAATTCTTCCGTCCTGTTCATTCTTCCATCTGAATAACCCTCTGTAAGTGGCATGTCCGGAATAATATCTTATTTTTTCATCCTCTTCCTTACTCCAGTCAAATAATACCGGACGAGTGACAGTTTTGCGCACGGAAGGGAATGTTACTGTCCATTCCTTGATCGATATGGATACAGGTTCCCTTTCGGTCCGTTCCGGAGAAACTTCTGAAGATTCTTTGGGGAATACGACAAATACAGAGCCATTGGCGGGTAAAGACAAAGCGACTTCGGTACGGCCGTCCGCTTCTTTCCATTGTGCCGGACGGGTAATGGTTCCTGTTACCGCATTCCATAATTCAGGCGTGCGTCCTACAATCCGGAAAGAAGCATTGAATGTACGCAAACTGTCCACTTGGTTAGCCACAAAATAAATCTCATACTCTTCCCCGCTCCGATGAGTATATGCCACATCAGCAGGAAGAAGTACATCCCGTTCCACACCGAAAGAAGAAAAATCATCTTCCCGATAAGGCAATTGCGGGATAATGACACCTGCCGCGCGGAGTTCCTCTACTTTTGCCTGTGCCTCAGGAGACAACGGCAGGTTATCAGGATTCATAGGACGGGCTGTAGGAAGCACCAATACTTTATAAGAAGCTCCTCCCGGAAGTACCATTCTTCCATTCTCCGCTTTTGCCAAACGTAACAGAGCGTCTTTGTTGAAAGAATCGTAGGCATAGCCACGCATCGGGTTCACCCAGTCTTCGGGATCGGCCATGTTTGCCGAATGGGTAACACCGACAGGACGCACACGGGTGGGTTGACCTTCATTAGCCAGCCGAATCCGTTCGCTTTCCACCCGTTCGGCTCCATAGATACCGGGAAGCATCGAAACTAACCGTTCGGGCAAAATGGAACGTCGCGGCATTTCTTCACCGGTAAAGACGGCGATATCAGCCACCGGATGACCGTATTGCAACAAAGTCTGGCAACGGGTGATGTAATCTACAAAAGATTTTCCTTCCTCCCACCAGGTCTGGTCGCGCTGGAAGAAGAGTCCGATGCCGTCCAAGGTCATACCGGGACGGCGGTTCATCCAGGGATTATGGGTATAGACATGAAAGAAGAGTTTATTGATACCCAGTGCATAGTTACGGTCCAGCAAAGGTTTCAGCATGGCAGGGTCTTCATCCCATACGCCACGAATTTCAGTAAAGCCTTCGGCCTGGATAATATTCTTTCCATAAATATGCGCGCCACTGATGGCATCCAGCATATCATTGGGTTTATCATGAGTAGGACTGTTCAGCCAAAATTCCCCCATAGGCAGATCCACTTTCTGATAATGCATCAATCCGTCACTGACCATAGTAGGAGCTACGCACTCGGCAGAAAAACGACAATCATATTGACGGGCACAGTCAGCCAATACGGTGTAGAACACATCAGTCACCAGTTCTCCGATGGTGGTACGGACATCCCGCAATATCTGTTCACTGCGGGCGGCACTTTCCATCGGAATACCTGCCAGCAAAGGAAGATAAGGCATCAAATCATATCCGCGGCGTTTCTTAAATTCCGCCGCGAAGTTATCACTCCAGTTCTGACTGCCACACTCCCAACTGTCTACGTGCATATATTTCAATACACGGCGTGCCACGGCTTCATCCGTCTTTTTGAACATTTCCGCAAACCAGTTCGAGAACTGTTTCTGAACAGCCTTGGTGCTGAACTTGTCGCATTCCAATCCTTTACCACCTCCGGCAGTAGCATTCACATGTCCGGTTGCCGTATGTCCCATGCGGAGAATACGCCATTTACCTTCGGGTAAACGGGCGGTCAGCCTACCCTGATACAAAGGGAGATTGATCAATTCATCCGGTTGCACACAAGCCGCATCGGGTATTTCCGTTGAAGTAGTAGCAGTAGCCACACGCCATACCAGTCCTGCTTTTCCCTCCCACTGATGAATACGTGGAGCCGTATGAAGGACTATATCATTGATTTTCAAATTCGGTTTCCATTTGGCTGCATCCAGATCCTCACTACCCGGTTCGCTTCCCACGGGAGTCCACTCAAAACGGAAGTAACGGGCGGTAACAGGAGGGATGGCATGAGTAGACTGGAAATCCGTATTCTGCCATCCTGCCGGGCAGGGACCAGTTGCTTCACTGTTTTGAACGTCCGTCCGTCCTCACTGGCCAATACTTTCAGGCGATGTGCCTGGTAGTTATTTCCTCCCAAAATAATTTCCACATTGCTGCAAGTCACAGGTGCTGCATATTCATACTGAATCCAACAAGGATAAGAGGAACGGAAGACTCCTTTCTCATCCCTGTTCACAGCCTTGGATTCATCTTTGATAACGGCCTGTTTCAAATTGCCGAAAGTTACCTTCGGCTTCAATGAAGTATCCTCAGGCTGACGCTCCAATGGAATGGCGTAGGTAACGATATCTTCATAATAGCCATCCAGTGCTTCGGGCATGGGCAAAGTGAGATTCCGGATATTTCCACCGTTCACAATGGTGTCACTCCATACCACTTTTTGCATGGATTCTTCGGGAGTAATCCAAGGTCCTCCCGCCAAGGCAAAGCCGTCACAGATGTGCATTCCCAGTTGCATTCCCAGCCTGTCGGCCTCTTTCATACTATGAGTGACCATACGCCACCATTCGGGGGTAAGCTGCTGGGCTTTTCCTTCGTATTGAGGTCCCTGCTCCACTCCCTTGATGGGCATCAGATAGGCTCCACCCAAACCTACACGGTGCATAGCTTCCAGATCGGCGGTAATACCTTCGGGAGTTACAGCGCCAAACATCCAGTACCAGAATGTCCAGGGACGGGCTTCCTGTACGGGAGTTTTTGTAAATTGTTGTTGCAGGGCGGTTTGCGCCGTAACAAATTGTAATCCGGCTGCAAACAGCACAGAAACAAACAGATGTTTTATCTTCATAAGCGATGAATCTTTTCGTAAAGAAACGAATTATTTAGGAAATTGTACTCATAAAGAGAGTATAAAAACGCCTCGGTTCTTGTTTAAGTTCAATTTCACAAGCTTAGTCTGTTCCATGAACAAGCTTAGTCTGTTCCACGAACAAGCTTAGTCTGTTCCACGAACAAGGCAAGCTTGTGCAATGTGGCAGGACAGCCTCTCCCCAAAAATAACTTAACTTGCTTTGCCAACGAAGCATCAGGTTGCCTTGCGGAACAAAAAAGAAGAAATGTTTGTTTGGGGAAGTAATGGAAAGAGTGTATCTTTGCCTGCACGTCATTCAAACGTGAACCCCTAAAAACTTGAATTATGGAATATATAGTACCAGACAGGAAGCGACTCCCCTACGGCATGATGAACTTCAAGGACATCCGTCTCGACAATTATTATTATGTGGACAAGACTTCTTATATCCCTTTGATAGAACAAGCAGACCGGTTCTTCTTCTTTATCCGTCCCCGCCGTTTCGGCAAAAGCTTGACTCTGAGCATGCTGCAACATTATTATGATGTGCGTACCCGCGACATTTTCGATGACCTGTATGGTGACCTCTACATAGGAAAGCATCCCACACAGGACCGCAACAGCTATCTGGTACTCTATCTCAACTTCTCCGGCATAGAGGGCGGACTGCATAATTACCGTCAGGGACTGGATGCACATTGCCAAATCTGCTTCGATTACTTCTGCGATGTTTATGCTGATCTTCTGCCACAAGGTATCAAGGAAATATTGGACACAAAAGACGGAGCGGTCAACCAGTTCGATTACCTTTATCATGAATGTGAGCGCGCCCACCAAAAGATTTATCTCTTTATTGACGAATACGACCATTTCACCAATGCCATCCTCTCCGATGCCGAAAGCCTGCACCGGTACACGGAAGAGACACACAAGGAAGGCTATCTGCGTGCATTTTTCAACAAAGTGAAAGCCGGAACTTATTCCAGCATCAAGCGGTGCTTCATCACCGGAGTCAGCCCCGTGACCATGGACGACCTGACCAGCGGATTCAACATCGGTACTAACTACTCGCTTTCACCGGAATTCAATGAAATGATGGGATTCACAGAAAGTGAAGTGCGCGAAATGCTGGCCTATTATTCCACCAACAGCCCCTTCCGCCACACCATTGACGAACTGATAGAAATCATGAAACCGTGGTATGATAACTATTGCTTTGCGCAAGAATGCTACGGAGAAACCACCATGTATAATTCCAACATGGTACTCTACTTCGTAAAGAACTATATATTGTATGGCAAAGTACCCCGCAATATGATAGAAAGCAATATCCGCATTGATTACGAAAAGCTGCGTATGCTTATCCGCAAGGACAAGGAGTTTGCCCATGATGCCTCTATCATACAGACCCTGGTAAGCCAGGGATACATTACGGGAGAATTAAAGGATGGATTCCCGGCAGTCAGCATTGCCCAACCGGATAACTTCGTGAGCCTGCTCTATTATTTCGGCATGCTCACTATCAGCGGTGTGCATAAAGGCAAAACCAAACTCACCATCCCCAACCAGGTGGTACAAGAACAACTGTACACCTATCTGCTGAATACCTATAACGAAGCCGATCTCAGCTTTAGCAGTTACGAAAAAGACGAACTGGCGTCAAAGTTGGCTTACGATGGGAAATGGAAATCCTATTTCGACTATATTGCCGACTGCCTGCATCGGTATGCCTCGCAGCGTGACAAACAAAAAGGCGAGTTTTTCGTACATGGTTTCACCTTGGCCATGACGGCGCAGAACCGATTCTACCGCCCCATCTCGGAAGCGGATACACAGGAGGGATATGCCGACATCTTCCTATGTCCGATGCTGGAAATCTATCCAGATATGGAACACAGTTACATCATAGAATTGAAATACGCCAAATATAAAGATCCCGACAGCCGCATAGAAGAGCTTCGCCTGGAAGCTATTGCACAGGCTGACCGCTATGCCGATACTGAAAAGGTAAAGAGTGCCGTGGGCAGCACGCAACTGCACAAAGTAGTGGTGGTATATAAAGGAATGGAAATGAGGGTGTGCGAAGAAATCGGACTGAACTAAATAATTCGCTAATATATCAATGTGCTAATATGCCAATTGGCTGCGCAATATTCCGCATGGTAATTGGCAAATCAGCACATTGATTCATTCTTATATCTGTTATTCAAATTTCAGTGTGATGCCACCTCCATATTCTCCGTCTGCCCAAAACGCTTGCGATGACGGGCCTATCAGATCAGTAGTATTCACCTTATTACGTACCGGAGGAATTACTTTCATCAGACTGATGCCGGTAGCCGGGAAAGTATAAAGCAATCCGTCACGACCGTCGCGAGGCTGGTAAACCCCTACATAATTCTGAGGAGTACGGTTACAGATACTTATCGTTCCTTCCTGTGTTTTCAAAGTCATCCATTGCACATTAGCAAAGTACCCTTTAAATTCGGGATAAGTAAAGCTTTCAGCAGGAATGGGATCATTATACTCATTTTCCCATACGCCCAACTGCGGGCCATGCAAACGGTTCTGCCATACACGGTAAGGACCGTCACCTACCCAACGCTTGCTCAATACTTTGTCTTCCGGATAATCAAACATGACTCCCATCAAATCCACCACACCGCTGAAGTTGTATGTAAAGTCTATAGCAGCGGTACCGTCAGGAGCGATCGTCCATACAGCCTGATCAAAACATCCCAGTTTGTAAGTAGCGGTAACCACTATGTTATTGCCTTCTTCACGCACGGCAAAGCCTGTAAAACGACCGGCATCATCAAATGTAGTGTATTGGGTTTTCTTCTTTTCAGCCTCTTTGTCATCATGGTTATAGAACTGGTCCATAGAACGGTCCGAACGCTTGGCGGCAATGAAACGGGGGCCATTCGTCAGGCTGATGGTACGACTTCCCATCTTCACCCCTTTCAGTTGTCCGTCTTTCTGAGAGAAAGTAAATGTACGTCCTCCGGCATCCACCGTCAATGCATCGGCAGTTTCTTTATAAGAAGGTTTATTGCCGGCAGAAGCCTGCTGCAATCCGGCAACATCGTCCAGTTTATAACTCCACGTAAAGAGGTCATTCCCCTGCTTATCCGTTACTGTCAGCATCAAAGCATTGGCTCCCTTGACAGCCGCAGGAATGGTCAGTGTACCCGCACCATGAGCAGGAATATCGGGACAGTTCACTTCACCCTGTTTCATCACTTTCATTCCCCCCTTATCGGTTACAGAAGGCAATTGTACATATTTATAAGTGAAACGGCATGTATTCGCATTCAGGAAATCGTAACGGTTCTCTATTTTCAGTTTGCCGTCAAACTGGCTGTCAAGGCTATCGGTCATGATTTGAATAGGACACCACACCTGCTTGATGGTAAAGTAACTGCCCTCTTTTTCGTGGTGCGGACCTACAATACCATCGGCTCCATAATTGCCGCAGTTGTCAATGAATCCATTCATATCCACACGCTTCACGCCCTCATCGGCCAGTACCCAAAGGAAACCTCCGGCACAACGGGGATGTTTGCGCATCATTTCCCAATAATCATACAGTCCGGCTCCGTGTCCTCCGTCGTACAATCCATGCAGGAACTCGGTCGGCATAAATATTTCGGGCAGACGCATATAGTTCTGGCTTTCTCCGTAAGAACGATAGTGCATGGTTTCATAGCCACTGAAGTTGCCTTGCGGATGAAGCACCGGGCGCTTCTGAGGGTCGTATTTGTGAAATTCACCATCCAGTTCGGTATTCCAACCTTTTTCGTTGCCGTTGCTCCACCAGATGATACATGGATGGTTCACATCACGGGTAATCATTTCTTTTACCAGCTTCTGCCCGTTGATGGTTTCGTGCTTGCCATGCCAGCCGCTTAACTCATCCATTACATAAAGCCCCAGCGAGTCACAAGCTTCAAAAAATTCGGGATCGGCAGGATAATGACTCAGGCGGACGGCATTCATGTTCATGCTCTTGATCAGCAATACATCTTCAATGTTCTTTGCCTTGCTCAGTGTACGTCCGCTTTCAGGACGGAAACTATGACGGTTCACCCCTTTAATCATCACACGCCGACCGTTGATATACAATCCGTCACTTTCACGTGTTTCAATGGTACGGAAACCAAACTTCTGATTTTCAACATGTAGTGTTTTTCCTGCTTTATCAAGCAGTGTAAAGGTAGCCTGATACATGGCCGGAGTTTCAGCCGTCCATAATTCCGGAGATTTCACAGCGATATTCACCGAAGCACGGTCGCTGCCCGTACGGACATCCGAGGTATTTTCGGCCACTTTCTTTCCTTTGGCATCTGTTAAGACGGTATGCACTTTAGCACCTTCTACAGCCATATTCAAGAAACAATCTGCATAGAATTTCCCATCCGCCTTCGCGTCTATGGCCAGACGGTCTATATTTTGAGCCGGTTTCGCCACGATAAATACCGGACGGAAAATACCTCCGAAGTTCCAATAGTCACCACGGCGCTCGGCCAAATTAACCCCTGCATTCGCACTTTCCTTGCTCACGGTTACTTCGAGCACATTCTTTTTATCCGGACCAAAGAATACCCGGTCACTCACATTATAAATGAAGCGATAAAAAGCGCCCTGATGCATGGAGCCGGCTTTACGACCGTTTATCTTTACCTGCGTATCAGTCATAGAGGCTTCAAATACCAATTCTATCTGTTTACCATTCCATTCGGCAGGCAACTCGAACTCGTATTTATACAAGCCTTGTTCATCGGCTGCTCCTTCGGGAAAAGCCTTACCATAGAATTTCATACCATATTGATAAGTACCGAATCCTTGCAGTTCCCAGCAAGAAGGTACTCCGATCTTCGTCCATTTTCCAGAGTTATTGCCACCGGTACACATGAAATCCCATTGCACCATATCATCACAACCACGTCCTGACAGGTATTGGCGTTCTGTCTTTACGGATGGCTGCGCCCACAAACCTGCCGATAAAGCAAGGAGTGATAAAAAAGCTGTTGTTCTTTTCATTTTTATAGTTGATTTTTAATTAGATTCGATATTTTCTTACCTCTACATCATTTAATGAGGCTGAAGCGTACCCGCAACGTATGAGGCTTCTGCTTATCAATGGCATACTTCTTCAGTACTCCGGGACCGCAACTACTGTTTCCTAAACCTAAGACCGCAGCATCCAAACTGAGAATAACTTCCTTTCTCGGTTTCAAGTCACAATCATGAGTGGTTTTATAAATATCATCTACTGTGTAATGCAAGGCCGAAAATGAGAACGGCCGGTCTATGGCCGTCACCCGGATACCTTTCCCCTGCTTATTGGTCAGAATCACCTCGGTAACATCCTCGTGATTGCCGCTATCCTGAGGACGGGGGTAATGTGTGTACTGTTCACTCACCTTGCTGCTCCATCGACCTATCAGACAGGACGTCTTACGGTCGGGATAGTTTTCCCAAGGGCCACGACCGTACCAGGAAAGATTTTCGTATTCTTCTCCCAGTACAAATGCACTGCCCAGACGAGGCAATTCCGGCAATTCTCCTTGTGGCAGGTAAGTCTGTTCCAGATCTACCGTTCCATCCGCATATATTTTATACCGGGAAGAGACACGGATGCTACCCTTGGCATAACGATATTCTACTACCGATTTCTTCGATACGGTGTCATCCGTTTCCTGAGTTTCCGTTTCGGGAGTAATCACCTCTACTTGAGGAGCATCCAATCCCTGATTCTTCCAATCCTTGGCCAACCAGTTACCGAAACTTTTATCATTATCCGTCGGAGCACGGAAAGCTTGAAAATAACTATCTTTCCATAAATCCAAAGCAGAAACCTTACTTTTACGTTTACCCGGTTGTACGCCGTCAGCCACCGCCATCAAATGATCATTCAAGGCAAACTGTTCCTTTAAAATCTCATGCCCGGCCTTCGCCCATAAAGCATCTTCTTTCAATACCATACTTACATTCAATCGAACATCAGCCTGCTTGTTAATCTTGACATCGGGCAAAGCCACCGTTCCCGTTTCACCGGGGACCACTGCCGGAAGAGCCAATTCCCCTTGTTTCACCTTTTTTCCATTCTCCATCAACGTCCACAGACAGCGATATCCTTCCAATCCCACATGGTGGTTGCGGTTCGTAATTTTTAATTTTTCATTTTCAATTTTTAATTGAACCGGGGCATATACTTTCTTCACCTCCCAATATTTGGGCGTAGTTTCACGGTCACTCATCACCACTCCATTAAAACAGAAAGCCTTCAAATTGGGCCTGTCGCCAAAATCACCGCCATACGCCACCATCCGGCGGCCATCCGGCAATGTCTTGTAAATACCTTGATCCACCCAGTCCCATATAAAGCCACCCAGCATACGTGGGTTACTGTACATCTCATCCCAATATTCCTTGAAATTACCTAAAGCATTTCCCATGCAATGTGCATATTCGCTGGTCATCACAGGACGGTTATCATTCGTGCGTTCCGCTATTTCCAACAGGCGTTCCCAACGTGCGTTCTCCGCCCGTTCCTTGTCTTCCCCTTCGGGAATGCCGGGATTCAGATACTCCTGTTTCACACGGGTATAGAAACGACTGATTACATCCACCGTTTTCGGATCGGGTTCTCCGTTCACTCCCTGAGCTCCTTCATAGTGTACGGGACGGGTAGGATCAAAATCGTGCAACCAAGCGGAGATCGCCGCAAAATTAGGTCCGTAACCACTTTCATTCCCCATGCTCCACATCACTACGGAAGGATGGTTTTTATCGCGTTCCGCCATACGTACCGCACGATCCAGAAAAGCAGCGTGCCAATCGGGTGTACTGGCCAATGTTCCACGCAATCCGTGCTCTTCTATATCCGCCTCATCCATCACATACAGTCCCAAGCTGTCGCACAGTTCATACCAACGACTCACATTGGGATAGTGGCTGGTGCGGACCGCATTCACATTGGCCTGTTTCATCAGCAAGATATCCTGCAACATCCTCTCCTCACTCATCACGCGTGCCGTACGCGGATCGTGCTCATGGCGGTTCACTCCGCGAAAACGGACGGGATTACCGTTGACCAGCAGTTGCCCGTCTTGTATTTCTATGCTGCGGAAACCTACCGGCTGTTCCACCTGCTCTATGGTTTGTCCTCCGGCATTCTGCAAACGAAGCTCCAGTTTGTATAAATAAGGAGTCTCGGCAGTCCAGCGCTGCGGAAATTTTATAACGGCAGACATACGTCCCATCTTGCGCGGGCCACGCTGAGGATACCACTCATTCATCCGTGCCGCTTTATGTTCCAAGTCCAGTATATCTTCCACATTTCCCGTCATGTTCACTACTTCTCTTCCATCGGCATCCTTCAGCACTGCCTGCAACGTATAGCCTTTACCGTCCATTCCCTGATAAACGCTGAACTGCGGATCAATCAGCAGCCGGAAATCCTGATAATTTCCCCGGTCAGCAGGAAGTGTACGCACTGCATAGTCACGGATGCGGACATCCTGGGTATGCACCAGATGAATGCTGCGATGAATCCCACCGAAACGCCAAAAGTCCTGATCCTCCAGGTAAGATCCGTCACTATACCGATAAACTTCCAGAGCGATTTGATTCTCTCCCGGTTTTAGCCACCGGGTGATATTGAACTCACTGGGTTCCATACTTCCCTGGCTATACCCTATGCGTTCACCGTTTATCCATACATAGAAAGCGCTCATCACTCCTTCAAAACGAAGAAAAGTCTGTCCATTTGCCTTCCATCCGGCGGGCAGCGTGAAAGTACGCCGGTATTGCCCCACCGGATTACGTTCCTTGTAGGTGGTATACGAGGCTTTAGGCTCCCCCATCACCCGTGGAGGATCTATTTTAAACGGATATCCTGCCGATACATAGATAGGCGTTCCGTATCCGTTGATTTCCCAATTGGCAGGAACCGGAAAATCTTTCCAATCCTTGTCATTAAAGTCCGTGCGGTAAAAATCCACTATCCGTTCGGAAGGTACAGGCGTCCAACGGAATTTCCATCTTCCATCCAGACTCATCGAACAGTCCCCCTTCTGCTTGGCAAAAGGCACAAAAGCAGCCCTTGCCGGTTCCCGGTTTATCTGAAGTACATGCTGATTTTCCCAATCATTTATGGGTTGGGCCTGCAAAGACGCCGCCATCCATCCGCACAATAACAATCCGTATATTCTCATATTTATGTTCTTTCTTTTCAGATGAAGACGGACGAAATATGATTTTGTACCGTATAAATTGTAAAAAGAAAACCCTTCCCTCCGATATTGTCATCGGAAAGAAGGGCTGTTCGAATCCATAGCCTGAACGGCTATAATCAATATACCGCCGAAGCGATCACCTGTATAAACAAGATAAGGAAAACCATTGCAATGGGATACACCGTAGCGTATGCAACACTCGGAATATTACTGTCCACCATGGAATCGGCGGCTGCAAGACCGGGCGTACTGGTCATACCACCGGTGATGGTTCCCAGCAAATCCAGCAAACTGATTTTAAATACCAGCCGGCCAACCACAACAGCCGCCAGCATAGGCACTACAGTGATGGCCGCCCCTACTCCGAACAACAACAAGCCACTTTCCTGAAAAGTAGCTACCAGATTCTTACCGGCGGAAGTACCCACCTCCGCCAAAAACAGCAATAAGCCCAACTGGCGCAACAACTGATTGGCAGGACCGGACATAGACCACAATATAGGCCCCGTCTTTCCCACGGCACTCAACAGCAATGCCACCATCAGCACCCCTCCGGTCAGTCCGGGTGAAAAAGAGACACTGTCTGAAAATGAAATATTTATCTTACCGAACAACACGCCCAATACGATCCCCATAGCTATCGGGAAGAAATCAGTATCGGACAACTGCTTGGCATTATTCCCCAACAAACGGGCTACGCCTCTGAGTCCTTCCCGTTCACCGACCACCATCAGCTTATCACCGAATTTCAAGGCCAGATCCGGAGAGGGCGACAAGTCTATACCGCTTCGACGGATACGGGTTACCGTACAGCCAAAGTTACGTTGCAAGTTCAAATCTCCCAATTGCTTGTTTATCATATCTTTTTTCGTCAGCAACAAAGACTCAATTTCCTGTGTCTGGTCCAGAGGCAATTCGCCTTCCTCCCGTTCTCCAACCAATACGGCAAACTGGTTCAGCGCCTCCTCACTTCCCACCGCCTGCACATAGTCCCCTTCCAGCAACATGGTATTCGCCTTGGGCATCAATATAGCATCCTCATGCTTTACCCGCGAAATAACGGCCCCCGTCATGGCACGCGCATTGATTTGTGCCAAAGTACGTCCGAATACCGCTTGATTAGTCACTCTGAAAATGCAAGTTGTCAGTTCCGGAAAACCGCTACGCCGTTCCAGTTCCAACCTGCGCGCTTCTTTATCCAGATCCACCCGCATGATCTTGGGCAACAGCTTCACAAACAAAATCACCCCTATCACTCCAAACGGGTAAGCGATGCCGTATGCAATGGAAGCCAACGGTGAATTTGTACTGTCTATAGCTACCGCCAGACCGGGCGTACTGGTCAATGCACCCGCTATCAATCCCACCACGCTGGGCGTATCAATGTCAAAAGCATACTTCAGCCCTACCACCGTCAGACAAGCAGAGCAAATAATAAGCATGGTGATGAGAATCAGTGTTTTTCCTTTGCTCCTGAAAGAATCGAAAAAACCGGGACCCGCCTGAATACCGATGGTAAAGATAAAAAGCACCAGACCGAAATTCCCCAATTCTTTAGGAATGATCACACCGAAATGTCCGAAAAGCAAGGCTATGAAGATAACGGCCGACACATCCAGCGACAAACCTTTTATCTTAATCCTTCCGAGCATAAAGCCCAACGCTACAATAAGGAAGAGCGAAAAATAAGAAGAATGCAGTAAATCAATTAACATATTTTTTAAGAGGTTAGTTTCAGCGCACAAAGATATGTAAAAAAGCTAAATGCTGAAACTTTCCCCTTACTATTTGCAGAAATCATCCCTCCTATTGCACATCCAGCGCATCCAGCGCCAGCCCCTCCATATCCGGAGCGGAAAGCACCACCTTATAATAGCCGGCATTGATATACGTACCCGTTGTCGTACTCAGCATGCGCCATTTTCCGGGAGTCTCGGCAAAAGTCAGATGATCCTCCTTCAGCACCACCCCTTTGGAGTCAATGAACTGCATACGCACCCTCATAGGCTTCCCCGTAGCGTTCATGTATTTAAAACGAAGGGCATAGACCTGTGCCAGACCGGTAGAGATATTTCCAGGTAATACTGTTTTTCTCACCTTTACCAAAGAAGACACCGGTTTGTTTCTTGACCTCTTTCTTGATAAACTTGCCTTTCAGCACAGCGTCCTCGGTTGATAAGTCACATTAGCACGGGCATTTTTATCCTCAGGCAATAATTCCTTGGGAGTTTTTTCCATCACCTCCTTGTCTTGTGCAGCCCAGCTGAAACTTACATTCCGGTCATCAGCCCCTTGATTGGCAACAGGCTCCACAGAAGCGGCCGAAGCTATCGCAATGCCACAAACCAGAGCCTGTCCCGCTTTCACCTCCGGAAAATCAATCTTCAGAACCCCACCTTTCACCGTAGCATTCACCACCTTCTTGCAAGCACCGTCATGACCCGCTTCAGCCCATAGATCCAAGTCGTCCAGAACCACTTTATCGTTTACCGCCACATCAAAGATACGCAAGCCTTCACAATCCGTCTGTACACCGCCTCCCGTACCGTGCCAAGCTCGGTAAAGTAAAGTTCCACACGGTATTCGCCATCCGGAACGGGGAATTGGAAATTCAGTTTGTGACGTCCGAAGCGGAAAGTCTGGAACAGCTTCCAGTCCCGGGTGCCATGAATGGGATCATTCGTGGTACGCTGGCTCGCCTGATAAGGCTCAACAACTGTACACTATCCGACGGATGGATAAACGATTCCGCCCACGAATGAGAGTAACGGCTGTTATCCTGCGCCCATACCTGACCATACGTATCCGTATAAGCGTCTCCTCCACAATTCAAACGATAAAGATATGTATATCCCTCAGCACCTTTCAACAACGCTGTTCCGTTCAACCGATCGGCAGCAACAGGCACTATAGCAGAGCCACGGTAAAGAGCCTCAAAATGAGGCGCATTTTCCAGACCGTCCAGCACCAGCACATCTTCCGCCACCGGGTTTCCTTTAAAGTATCCCACGGCACGAAGCACATTGTAACGGATATCGCGGTTCTCCCACATGAAATGGGTACCCACCCCATGATTCAATTTCCGTCCCAAGAATTCAGCATCCACCGCATCATTGTACAGCAACACACTGTCACAATTGCTATACGCCTCAATGGTAGCCCGTCTGCGGCCTGTCGCAAAACGGTCCTCCCACGTGTGGGATGCCAGATAGACCATCGGATCTTCAGAAGCCGGTACATAGTTGGCACGATACATATAATATACATCCAGCGGTTCTTCCCACGGAGTCACCAATCCTTTATAATTAAACGGTCCCACCTTATCTATCCGGCGATACGCTTCGTCCGGCTGGCGGCGTCCCGGGTTATCATGACTGCTGAATATCCATTGGAACTGTCCGCATACACTATCTTTAGCCTGTTCCGCCAGCCGTATCTTGGTTTCCATCAGCTGGCACATACGTTCCTCACTCCATACGCCCTTCGCGTCAAAGGCAGCCGGTTCGGTATGCAACCCGATGCTGCGCCATGCGCCATACTCACCATTCAGCAGTTGGTTCTTCTGCGACAATTCACGGCCATACTTATTCACATCACCGCCGTATGTACCGCTCCAGTTCTGAATAACATTCCAATCCGTCCCGTCACCACCGTTACACGTAGTGATCACACGCATGGTACGGGCGGTAGGATCCATTTCCCGGATAATCTCACTGCATTCCTCGGCAAACTCCTTAGGCAGCGTGCTTTCGTTCTGCAATCCCCACATCACCACACTGGGCGAGTTACGGCGTTCCTTCACCCATTGGCGAAGTAAGTTTTTGAAATTCTCACGAAATTCCGGAGTATCATACCACACGTGAGCCGAGAACTGAGTCCACCACAAGATTCCTTCCTTGTCCCAATATTTCTGATAATCCAGGTGATGGGGCTGATGAGCGTCGCGGAAAGCGTTGAAACCTGCCGCACGGATCTGTTTCACCCGAGCTGCCACCTGCTCACGGCTGAAAGCATGGCTTTGTCCGAACTGGTGTTCATATTCACACACTCCATTGATAAAGACAGGCTGTCCGTTCAGATAGAACCGTCCGTCACCGTCCTCCCGTTTCACCGGCCAACTGATGGTACGGATACCAAAAGGTGTACTAATCTCATCCGTCGTACTCTTGCCACGCTTTATCATACTCGCCAGTTTATACAAATAAGGATTCTCCGTACTCCATAAGACAGGATTCTGCACCGGCGATTGCTGCTTCACCACTTTCCTCTCGCCCGGCTGCAAGGTCACTTTCTGTGTCAGACGGAATACCTGCTTACCATCCGCGTTGCTGAATTTATTCACAATCTCTACTGTTTCAGCAGTCTTCCCGTAATTTTTCACCTCCGTTTCCACGAAGACCGTTTCCGCCTTATCATCATTCCAAATATGCACTCCGAAAGGTTCGATGCGTATTTCATCCGTCGCTTCCAATACTACAGGACGGAAAATGCCCAAAGGCTGGGAACCTTCGCTGAATCCCCATTCCGATGAACAGCCACCGCACACCCAAGGCATATCGGCTATCATTTCAGGATGCTCCGCTTTCACTACCAGCCTGTTCTCTCCCTGCTTCAACGCCTCTGTCACATCCAGTGTCAGCGTAGTACGCCCCACGGGATGACGGCCGAAGTCCTTTCCATTCAATGTGATAGTGGCATACGTTCCCACTCCCTCCAAACGAAGGAAATAACGTTTTCCAAATGAAGAGTTGGAATTTAGAAACTGAGACTTATCCAGTGTGAAGGTCTTTTCGTACATGGCAGTGCCGTGCAGGTTCCCATGCGTCAGTTGGCGGTAACCGTAATAATCGTCCCAGTTATGAGGAATATTCACTTCTATTGCCTGTTGAGCAAACAACCCTTTCAGATGCGTTGCTTCCGTCAGCCATGTTTTCCATCCTTTATCCAGTTCCATCACCATGCGGCGGTTCTTCACCTCCCGTTTAGGGAAATGCACTTGCGAACGTCCCATCGGCTTGCTGGTCGCAATGGCTATGCCACGTTGTTCCGCGTCATTCACGGCACAATAGAAATGATATACCACCCCATTGTGTTTCACCACATAACTTTTATGAGCGAACAATTCATCATAGTCTTTGGAAGGGATAATCAAATCCGCTCCTTTCCAATCGGTCCAGTGCACCAGGTCATAACTGGCAGCAAAGGTATTGAACGCCTTGTATTTGCGGCTGGGTTCAAACGCCGAGAAATAGAACATAACATATACATCACCCATTTTCTGGATATGAGCATCCCCCGTGATGGTTCCGTCCGCTTCGTGTGCAAAGACCGGATTGCCCGGATAGCGTTTCCACTTCTTCATATCTTTGGACAAGGCGATACCCACCCGTTCCGCTTTCAAATCCGTTTCCGGATGCCGTCCTGCGGCGTTATAGAACATGACGAAAGGTGCGCCCAGTGTTTTCTCCTTATCCCAATAGACCACACTCTTATATTGGGTCAGCTTTTCCCACCATTGCGCGTCTTTATCATGGATGCTCATCACGGGCCGGTCTTGTGCCTGCCACTCATGGGCGGAACCCAAAGGCCGGTCAGTCCAGGCCAAACCAATATACAGCGGCTTGTTCACCGATTCATATCCGGTCCCTTCTCCACCCAGATAAGTCATCCAATGCTTGCCTTTATACGTCTGCAGGGCATAGCTTCCTCCCCACTCTATATCCGGCAATGCAGGGAAACCACCCCGCTGGTTGCAATCCCAGAATCCGTCACGATAAGACAAGACACGTCCCAATGTACGCCATTCCAACAGATTATCACTTTCGGCTATCCATGTCTCGTATCCACGTCCGTCCAGTCCGCTTTTACCATTGTAAACCACGTAGGTCATATACCACTTATCCCCTTCGCGGAACACGGTAGGGCAGTCTATTTTATGCTTGTTGTCGGCAGGAGCTACAGCCAGCCCATATTTATAAGGAGTCTTGGCCTCCTCATAAATCTGCTCCATACGCGATTGCGGGACCTCACGCTGGGCATATACTCCCAGTGACAACAGTAAAAATGCCAATATCAATATCTTCTTCATAATTATCTTTTTTATCACGGCTACTAATAGAACATCCAGTCCATCGTCTCCTCCGCACCGGCCAGCCCTGCATTACGCGGAGTCACCTGTGCGTCCGTAAATCCCAGCACCATCGTATATCCTTTCGGCAGCAACAAGGTATGCTTTCCAGCCTCGAAATGATAAGCATGTACATTAGCCAGCGGCATACCTGCTATGCGTATGGCATTCGTCAGTTTCGGTTCCGCCTGACCGTAATCATTGGCAGAAGCGTCCGTTTCCAGTTTCGGAGCTTTCGCGTACTTCTTCTGGTCATCGCGGAAATAACCTACCAACAAGTTCACCGGAGCAGCCGCTTCAAACGCTATCGTCGTACCTTCCTTACGCTGTGCATCCCCGTTCATTCTATAAGCAGTCAAGCCTTCCAGTTCGGTGGCCAGTGCATCTACTTTACCAGGTACATTAGAGAAAAGGCTTGCACCCGTCGCCAGTTTCACCGGAGTCAGTCCGTTCAGCATCTTCACCTTTGCAGCGGACAAGGGTTTTATCTCAGCCGCACTTTCCGTCACCTTACCTGCCGCCTTGTCTTTCAGCAACTGCAAGTTCGCCTTGAAATTAGCCAGCTCATTTTCATAATGCACCAGCATTTCCTTCCAAGTCTTGTTCTTGCCACCATCGCCCCCGATCGGAATACGGCGTTGCGCGGTCTGCATACTGTTGGCATAATAATAAGCGCTGTCCGTCAATGCCACCAGCTTGCGATAATGCTCCAGACTTTGTTCCATCCATGGAATAGCAGCATCCAGTTCGTTCAGATCCTTTCCCCACTGATAGTTCAACACATGTTGTGCCGCCTTCACTTTCAGATTAAACGCGTATGCAAATTCACGATAACAATGCATGTCATTCTGCAAACGTCCGAATTCCGCTTTATTACGGGTCACCGCTGCAGCAGCCTTGTCAATGGCCGCCACCGCCTTGTCACCGTGTTCCACCACTTGCGCCACAATATCCAGCGGCAATTCGCCCACATGCGGCTGTTTCTTCCATTCCTTCTCCACATATTCTATCAGCTTCTCGCCCTCCGGTCCGCAACTTTCATAGAATCCCGGATAGATGGTATATTTATAGGGGTTCACCAACTGGCTCATAAACATACCCAGCAACAAAGTCTGCCGGTTCCCTTCCGTAATACCGAAACGGCGGAGCAGCTTCGGAGCAATCTCTCCACTCTGCTCGTATGCCTCCAATATATCTCCGGCTTCGGCAGGAGTCGTACCATAATAATCACCCAGCTGTTTGTCCCAGAATTCCACTTCGGATGAGCGGTCGCGCCGGCAGTTCCATGCATAGCGTCCCCACGTCTTGTACCATATCCAGTCACGGTCCAACTGATACTCCCGTTTGCCATCCGGCAACTTATCAGCCGTGTACGGCCAGTCCCAGTAAGAGGCCTGTGGATACAGATGCAGGGCATTGGCTCCATGTACCTTGTGCATGGCCGTCACCGCTTTCTGCACAAAGTCGGGAGATCCCCAGCGCCACGGCTCCAAATTTGCCAGGATATGTACATTACTGATATGGATACTTCCCAAGGCACTCAAGTCCGAGTGTATTTTAGACCACGGACCACGCGGTTCGTAGGTAGTCAGTGACTCACCATTGTATTTATGCATGGTATAAAGGTTCTTGTATAACGGCAGCGCAGCTCCATCACCATCTTGCAGTCTGTATCGTGCGCACGCAGCAGGATGGGCGGCTCGTCCGTACGTCCCAATGCGTTCAGTCCGTCCTTCACTCCCGGAATAATGGTTCGGGTGAACCATTCCACATCATCCTCGTAGGTATCCATCGCTTCTCCCAAGCATACCAGCAGGCCTACATTGGGATACTTTTCTATAAACGCTGCCACCGACTTGCGGGTATAATCACTGACCAGCGGAGTAATGGGACGGTTACGATCCTGTGTCTTCAACCCGTAATGTTCGGCAAAAGGCTTGCTCAACAATATATTATAAAACATCTGGATAACAAAGATACCGCGTTTATCCGCTTCAGCAGTCAGGAATGAGAACATTTCCTCATTTTTCTTAAAAGTTTCCTCGTCCACCTCCACGGCAAAAGGATACTCTTCCAGTTTCACCAACGAAGCAAACGGATGTCCGTTCCACAGATACAAGGAATTCATACGGTTTTCCACCAGCATATCCAAGTACTTGATCCACTGTTCCTTGTCATAAAACCAAGGGAAGCTCTCAGGCGTATAGGGATACTCATACACCCCTCTTCCGGGCAGGTATTCCATTTTCTGAATCCCCACACAACCTCCGCGGAGCACCATTTCGGGAGCGTCCGTCAGCTGTGCCGGAAACTTCAAGTCGTTGTATTGCCCTACATGGTCTATCAATTCACGACAGCCATAAATCACACCACTTCCATCGTTTCCTGTCACTGTAGTCATGTTTCCACGGGTAGAAATGGAAAATCCCTCCTTTTTCAGTCCGGTGGTATCGGCAGCCTGTGCCAGCAGGATGCAGACCTCCTCTTTATCCATGCCCACCGTATCTGTCAGCACAGCAGATGAATAGCCCGCATCTTCCAGCGCTTTTTTCAAATGCTCCCCTGCAAACTGTACCCGGTTCGACGCCTCCTGAGGCATCACAATATTCACATGGGGTTTCTCGCACCCCCATAACACGCACATACATGCGACAAGTGTTCCTAGCCTGATTTTTTTCATTCTTTTCAACTTAAATTAGTTATAGTGAGACGGGAAAAATAACAAGGCGTACTCACAAAACCTTCGTCAATCGTCAAAACACACCCGGTCCGCCCCTTCACACACTTGTCTTGCCAAGGGACAATCACTCTGAGAACCAACATAAATCAGACATAATTTACCAAATATCTTTTCTATTTCGAACATTTCAGCTTATATTCGATTTCACTAAGAGTATTATTCATTTGTAAAATCTATAAAAAAACGGAGTCTTATGAAAAAGAAAAGAAAATTCAATGAGTTTATGGACAAGCTGATAGAAAAGCTGAAAGAAGAACAACGTTACAGCACGGCACACATCTATCAGAGTGCCTGAATGCATTCTGTGAATTCTGCGGAGGCCAGGCGGTTTACTTTCACCAGCTCAACAGGGCCAATCTGAAGAGCTTTGAGGCACACCTGCGCAACAAACCACTGAGCTGGAACACCGTTTCCACCTATATGCGGATGCTGCGCGTAGCTTACAACAAGGCAGTGGAAAAGAAAATAGTCGTGGAGAATCCCCTTTTATTCCAGCATGTCTATACCGGAGTGAAGAACAATATAAAACGTGCGCTGAAAGTGGAAGAGATATACAAGTTGCTGAACAAAATCCCCGTGAAAGAATTACCGGAAGGTTTGATACAGTGCAGAGCCTGGGCCAATCTGATGTTCCAGTTGCGCGGAATGCCTTTTGTCGATCTGGCCTACCTCCACAAAAACGACTTGAAAGATAATACCATTTCCTATCGCCGACACAAGACGGGCGGAGACATAACGGTGGATGTTCCGGAAACTGCCATGGAACTGATAAACAAATACCGGAACACCAACAAAGACTCCCCTTATCTCTTTCCCATTCTCAGCGGAACAAAAACCGGAGAGGATCTATATATAGAATACCAGAAGGCACTGCGAACAATGAATTATAAATTAAGCAGACTGGCGAAAAAATGCGGAGTGACAAACAAAGTCAGTTCATACACCACCCGGCATACTTGGGCCACCCTTGCCAAATATTGTAATTTCTCAGAACAATTGATCAGCGACGCATTCGGGCATTCGTCAGTGAATGTGACAAAAACATATTTGAAAAACTTTAAAAATGAAGAGATAAATAAAGCCAATGATGAAATAATTTCATACGTCTCAAAAATGGGAAGAGGATGGAGTAGATAGATAAAACACTGAATATCAGATATTTTATTTCCTGTTACTTTGTAAGTAACGGAAAATATTTTGGGTTCAAAAATAGACAAATAACTATTAGCAAACAAATAAAGACCTAGTTTTTTTCCGGATTTTAATAAAAAAGGCCATATAAGGGATAAAAAGCAATAATAAGACGAACAATTATAAAGCGAGTGGGAATAAAAAAATGTGATAATACACATTACGTTTACCGCAGTTAACGCAATGTAACAAATTCATTCTTTTTCAAGCTGTTATCTATTGCTGAGATATAAAAACAGCCGAATCTTTATTATATAATTGATCCTTTAGTCCATTTTCCGTTACTTACAAAGTAACAGAATAGCATCAAAAAGAAAAAAAGCGACATCTTTATAGTACACCTAAAAGGAGCATTACATAAATCTGACATCAAAAAAAAATAACCTATGATACAAATCCGGAGATTCAACAACGTGCTAAAATTAGCAGTCATTTTAGGCGATTTAGTCATACTGAATATACTTTTCATCTCATTTAATTTAATATGGAACGAGTGGTTTGGGGAAAGAGCCTATAATGGTGCTTTACCCCAAATTCTAACTCTATTCAGTCTATGCTATTTTGTGTGTGCCCTCTCAGGAGGCGTCATACTGCACCGCCGGGGAACCCGTGCCGACCAAATCGTATTCCGGGTACTCCGCAATATCTTTTTTTTCTCTATCTTATCGACCAGTTTGCTGGTATTTTCCGAGTTTGAAATAGATTCCAAAAGGTTTTTCATCTATTATTTCATCCTGCTCACCGTCTGCATCACGGTCTATCGCCTGCTCTTCCGCTACATCATACAGCTATACAGAAGCCGTGGCGGCAATTTCCGTACCGTCCTCTATCTAGGAAGCACAGAAAACATAGCCGAACTTTACCACGAAATGACTTTCGACTCCACCTCCGGATACCGGGTACTGGGCTACTTCGACACGAACCCCAACGCCAAGTTCCCCGCCAGTTGCACCTATCTGGGAAAGCCGGAACAAGTCATCGCCTACCTGACACACAACAAAGTGAACCAGCTTTACTGCTGCCTGCCTTCGGCATTGAGCGCATACATCGTGCCGGTCATCAATTATTGCGAGAACAACCTGATCCATTTCTACAGCGTGCCCAATGTGCGCAACTATCTGCGCCACCACATGCATTTCGAAATGATGGGCAGCATCCCCATTCTCAGTATCCGCAAAGAGCCTTTGGGAAAAATAGAGAACAGACTGGCAAAACGTCTATTTGACGTGGTCTTCTCCCTGCTCTTCCTATGCACGCTGTTCCCCATCCTATTCCTTATAGTAGCGGTGGCCGTCAAGACCACCTCCCCCGGCCCCATATTCTTCCGACAGAAGCGCAACGGAGTGGACAACAAGGAATTCTGGTGCTACAAGTTCCGCTCCATGAAAGTAAACAAGGACTCGGACACCTTGCAGGCCACCCTCAACGACCCCCGAAAGACCCGGTTCGGCGATTTCATGCGCCGCACCAACATCGACGAACTCCCGCAATTCATCAATGTACTGCTGGGAGACATGTCCGTGGTAGGCCCGCGCCCCCACATGCTGAAACACACGGAGGAATACTCCCGCATCATCAATAAATACATGGTCCGCCACTTCATCAAGCCCGGCATCACAGGCTGGGCGCAAGTGACCGGATTCCGTGGCGAGACCCGGGAGCTGGAAGACATGGAAGGACGTGTGAAGGCCGATATATGGTATATGGAGCACTGGTCCGTCCTGCTCGACCTGTACATCGTGTACAAAACCGTGATAAACGCGCTCCGGAAGGACAAGAAAGCTTATTGAAAAAAGAATTAATAATTGAAAATCTAAAAATAACCAAGAGTCAAAATGAGAAGACTGAAATGTACCCTACTCGTGCTAGCCACACTGCTGCTATGCAGCTGCAACGCCTACAAGGAGGTGCCCTATCTGCAAGGATCCGAGTACCTGGACAGAACCCCTGAACGGACACCCCTGTACGACGCACACATCATGCCCAAAGATTTGCTGACCATTACAGTAAATACCAGCGACCCCGACGCCGCCATCCCCTTTAACCTGACGGTAGCCACCCCCATCACGGCAAACAGCAAGAGCCTGACCAGCCAGCCAGCACTGCAACAGTATCTGGTGGACAATAACGGAGACATCGACTTCCCCGTACTGGGAACACTGCATATAGGAGGACTCACCAAAAGTCAGGCGGAAAGCATGATCAAGGAGAAGCTGAAAGCCTATATCAAGGAAACCCCCATCGTGAATGTACGCATGGCCAACTACAAAATCTCCGTGATGGGAGAAGTAACCAGCCCCGGCACCTTCACCATCACCAATGAAAAAGTAAACATCATGGAGCACTGGCCATGGCGGGAGACATGACCATATACGGACAGCGCGACCAGGTGAAACTGATCCGCGAAGACGCGCAAGGCAGCCGCCGGATCATCCCGCTGAACCTGAATGGCGCCGACATCATCTCGTCCCCCTACTACTACCTCCAGCAGAACGATGTGGTTTATGTCACCCCCAACAAGACCAAGGCCAGAAACGCGGGAATCAGCAACAGCACCACCATCTGGTTCTCGGTAGTGGGCACCCTCGTCTCACTGGTCAGCCTGATAGTAACCATTGCCAAATAAACAAACCTATGAAAGAAGATTTATACGACGAACTCTACCTGGAAGAGAAAGAAGAAAAGACCGATTTCAAGGAGATTCTTTTCAAATACGCCATCCACTGGCCCTGGTTCGCGGCCTGCATCCTGCTATGCATGGCAGGCGCCTGGCTCTACCTGCGCTATACCCCGCCGGTGTACAACATCTCGGCATCCGTCATCATCAAGGACAACGAAAAAAGCAGCAAGACGGGCACCGGCCTGGCCGACCTGGAGGATCTGGGATTCTATTCCTCCATCAGCAACTTTGACAATGAGGTGGAAATCCTGCAATCGCGCACGCTGATCAAGAAAGTGGTGGAAGAACTCGACCTCTACATCAGCTATGCGGCAAAAGGCCGTTTCCACGACATCGAGCTTTACAAAAACGCTCCGGTCAAAGTATGGATCACCCCCGAGGAAGCCCAGAAACTTCCTGCACCGGCGCACATAAACCTGACCTTGCAGCCAGGCAACAAACTGGATGTGACCATTCGGATAGGAGAACAGGAATACAGCAAGCAATTCGACAAGCTGCCCGCCCTGCTCACCACCCCGTCGGGAACTTTCAGTTTCAACCCCACGGACTCCACCACCGTAAAAAACACACAGGAAATCATCGCCACGGTCTCCTCCCCCCGCAGCGTGGCGGGCGGTTACCGGGGAGCGCTGAGCATAGAGCCTACCTCCAAGTCCACCACCATCGCACAAATCACCGTGCAGAGCACCCATACGCAACGCGGCATGGACTTCCTCAACAAACTGGTGGAAATCTACAACCGTGACGCCAACGACGACAAGAACGAAGTGGCCACCAAGACCGCGGAATTCATTGACGCGCGCATCAAAATCATCAACGGCGAACTGGGAACCACCGAACAGGAACTGGAAACCTTCAAGCGCGATGCCGGACTGACCGACCTGAAAAGCGACGCCCAACTGGCACTGAGTGAAAATTCGGAATACGAAAAGAAACGCGCCGAGAACAGCACCCAGCTCCGTCTGGTACAATTCCTGGCCAACTACGCCAACAATCCGGATCACGCCTACGAAGTACTCCCGGTCAATGTAGGCTTGACGGACACCGGACTGACCGAGCTGATAAACCGCTACAACGAAATGCTGCTGGAACGCAAGCGCCTGCTCCGCTCCTCGCAGGAGAACAACCCGGTGGTGGTCAACCTGGACGCCAGCATCCGCGCCATGCGCAGCAATGTGCAGACCACCATCAACAGCGTGCAGAGAGGGCTGTCCATCACCCAGGCGGATCTGGAACGCCAGGCTGGGAAATATGCCGGACGCATCACCAGCGCACCGGGACAGGAACGCCAGCTGGTGAGCATCTCGCGCCAGCAGGAAATCAAGGCGGGACTTTACCTGATGCTCCTGCAAAAGCGCGAGGAGAACGCCATCACCTTGGCATCCACCGCCAACAACGCCCGCATGGTAGACGAAGCACTGGCAGACGCCATCCCCGTATCGCCCAAAGGAAAGATGATCTATCTGGTGGCACTGATACTGGGAATCGCCCTGCCGGTGGCCGTGATCTATATCATCGAACTCTTTAAATACAAGATAGAAGGACGCGCCGATGTAGAGAAAATCACCTCCCTACCCATCATCGGCGACATACCGCTTTCCGAAGACAAGCCCTCGAAGGGAGCCATCGTGGTACAGGAAAACCAAAACGACCTGATGGCCGAAACCTTCCGTAATATACGTACCAATGTGCTTTATATGATGAAGCATGACGAGAAAGTGATCCTGCTCACCTCCACACTACGGGAGAAGGCAAAACCTTCACCGCCTCCAACCTGGCGGCGAGTCTGGCCTTGCTGGGAAAGAAAATCGTGATCGTGGGGCTGGATATCCGCAAGCCGGGACTGAACAAGGCTTTCCTGCTGTCGCACAAGGAACAAGGCATCAGCCAGTTTCTGGCCGATCCGGAACATACCGACCTGATGTCGCTGGTACAGGTTTCCACGATCAACCCCCACCTGTACATTCTGCCCGGAGGCCCTATCCCGCCCAACCCGACCGAACTGGTGGCACGCGATTCCCTGCCCCAGGCCATCGGAATACTGAAGGAACACTTTGACTATGTCATTCTGGACACCGCCCCCATCGGCATGGTGACCGACACCCAGCTGATTGCCCGGGTGGCCCATGTCAGCATCTACGTATGCCGGGCAGACTATACCCATAAAGCCGATTATACCTTGATAAACGAGCTGAGCGAACAGAAAAAACTGCCCAACTTGTGTACCGTCATCAACGGACTGGACATGAAGAAAAAGAAGTACGGATATTATTATGGATACGGCAAGTATGGCAAGTATTACGGCTATGGAAAAAAATATGGCTACGGCTATGGATACGGTGCGGGAAATGTAAATAAAAAATAAATTCATTATTCATTACATAATAAGACAAGACTGATTCTCTTCCTAAAATGTTAATATTTTAACAATAACAGAAAAGAACCAGTCTTGTCATGCATTTATGTATAAGTATTATTTACTATACATTTCTTTCGACACATCAAAGCAGGGACACTGCTTCACCCACTCTTCAGGCTCTATCTCGCCATTTCCGTCCGCATCCGGGCTCAAATCCCGGTGACCACAGACCCTGCAACCGGGATAATCCGCCAGCAGCACCCTGACCAGCACACGCAGCGAATGTTTCTGCCACACCGTCCGCGTATCTGCCGGGCGACCGCTCTGACTGATCCCCCCTTCATAACAGATTCCGATGCTCCGCGCATTGTATCCGCGCGCATGCGCTCCGACTTTCTCGACAGGACGGGTCATTTTTATATCCCCGTTCTTACGGATATAGAAATGATATCCGGGCCCGTTCATCCCCCGCCGGCGGTGGCACACCTCCAGATCGTGTTCGGTGAAGTCCCTGTCCGCCCTTGTGGCGGAACAGTGGACAACTATCAGATCAACCGCCCTCATCCTCCTACACAAGAGCTTACTCCTACCACACCCGCAATGGCCGTAGCCACTGCAATCACTACCTTCAAGATAGTACTCCAAATAGATTTACCTTTCATCTTAGCGTTCTTTTTAAAAAATTAAACATCTGTCCGTCCTACACTCAGGCAGGCTTTTGCTCCTCTTTCGCCTTTACCGGCAACTTATCCACCTTGGTGTATTTCAGCGCTGCCAGAATGCCACGCAGCGCAATACCCGGACGGAAATTGATACGCGCTTTCCGGATCATTGCCACATCATACGTATCCTCCGCATCCGCGCCGATGCCGCTCAGACCTATCTGGAAAGTGCCCAGATCGGCAAGCCGCACAATCTCGCCCCCTTCCAGCGCCTCCATAATCACATCTTCCAAAGCCACAAGCACCGCCATCACATCCGCACGCGTCACCGTACAGGTTTTCTGAATACGATCCGCCATTTCGCGAATCTCCACATGCCCGTTGGACTGAGCCTGTGCATAAAACTTAGGCGCCGCATCCTGATCAAACGGATTGTTACGCTTTACCACCGAGTAAGAAACTGTTCTTGCCATTTTGTTTGAATTTAGAATGAATAATTAAAAAATTGATTACACCACAAAGATACCACAAGCCGGAAGCATACTGTCGGCATTTGAGGAGCATCGTAGAACCTCGTAGGGAAATGTAGAAAAATGTCGAGAATTACTTACATATAAAATAGGAGAACAGGTATATTTTCCTTATCTTTACAGTACAATCAAAAGAAAGAAAAGACATGATTCAAGAAGAAAAAGCATTTATTATCAAAGCGTACGACAAAGCGGAACTGGCAGAACTATACAGCCCCGGACGAACCGCCGCGGCAGCCTTGCAAACCCTGTATCGCTGGATGCAGAGGAATATGCCGCTGCAGAAGGAATTGAATGAGGCCGGCTACAACAAATACCGCCACAGTTTTCTGAAACACGAAGTGGCCATCATCGTGAAACATCTGGGAGAACCCTAGAAATAACTGTTCATTCAAAAAGACCTTGTTGTTCTCAGAAAAGGTCTTGTTCTTTTCAAAAAAGCTCCTGTTCTTTTTTTCAAAGACCTTGTTGTTTTTTTCAAAGACTTTGTTGTTTCCGGAAAAGCTCCTGTTGTTTTCAGGAAAGAGGTGTTTTATACCCAAAAGTCCCTGCTGCCATTAAAGGTAACAGGGACTTTTTCACTTACCCCCAAGGTCCAAAGGTCCAGGTCCATCTAGGTGGTTATCTGGCCCCCGAACGGCCTGTTTTCCGATATTTAGCACCCTCTTTTTCAACCAGATGACACTCTACCAAACGCGATAAATAGCGTTTGGCCGATGAACGGGATATCCCCAGCTCTATGGCAGCCGCCACCCACTCCGAATAAGTAAATTCACGGTGCAGACTTCGCAAGACGGGACGCACCTTGAAAAACTCGCTCAGCGGCTTCAGCGCTTTGGCGGAATCATCCATAGAAGTGGAAAGCAACAGGCTGTGATTCAGCAACACCCCCGTAATCTGCATCGCTGTACGGAAATCCTCGCCCGAACAAGTCCATTCCGAAGTATTCCATTGTGGCTCACACTTGCGCAACGCTGTCAGTACCATGGCCACACGCGACGCTATCAGTCCGTGACGCAGCACAATGGCCCCCGGAGAATCATCGTCCTCCGCCACCACCTCTCTGAGGTATGTGCGGAAGCATTCCTCATGTTCCTTCCATTGCTCTTCAGTGAACACTACCTCGGTGGGCGATCCCGAAAGGAAAATGAACATACGAAGCAACTCCCGGCTCATCTCCTTGAAATAAGCACGCATATCCAGCCGGCCTTTGCCGGGATTGGCCGACCTATACTCCCAGGAAGCCTGCCCTACATAGAAAGCCACACGGCTGTACATGCCATTCTCCAAGGAAGAGATGAACTTATGCAACTGTGCCGGAGTGCCCGAGGCGCATAGCGCGAAGTGGGGATCAGGAACGACAATACTCCGATGGTCCACTTTGAAATAAGACCCCACCTCCTCGTGCTGGAAAGCGGCACGCATCACATCGTCATGCTTCCCACATTCCTGATACATGGCCGAACTCACCATATCCAGTTCGGGAGCGTTCATCACCACACCGACAGGTCCGCCTGCCTCCAGAGCCAGTATCAGCTGACTCTTCGAGATATTGGGAGACACCTTCAAGATACGCTCCACCGGCGGTTCGGGGCATTTGTCCAGATCGGGCACCCGTTTTTCCTGAACGGCCAGCCGTTCTTCCAGATTCCACTTCAGCAGCTTCTGCTTATACTCGCGGGCATCCTTCTTGTTCAACCCGTCGTAATACTCCTGAATGGCTCCGGGCAGAAGAGCGGCCAGCTGCATCACTCCCTTTCCCCTGCCCGAACCGGCCAGAGCCACCAGATAAAGGTCGGCAGAATAAAGCAACCCTCCATAGTTCATCCTCACCCCCGGCAGACAACCGCTGATGTTGGTAATCATGGAGAGCAACAAAATATCCCTTTCACGCCGATTGCGGACATGCGCCAAGCCACGCTTCAGGAAGTCAGGCAGACGGTCGAACAACTCATCGGGCAGGTACGAAACCTCACGACGCAATTTATTAGATTCAAACGCCTCTTCCTCAGCGTCTTCACTATCCTTGCCGGGACCAGATAACCACCTAGATGGACCCTGGACCTTGTGGACCCCGGAAAACGGCTTTTCGGGGGGCGCAGTCACGTCGGCATAACGGTATCCGGAGTCGATGCGCGGAGGGATGTCCGTGGCGGCACAGTCCTTGCCGGCCAGTCTTTCCACGGCCAGTTCCTCCAGTCGGGACAACTCCTGCTCATCCAGCCCCTTGTAACGGGCCACGCGTCCCAGTTTCAGCAGGAACTCGTTCTTCTTGCCATCCATAAAAGGATTGTGCGCCAAAAACTCGTTGAAGAAAGTGACGAGGAGTCCCGAAGCCGGAGTCCGGGGGCCGGACACCTCTGCCTCTGTCGGGGAAGCTCCCTCTTTCAGAGAATCCCCCTCCGTTCTTCGTCCGCTTCCGCCAGTCTTCACCTTTAATTCTTTCAGAATCTCCTCCACCTTTCCGGGGTGCTCCGCCACAAACCGGCGCCAGGGAAACACTTCGGTGCCCGGGCGGAAAAAAGCCTCCGGATCGTATGACGCGAAGCAGGGCCGGGTGGGATTCTTGCAACTCATGTCGCAAGGAAAAGCCAGAATCTGAGTTATATGCCATGCCACGACAGCGTATGCCAGACGATATTCGTCGGCATTCTCCGCCTCGATACGCACCACGAACTTCAGCCCGTCATGCGAGACACTGCGCCAGGCAGCCTTCACCCAGCCGACCCCTTTCAAAATCTGCCAGAATTCCGGTATGCGGCCATGCGAATGATCCACATCGAACATACTGTCCCCACTCCACTGATCCAGATTTCTTTCGGCATGTCTGCCTTTGCAACGACCTGCAATCACCATCGCCGCTAATTTTCTCTTTAACTTCTTGGCCTCCACATCCTTGCCTTCGGCCATCAGCCGCTGATAGTCTTCGGTTTGCGCTTTCCAACGCTCGCTGCGTATGTATCCCACAAAATCTTCCAGACTCATCTCTATGGAATGTTCATCGAACACCGAGAAGTAAAAAGAACATAAATCGGTATAAACCATTTATTTATCGGTTTAAATTATCAAAAGGAAGGATTTTCCTTCCACAATGGGAGCAAAGTTACAGTGCAAATCCACGCCATCAAAAGTTAAAATTGTACACTTGCAAAAAACAAAAACCTGTAAACCAGACATTTGACAGATTGGAAGTGTACAAAAAAGAGGAGGTGCGGAATTTAACGTATTTTTATCCTTCAGGCTTTCCCGTATCCTTCTCTTTTCCCTTGCCCTTTCTTTTCTCTTTTCCTTTCTCCTGTCTTTTCTCCTTTCCTTTTCCCAGGTCCTTCTCTCTTTTCTTCCTTTCCTTTTTCTCTTTCTCCTTCCTCCGTTCAAACTCATTTATATCCGCCAAGGTAACTTTGCAGATATGTTTCAGTACCCTCATCTCCTCATCAGTATATCCCACTCCCGACAGGCGATAAATCTCCATCAGCTTTTCCAGTTCGTAGAAGAACTGTAATCTGCCATGATTTTTCTCATAAATTTTAATTTTTCCATCATGTTAATATCAATTAAAATAAAAAGTTGCAAAAGTAAAAATAAAAATGTTATTCCCATTATTTTTTTCATTTTTTGAGAACAAATAGTTTGTTATCGTAAAATATTGTCTATATTTGCATCAAAAATGAACACAAGCTTACCTGAGGAATGTCACAGGTAACAGCGTAGCGTGCCATAAAGGCATCATTTCTTTCATTTATCAGAACAATCTAACATTACCCCCCTCTTCCCCCGAACATGAAAAAATGGCTAGTGGCGTATGTCCGCCTCCACCACGAGAAGAAGACAGCCGAGCGGCTGACTGCAATGAACATAGAGAACTTTCTGCCCATACAGGAAGAAATCCGCCAATGGACTTACCGGAAGAAGAAAATAGAACGGGTGGTGATCCCCATGATGATTTTTGTCCACGTGAATGCCGCGGAACGTTCGCAGGTACTCACCCTGTCGGCCGTGAGCCGGTATATGGTGCTGCACGGCGAGCATGCCCCGGCAGTGATTCCGGACGAACAGATGGAACGTTTCAAATTTATGCTGGACTACAGCGAAGAGGCGGTGGAGATATGCGCCTCCCCCCTGTCGCCCGGCGAATGGGTGAAGGTGGTGAAAGGACCACTGACCGGATTTGAAGGGGAGCTGGTGGAGATGAACGGAAAGACCAAGGTGGTGGTGAGGCTGGAGTTGCTGGGATGCGCGGGAGTGGATATGCCGGTGGGGTTTGTGGAGAAGGTGAAATAAGCAAGGCGGACGCTAGGAAATGTGAAGGGGAATTTGTAGCTTTGCGGTGAGAAAGGAGAATAAATGCATGCGTTTGCAACCTAAAGAAATACAGACCATCATCCAAGTAGCCAAAGAAATTTATGGTGAAACCGTGAAAGTGTACCTCTTCGGTTCCCGTCTGGATGACGAAAAGCGCGGAGGAGACATTGATTTATTAATCCGCAGCACAGGAGAAAAGAAAGGCGTATTGGCACGCATCCGCATGGTCGCACGCCTGAAGATGCTTTTGGGCGACCAAAAGATTGATATCATCGGTGATCATGAGGACTCACCGGTAGTGCAGGAAGCTTTAAAAAACGGAATACAGCTGACATGACAGAGAAGAAAAAAGAAATAACAGAACGCCTGGAACGGGAATTTGAGGTATGCGACAAGCATATCCTTCGTATCAACGAGGCTCTTGAAGGATTAGGAGTCAGTATTCCCATGTCTGCGGATTGCTATTCCAATCTGAATGCAGAACAAGTCCGCTGCATAGACCAATTCATATTCCGCTTTTCCAAATTGCAGGACGCCATGGGGGCAAAAATATTCCGCTACATCTTGGAATACCTGGACGAAGACATCAAAGCACTTCCTATGCGTGACATTCTGAATCGTCTGGAACGTTATCTTATTATTCCAAGTGCCGATGAATGGACTTATATACGGGAGCTGAGAAATGAGATTTCACACGATTATCCCTTACTTGAAACAGATGTTGCCGGCATTTTGAATGAACTGTTTTCCAAAACAGATATACTATTTGGTATTTACAATAAATTGAAAAACGTCTTCAATGACAACGGACACGCTTAATCTGTTGATACAGACTATTCTTCCCAACGCTTCTTTTCCTTTTCCGGAACACGAACTTCGAAGCGAAGTTACCGGGAAGAAGCAAACGCACCAGGAAATAAGCAAGGCGGACGCTAGGAAATGTGAAGGGGAATTTGTAGCTTTGCAAAAATTAGGTTCTTGAATAATTCAAGCAGACATGAAAAGTACAACGGAAATCATTCATATACTAAAAAGATTCAAGCAAGAGTCCGCCCACAAATACGGAATCAAGTCTTTAGGTATATTCGGATCATTTGCCAGAAACCAACAAGATGAAGCAAGTGATTTGGATGTCTTTGTCACCCTGCAAGAACCAGACTTCTTCACTTTAGAAAAAATCAAAGAAGAATTGGAACAACTGATCCATTTCAAGATTGACATAGTCAATTTCAGAGATTCATTACGAAATTCTTTCAAACAAAATATTCTGAAAGATGCGATCTACATCTAAAAATATAGTAATAGAATATTTAGAGTTGATGATTGAAAAATCGCAATTAGTAATAGAACGTAATCGGTCTATTGTCAATGTTCACGATTTTTTGTCCTCTCCTGAAAGAATGGAAAAGTTTGATGCCGCCTGTATGCTTGTACAGGTTATAGGTGAGACAGCCAAAAAGGTAGACGATTGGACTGCCTCCCAACTACTTTGCCATTATCCACAGGTGTATTGGAGAGGTGTATTTGGATGTAGAAATATTATATCACATGAATATGGAAATGTTGACCCACAACAAATTTTCAATATTATCAAAAAGCACTTACCGGAATTGATAAGTTGTGTACAACTCATTATTGATGATTTAAGGAACAACAAACACGATTCATTGTTTAAAGCCCAATAAATAAGCCTCCGATTACTCGGAAACTCTCATATCCCGACTTTCAGAAAACACAAAATGAATCGCGTAAAAGATGTAAACATAAAACATAGAATAAGAGCATTCATACACCTTGTCGTAAAACGCATACTGTTACACAGAATATGGAAATACGGAATTGGAATAGCTATATTATCAGGAATTTGTATTCAGACTTTTCACCTTTACAAAAAGATCACACGCACCCCAGAGTGGCATTATACTATAGAGTTGGAAAAATCTGATAACATACGGATAGATTCGATGGGTATAGAATTCATCTTCCCCAGTATATGGAAAAACACAAGACAGGAAAGAAAAAAAAATCACCTGAAAAAGAAGTTATTCCACCCGACAACTATTTGAATCTAAGATTCACCTACGGAGTTCGAGGAAATAAAATAATGGAGAGCCAGCCATACAAATTTTACTTATCAGACCAATGGATACTGGAAGGCGTTTACGGATATACAAAACAAAAAATTACATTTGAAAATAATATCAAAACCCCAATCAAGAAAAAATCAATATTGACGAAAAACAAACAATATGGAACATCAATATGGCACTATGACAAAATAGAAAGCACAGATCCGACAATCTCACAAGATATGTCTCAATTCATAGATTTAGAATATACTCTTTATCGTGAAAAAGTAAACCAATACAAAGATTATTTTGAGATTTGTAACGAAATGCACCTTTCCTATCCACTAAATATATGGGCTCCTTATGATATGTCAAAAATATGTCTGAGACTAAAATTCAATGGAACGTTCATAAAAGACCTATGTAAATCCATTGACATCAAATTCGGGATTCCAGTGGAACTGACAAATACACATCCTCTGCCAGAAGATAATACATTTTCGGAAATAAGATATGCCAAGTCTACATCGTGGGAGAAAATCAATCAAAACGGAATCAGCACCATTGTCAACTTCATCTCCTACGCTCCTTTACAGGAATCAAGGGTATTCATTCTGACGACCCTTATCACCTTGTGTATTTCCGGCATCATAACCCTTGTCATCAGATTGACATACTTCTATATTCAAAGCATTTACAATTCATGAAATATACAAAAATAACATATTGTAAAGCAATAATATTGGGGGGAATTATCGGAGTGACAGCCTTCTTTTGCGGCATCCTGACAGGATATGGCTTCTATAAAGAAAACAGATTAATCAACGATCCGTTTTCCTTGCAAATTTTTCCGTATTCCAGCGCATCCATAAATCCTGCAAAGATAGAGATCATCAAACGAAAAGAGAAAAATGGAACTGTAGAACTGGAAGCAATGGTAAAGAATAAAAAATTACTGGAAGAATTGTCTCCATTACAAATTATCATATTAAAAGGAACCGGTCACAAAAAAGAAATCATATCCAGATCCCGACATCTCCTTCATTTCGGCAAAAACAAGATAAAGATAAAAACATATCCTTCCTGTCATATTGAAGTAGGATACTTCAGAAAAGAAGACCTATACCAAGCGAAGCCCCTCATATTCTATTCAAAAACTTTTTATTAACACACAAAAAAATGAGACAGAGAAGAAGCTATATTATTATTATTATCATTATCTTTACATTGGGTGTTATAGCCGGATATTTCATCCGTCAAAACAAATATCATGCCCTATTTCCCAATGATTACAAATTCAACCGCCAATCGTCTAGTTATACCATTATGGAAACTGATTCCAATTTTATCAAAATACATCAGCCACAAACCACAAGAAATGGAATTGAGTTTAAGATTGATGTATTAGAACCGGACTTTATTCCAAACATCTCACCACTTGTCGTTTTTATAGACAAACAAGAAAAGAGAGACCGAGAATATTTTTATGACTTAAATTTCATCCGTAACAAAATACTCATAAGAAACTCCGATATAAATAAAGAAAATTCGATTCTCCGAATCGGCTATTATAAATATGAAGACATATATTCATCGAAAAAATGTCACTTTTATTGCCGAAGCTACGAAATACAGAAAAAACAAGAGAAGATTTTTTGGATAGCACGGTATACAAAAGACGATCCGATAAGAAAAGACGGACAAATAATTTTTCACACCGTAGTTGAAGTGGAAATGCCCTCATACGTTTACGGTTACGATATAGATGAGACATTCAATGGATTCAAAGACAATAATAACACTCCACTTTCAGGTTACAACTTCCTCAAGCTGAAAAACGGATCATCATACTCAGGTAACTTGAGCAAGGGGTATTTTGAAGGAGAAGGCATCTTTGTCGATTCTCTATTAAAAAAAACTTATACAGGAAACTTTACCCAAGGAACTTTAAAACGCGACAGTATAATAAATGGTTCCCGAGTGGTGAAAATTACCGAATATCCATTGCTTTCTATCAAATATCCGGTTGACCATAAATATAGAGAAGAATTATACCAAACTAATAGTGTTACTATAAAAAGAACATCTTATTACTATAGTCCTGCCGGGAATTACAAAAAAGAAGAATCACTAAGGGGAGAAGATGAATGATGAGGATTCTGATATAAGTCAACATACGCTCCTAAGGCATTTCTAGTATAAAAAGCAATCGTTAATGTTAAAATTGAAATCATTCTTGACGGTAAATAACCGATAATTAATATATATAAATAAAAGACAGTTAGCGCTTACTACTTACACATGGAAGAAAAGAACCGTTATTTTATCAGCAGAAAGTCAATCTATGACTATGCCATGCTTTTGCATCTCCCCCAACCGGATGATTCCGTCAGGACTGTATTGGTAAAAGTGAAAAACAATGAAGATATCAACATTTATCCGGCTGATACTACGGAGGGAAGAAAAGGAGTATTGGATTTTCAAAAATCATGGTCATCACCTGACTTTGAATATTTTGAAAAAGAATTCAACCAGCTTATAATGCCTCCTACGGTTACGGACAAAATGCCGGAAGTGATAAAAAGAATCGCGGATGAGACGGGATGTTCTGTCGAAGATATAAATAAGATGCTATATGGGAAAAGATATAATTTTTATTGATACAAACGTTTTTATATCCGAGCACTACTTTTTGAAGAAAAACCGGATAACAACCTTATGTAATCTGGCAGCCAAATCACGTATCAACATTTTGATGCCGGAAATCATCAAAAAAGAAATAGCGCATCATATCCAAACAGATATGCGACATGCCTTTAATGCAGTAACAGACAAGGGAAACTGTGTATTGAAACATGACGAAAGATACGACCAATATTGCAATACAAGTTCCAAAAAAGAAATGGACAAGATAGCTTCCACATCATTAGAAGCATTCCTCACTCATTCCAACACCTACATATTAGGCTACGATTATTGCACAGATGTAGATATTATATTTGGTAAATACTTTAGCAAAGAAAAGCCCTTTGGTGAGGGGAAAAAGAAAGATGAATTTCCTGATGCTTTCGCACTTTTAGCTCTCGAAACATATTGTAAAAAAAACAAACTTCCACAAATCATCGTTCTATCACAAGACGGTGATATGAAGAAATACAACAGTCCCTACCTAAAAGTAATAGAATACAAAGCATACGTAAGTCAAAAATTGGCTGAAGATACGGAACTGACTTCTTTAGAATCACAATTAGAAAGTATGATTCCTCTTTGGACAAAAGATTGGGAGGATAGCATTCTTAAAACTCTTGATGATGAAAGTCTATACGCCCCCATTTGTGGGTTCTCCGATATTTCGGATATAGATATTACAGCATGTGAAGTATCCGCAAACCCATCCCAATATTACATAATAGAGAATACAGAAGAGTTCTTATCAGTGGAAATCTACCCGACAGTAGAATTTCAAGTAAAAGTACGCCATCAAGACTTGGATTATGGATATTATGATAGTGAGGATCATTGCTGGTATGGAGATGTATGGAGTACAAAAGACATTAAATCTTCCGCAAACATCAAAGTCACATTGAACTTTCAAAAAGAGGGTAGCTATTTGGATATTGAAGATGTTGATTTGGAAGAAGTGTTACATAGATTGGAATAAAAAAAGTAGCATGAAAAATTCAACTCAAAGTCCACAAAGATTAGAATATATCGACCTAGCCAAAGGTATTGGTATTATTTTAGTTGTAATCGGTCACAGTATCAATGGTCACGGGATAACAGGACATTATATCAGCTCATTCCATATGCCCTTATTTTTCCTGTTATCAGGACTATGCTTCAACGATTCACGATACCCCAAATTTACACCTTTCTTTAAAAAAAGGATTCGGACATTACTGCTACCATGCCTATATTTTACTTGTATTATGCTTGTGTTATCAGCATTGCTCATGCCCGATTACTATCCTCTAAAAAGCTTAACATATAAGTTACCCAATGCTTATTGGTTTATATTTATTCTTTTCTTAAGTGAACTATTCTATTTCATTATCAATAGAACAGCAACCAATCTGAAAGGAAAAATATTGCTGATGATTGGATGCCTCTGCGTTAGCGGCTTTCTCCATCATAAAGACATAGTATTACCTTACAATATTTGCAGCGTATTCATAGCCATATTTTTTTATGGTACAGGGCATTTATTAAAAGATACAATCAATAAGAAAATAACCACCGTTCACAAAAAAAGATGGATAATCATTTTACTTGCGATTCCTGCCATTTCTGTATTCTTCACAAAAAAATCGCTGGATTTGAGTAGTAACACTATCCCCCATCCAGAGATATATTATATCATCATAGCTTTTATCGGAATAACAGGTATCTTAACTCTGTGCCACTTTTTCTCTCAGCAAGAAGGAAAAAGCAAACAATTCATATTATATATAGGGAAAAGTACACTTGTCATATTGATGATGCACATGTTTTTTATTTCACTTTGCTCTCATTATATCATGCCGTTCATTGAAAACAAGCTTATGTATAAGCTTCTCGAACAGAGTATTATGTGGGTATTATTATTTGCCATTATTCGATTTATAAATACAAAAGCTCAATGGCTTATAGGGAAATAAGAAAAAACCGACAATATGGGACAATGATACCTTTATGAGATTATAGTCATATAACAAACATATTTTATCATTCAAAAAAGATGCAAGACAATCGTACTTTATACGAACGGAATGTTCAAGACCGTAGCCGTTTACGCTACCTGCTAGGCCTTATTATCCGTTGGAAACAAAACTTTAAATATGCACGTGCACGAAGAATTGCACGTAAACGCGGAGCAAGCATCGGAGAAGGTGTCATTATGCCTTTGGAGCTGGCAAAAAAAGTAAACAGTAACTTGTCTGTGGGTAGCCATACCTCTATCCAAACGGGTAAACTGGATATGCGTTCACCCATTACAATAGGCAACCATGTAATCATAGGAAGTGGCACAGAAATAATCACAACCTCACATAATATAGATTCACCGGACTGGGAACATAAAAATTATGGTATCACTATTGAAGATTACGCTTGGATTCCAACCAATGTTCTTGTATTACCTAGTTGCAGGAAAATAGGCTATGGAGCGGTAGCGGGAAGCGGAAGCGTAGTGGTAAAGAATGTGGAACCTATGTCTGTGGTCGGTGGCAATCCGGCTAAAGAATTAAAGAAAAGGAAATGCGTACACTCTAGTCTTATAGTGGAGTCGTTATTGGGTGGGGATTACGAAGTCTATCGGAAAACTTGGGAAAAAAGAAATTAGAAATATATGAAAATAGCAATTACCACTTGGCATGAAGGTCCTAATGCCGGAACTTTTTTCCAATGTTACGGCCTTTACCACTATCTAAAAAATAGAAACCATGATGTAACAGTAATAGATTATATCCATCAACCAGACGACATACTGAATCGTGGTTTTATGTACTATTTTACTCAATTAATTCCATTAATAAAAAACAAAATAAATAGAAACAAGAAAAGAAAGGAAGAAGCTATTCTAACTAAACAGTTTGCTAACGAAATTCGAAAAAGAGATGAACGGGTATCAAAATTCTGGCAAATGATTCTATTTACCAACCGAATTACAACGCAAGCGGACTTTGATAAATTAAATGATAAATTTGATGCTTTTATTGTAGGCAGTGACCAAGTTTGGAATGCAACAATGTTAAATCGCAGATATTTTTTGGATTACGTCAAACCAGGTAAAATAAAAGCCGCATTCGGTCCAAGTGTAGGAGTAGGTTCTGTACTACCTACACAACGCAAAGCGTATAAAACTTATGTCAAAGATTTCAATTTAGTTGCGGTTCGAGAAAAATTACTTTGTGACATTTTAAATGAAGAATTACCTCATATTAAAGCCAAACACCTACTTGATCCATCTATGTTGATTCCTCGCGAAGAATATCTAAAAATGGCAAAACTTCCAGAAGGTATCGAAGCAGGAAGCTACCTATTATGCTATTTCGCCCCAAACACAAAACATCAAGAAGAAGTAGTCCGAAAATATGCTAAAGAAAAAAATTTAAGAATTGTAGTAATGGCTATGTTTGGTTATTCATGGACTATGAAAAATGATATAATTATATGTCCAGATCCATCCGAGTTTCTAGGTCTTATTTCAAATGCAGCAGCTGTTTTTACAAGTTCATTTCATTGTACCATATTTTCTATATTATTTCATCGCAATTTGTTTGTATTTGAACGAAAACAACTAAGTAAATCAGCTGATATAAACCAGCGTTATACTGAACAACTATCAACTTATGGAATAACTCACCGATATATTCCATGGGGACAAAGTTTAAATGACGAAATCCTTAAGCCAATAGATTATAATCATGTAGAGAATATTTTTCAACTACGTTTATCAGAAAGTAAAAAGTTCTTAAATCAACTATTTTAAGTAAATGAAAGCTATTGATATTTGTAGAAGAAAGGATTGCAGCGGTTGCGAAGCCTGTTTTAATATTTGTCCTCACGATGCGATTACAATGAAAGCAGATTGGAGAGGATTCCTTTATCCTCAAATAGACGCAAACAAATGCGTAGATTGTAAACTATGCTCTAAAGTCTGCCCTTCAAATAAAGCACGTACTACTTTTCACTTCCCCTATTCAATGGTATTTGTAGAACGAAATCAAAAGTATCTTGCTCAAGCAAGTAGTGGAGGTGCTTTTGGTGTAATGGCTCGTTATGTTATCAATCAAGGAGGAATGGTTTTTGGATGCACAATGGACAATGAGTATAATATCCGCTTCATCGGAATTGATTCCATTGAAGAGTTGCAGAAATTAAATGGTTCAAAATACGTACAAAGTTATGTAGGTGATATTTACCGAAAAGTAAAAAAAATCCTTAAAGCCAACAGAATTGTTCTGTTTTGTGGCTGTCCATGTCACGTAGCTGGTTTAAAGTCTTACCTTCAACATGAATATAATAAACTCATAACAATGGATTTAATATGTCATGGAGTACCAAGCCAACCATATTTCAAAGCATACGTAATAGACCTGTTATCCCAGAAGAAACAAGACTTCACAACATTCCGATTTAGATATAAGCCGGAATATAAACGTGATAAAGAAGATAGCTCCAAAGTCCTTGTAGGCTTTTATAACAAGGATTATTATATGACTTATTTTTTATGGGGAAAATGTTATCGAGACAGTTGTTATCGTTGCCGTTTCGCCGGTGGACAGCGCCCAGCAGATTTTACAATAGGAGATTTTTGGAATAATAAGAATGCCCAATTGCCAATAAATGTAGAAAAAGGATCTTCCTTGGTGTTATTTAATACTGATAAATCACAGCACTTTAAAGAACTTTTTAAAGAAAATGGTTCGTGCATAGAACTTGAATCACTAGAACAGGCTATAGGTAAAGATGGTGGCCAACTGGCACATCCATGTCATAATGATTTTCGAAGCAAATTAATGTATGTACTTTACAAACTATTCGGAGTAAAAGGTCCTAAAACACTCTTTGCACTTGAATGTTTAAGATGTAAGATATAATATGGGAATAACCAAAGGTATCATAAACAACGGCCTTGCCAATATCGCTCAAAAAATAATACGCATATTTGACCAACTTCTGTTAGTTCCTTTTTTTCTTACCACATGGGGAGCAGAATATTATGGCGAATGGCTCACCTTAAGCATTGTTCCCAGCATATTGGCTTTTTCTGATTTAGGTTTTGGCTCTGCCGTATGTAATAGTTTTGTTTTAGCTTACGCATCGGACAACAAACAACAAGCTGTTAATCTATATAAAAGTGGTTTTTGGGTTATTACGTCCACCGTATTGTTAGGGACTATACTGACAGCTTCCATTATCATGATAGGTGACTATGCCGGCTGGTTCTCCAAATCAGTCATTGCTGCAAGTGATGCGATAATGGCTGTAACCATGATGATGGCGTCTAAACTGATCTTATTTTATACACAGTTAGCAGAAGGCTTTTATAGAGGTGCACGCAAAGCTGCTACTGGAAGTTTCTTAGGATCAGGAAATAACTTATTGAATATTATTGTCAGCATTATTATTTTACATGCAGGCTGCGGCATTGTCGGTTTTGCTCTATCTCATCTATTAATTGCTATATGTTATACTGCACTATATTGGATCATAGGACGAAAGATGATTTCTTTTGATGGTTTGAAAGGAAAAGTAAAACGCAATGATATTCAAATGATTACAACCAAAGGTATAGGATATTTGGCCACACCAGTCTGGCAAAGCATCTATTTTCAAGGTACTACATTTGTAGTCCGTATTATACTAGGTGCAGAGGCCGTTGCTGTATTCAATACAGTACGTACAGTATGTCGTTCAGTGAATCAAATATTCAGCATTATTAATGCTGCGATTTTTCCAGATCTCCAATTTGAATACGGGCGCGGTAATCTGCCCTTGGTTCAAAAGCTATTCCGCATAGCTGTTGATATTTCTATTATAATCGGTTTTATTGGTGCCTGTATCCTTTGTATCATCGGGTTGGACTTATACAACTGGTGGACACAGAATGCACTGTCTGTAGATAAGACTGCGTGGAATATTTTCATGATAGGGGTATTTATGAATGCAGTTTGGTGGACTAGCGTCGTATCTTATCGAATGACCAACCAGCCTAAACATTTTGCCATAGCCAGTACATCAATGGCATGTCTCACGATATTAGTTTGTTACACTGCATCTAAAGCATGGGGCTTCAATGGAGCAGCATTGGCAACCACTCTTTTTGAAACAGCGATGGCTATATATATACTTCCTGATTCTTGCAAATTGTTAGGAATGAAAATAACGGATTTATTCAGGTTTCGCAATGATTATCATATCCTGTCAGAGAAAATAAAAAATCATAGCTAAAGTATACTATAAAGTTTACGAGTAATCAGACAAATATCATAGATAATGAAAGTCACTAATACTAAATCCAGAAACATATATTTTGATCTCCTCAAAGGAATAGCAATAATTCTAGTTGCGTATGGACATGTTTTACAAACATTCAACTCAGACTGGGAATCCTCGAGTATAGGGAAAACTATATATGCATTTCATATGCCATTATTTATGCTTATAAGTGGATATTTTTTTTTATCCGAGTGTTCAAAAAACAGATATGACACACTTTATAAAGAAACGCTTTATACATCTATACTTGCCAAGTTTGATATGGGGACTATTTTCCTGTTTTCTAATAGGGGGGGGGCAAATTATTTAGCTCACAGCATCTCGATTTTAAATACTTTATCGATTTAATATTAACAGGAGCATGGTATCTTACTCTATTATTTATTTTGCAGATAACAGGTGCAGTGATAGAACGATTTTATTCCAAATATAAATATATTGCTTGGGGATGTGTTTATTTGATGATTTATGTCGCTCCCCAATTATGGATGATGCGTGAACTAAAATATCTTATGCCTTTTTTTGTTACCGCAATAGCACTAAGGAAATACGATTGGAGTAAATGTTCTTATAAGATAGGAGTTTTATTTTTATTGATATTCATAGCTACAATGAAAGTCTATACATTTGAACATTCAATGTATCGAATGCCTGATAGCATTTTTACAACAGACTATCATTCATCAGCTTTTATACGTTTTATAGCAGGATTGAGTGGAAGCATTTGTATTATATGGTTAACAAGCTATTTACAAAATATTAAAAATATTACTATTTTAATTGCGAAGATAGGCATAATAACATTACCTGTTTATGTTTTGCATCAGAAACTTCTAATAATAAATGGGATATTACATATTAGCACAAACAATCTAATCACACTAATATGCTTTACTGCAATAGATATTTTTCTGTCAGTCATGATTTATAAATTTCTAAATAAGAACAAGACTTTGAGCCTGCTGTTGTTTGGTGAATGAATATTAGTATAATTAATTTAATAATATCATGCAAAAAATAAAAGTTATAATATCAACCCTTGGGCCACTTCATCTGATAAAAAAGATTGAGACACTTTTTTCACAACTTTGTGATCAATTCATGGCTGTTCGGAACTATGCAAAGGATACAAAAGAATTATCCACTCATATCATCATGAAAATCAACACATTGTTTATCCTACAATATATTAACAAACAAAATAAAAAACCGATTGGCAGAATTAAATATGCGCTGATTTAATTCCGCTAGCGGGTTTTAAATATTTTTTAATACACAAAAGATTATGATTATTAACATAGCAGCTTCTGGAAGATTTCACATTTGTGATTTAGCACGAGAACTAGAAAAACAAGGACATACTGTTAGATTCTATTCATATGTTCCAACAAAACGATTACAAACATTTGGTTTGAAAAAAAAATGCTCTTATTCACTTTTTTTGGCTAATGCTGCCAGTATTAGCATGTATAAAATTATCAAATCGCTCTGTTTGGTCAATGAAATTAGAATGGTTTGTCCTTGACCATCTAATTGGATTATTTATGAAAAAGTGTGATGTCTTTATAGCAATGAGTAGTATCTACAATTTTGCTTTTAAAAAAGCTAAAAACAAATACAAAGCGATTACGATATTAGAAAGGGGCAGTGTACATACTTTAGAATTAAAAAAAATCTACGATGAACAAAATATAAGTAGGAATAGTACTAAAAACAATCCATATTATTCATTGGTATCTGACTATGCCATTAAAAGAGAAATAGAAATGTACGAATTCGTAGATTACATTTCAATCGCTTCATCTTCTGTTTTTGATACATTTATTAAATATGGCGTATCTCCTAATAGGCTTTTTATAAATCCATATGGTGTTGACCTTTCTCTTTTCCCCCCAACAAAGCTAAACAACAATGACAATTACGATATAATCATGGTAGGCAATTGGAGTTGGATGAAAGGCTGTGATCTGTTAGCCGAAGCTTGCAAACATTTAAAATTAAGACTATTACATATTGGATCTTGCAGTATGCCATTTCCAAAAGAAAGCAATTTCACAGATATCGGATGTGTAGAACAATCTGAAATCACCCATTATTTTGAAAAAGCTAAAATATCAGTTCTTTCATCTAGGCAAGAAGGCTTAGCGATGGTACAACTTCAAGCTATTGCATCCGGATTGCCTTTAGTTTGTTCAAAATTTACAGGAGGAGAAACTTTAAAAGATATGACAAATAGTGAATGGATAAAAGTTTTTGATCCATATAACTTAGATTCTCTGTGTAAATGTATAAAAGAAGCTTTAATATTAGCAGATAAACAGAAAGGAATGCGTACCACAATAGAAAATATAAATAATATTTTCAGCACACAAGCATACAGTAAAAGATACAATGATTTTCTGCAAAAAATAATATGATAAACAAGATTATACTTATATTATTTGAATTAGGATATGGTATAAAATTCAATTTAATAGGAGAAATATCTATTAGTGAAATATTTCTTATTGCCACATCTTTCTTCTATATAAAAAAAATAAATTTCAGAAAGAATAAAGAAATAGGTAGATTTACTATCTTATACACTCTTTTAATTGTAATACAAATTATTACCGAAATAGCCATTGATAACAACTTCAATAGTGCCGCTAAAGGAATTGCTATAAATATATTGTCTTATTTACATATTATATTTTTATATACATATTTAAAAAAAAGCCGTTCACTCATTTCTTTCGCTTTACTAGGATTAATATTGAGATTTATTATTTTCGGAAAAGATATAGAAAGTATAAACATTGAAGACAGTGCTTTTATCGCATTATTAAAATTCACATTAGTCCCTATTCTGTCCTATTCTTTAATTTTTCTAGCCTCTACAACACAAAAATGGAAAACAGAATACATAGCTATTACTCTGGGTATTCTCCTTATCATATTAGGTGCAAGAAGCGGAGGAGGAATTATTTTCATGACAGGTCTGTTAAGCTATATAAAAAGAGCATCACAACAGCTTCATTTTGCTAATTTCAAAATCGTTTTGATTATAGCAAGCGTCTCCATCTACACTTCATATTGCTTTTACGTTAATCAAGTATTGGAAGGGAAGATTCGATCAGGGAATTCAGAGCAACTATTTAGAGCAGAAAATCCATATAATCCTATTAATTTACTAATGATGGGAAGATCTGAGGTTTTTGTCGGATATCAAGCATTTACAGATAAGCCATGGACTGGTTGGGGAGCTTGGCCTAAGGACCCAGGTATGAAATATCATAAATTACAAGCTAAAATAAACAATGGGAAATATAATATTTACAATATATTATATGACGAAATACCATCTCACTCCGTACTAATCGGTATAGGAATGATGAATGGTATATTTGCTTTATTCACTATGATGCTGATATTTATCTATATAATATACATGGCAAAAAAAACATTAAAAACAAACGATGCTTATACTTACGTTACAGTTGCATTTCTAATAGATTTTATATGGACCATGCTTTTCTCTCCCCAATCAGCATTTAGATACGTAGTACCCATTGAAATGGCCTTCATTCTAATCACATATCAAAAATATTTTGTATTCAAAAGAATCCATAAAAAATATGCAAAAAATCACCTTTATTACTACAGGAGACATCAAAGACATAGCTACAGCTAAGAGAGCTCTTGGTATGGCCAACCATCTACAAACATTGGGTTGGAAAGTCTCTATTATCATGGAAGATTGTTTAGAAAACCGCCATAGGGCCAGCTTAGAATGCAATTCAGATATAAGCATAAAATATTTCCCCAAATGCTCTGCACAGGAAGAAAGAAAAGCTAAAAATAAAATATTAAAAAGAAATTAAACCCTAATTTTATTTATATTTGCGCCTTTGTTTTTAGAAACATTGTAAAAGTAAAAAGCTCATGTATTAAGTTATTAGAACATTCAGAACTACCATCCTATATTAAAGATTCTAGTTTACGGAGTCGAATAAAATCATATATATTAGAATATTATTCTATAATATATGCGGATGGCATATTAAATGCTAGTCAATACTTACAGACAGTCTTCCAAAAAAGAAGCCACAAAATATTCCGTTTTAATTGTCCGATGCTTTATTTTCCCTATGCTTATTCAAAAAGTATATGTAATATTAATGAAAACACTGCACATTTACCTATTAGAAAAGATAAAGGCCAATACTTTTTCGTTTTTTTAGGTAGTCTAGCTAAAAATTATGGTACTTTCACCATGATAAAAGCATTTGAAATTATACATTCTGACAATCCTAATCTTCATTTATTATTATTAGGGAAAGGTCCCGACTATTCCAAAGTCGTTAACTACATTAAAGAAAAACAATTAAGCGAATTTATACATACACAAGGATTTGTTAAAGAAGAAGATATTGCTGCATATTTTACGCTTACAGACGCATTCATATCTCCAATGAATGATACTATACAAGATTGGGCCAGATGCCCAAGCAAACTATATATGTATCTCCCATATAAAAACCCATCATAACATGTAAAATAGGAGAGCCTTATGAAGTCTTAGGAAATAATGGGATTTACTTCGAACCATCTTCTGTTTCTTCATTAGCAAAATCGATCCAAGAAACAGTAAAAGCAAACAAATGGGAATTAAACATCAACCCATTACTCCATGAATGGAAACAACGTACCATTGATTTTGATAATTGGATAAAAACAAATTTTAAAAGTCAAATCAAAAAGACTCATATCAATAAATCTCGAACAAATTGATAAGTCCAGCAATGGGATGCAAAACTATTACAAGATATTATCTAAAAAATAATAACTATTTCTAAAATATTTATGAGAATCGTATTTTGGCAAAATTGTCTTAGTCCCCATCAATTACCCTACATCATTCATTTACTTGAAGACGCAAGAGTAAATAAAGTAGTAATAGTAGCAGAAGAAACAATAAACAAATCGCGTAAAGATATGGGATGGGACATAGCTTCTTTCCCCGGATTAGACAAATGCGATGTATATGTTTCTCCTTCCCCCCAGCAAGTGGAACAATTGCTATGTACAAATCCTGAGAACAGTTATCATTTGTTTTCAGGAATAAGGGGATTTCATTTTGTATTTCAAGCCTTTCAATGCAGTTTAAAATACAATTTAAAACGAGGGTTAATAACAGAGCGTCCTAATACTTTCGCTTTCGGTCATGCCAATGGAAAGCCACTATGGTTACACCGCATTCGCTTTCTAATACAAGACCGTAAGTATGCTCCTCATATACAAGCTGTATTTGCAATGGGGAATGATGCTGTAAAGTATTTCCACTCAGTATGGAAACAATGGGATATATTTCCTTTCAGTTATTGCACCTATAATGAAGAATTCACAAGATCACTGCCAACAACTCCGCAACTTTCTTCTAATGTACATTTTATATATGTAGGCAGTCTATCTTGGCGAAAAGCAGTATTGGATATACTAAAAGCCCAAAATAGGATCTGCAAACACAACAAAGCAAACAATTGTCAAATAAGTTACATTGGCGATGGAGCAGAACGTAATAAATTAGAGACCTATATCAAAACGAAAACACTAACAAACATCAAACTTTTGGGCAAAAAAAAGAATTCTGAAATTCCTGATATATTAGCGATTCATGACATCCTAATATTGCCCAGTATTTATGATGGGTGGGGAGCCGTAGTAAATGAAGCATTATCGAAAGGATTATACGTTATTTGTAGTGATAAATGTGGTGCAAAAGAATTACTGAACGATGAAAGATGTGGTAAAGTATTCCGAAGTCGAGATTACAAACAACTAGCTACCATTATGCAATATTGCCTTGAAAATATAACCGAGATAAGAAAAAACAAAGAATTCCGCCAAAGATGGGCACAAGAATGTATCAGTGGAAAAATTATTGCAAAATATTTGATAGATTGTTTAACGAAAGAAAAAACAGAAAGACCTTGGTTTAGAAAATCATCAATATAAAAAAACGATGAAAATACTACATTACATACCCAGTATAGATCGCACATCGGGCGGTGTTAGTGCCTATATGCAACTACTCACGTCAGAACTAGGGAAACTAGTAGAATTGCATGTAGTGACACATAAAGAAAGAAATCCTTTGGAATTAAAAAACTGCAGAATCCATTTTATTGAAAAAAATAACAATCCATTCTCTTTCAAAGGAAAAAAGAAATTTATGTACCTGCTCAACGAAATAAGGCCAGATGTTTTCCATGCAAACTGTTGCTGGTTACCAATGTCTGCACGAACTGCAATATGGGCAAAGAATGCCGGTTTTCATGTAGTGTACACACCACATGGTATGCTTGAGCCATGGATCATGAAACGCCATTATTGGACAAAGAAGGTTCCCGCATTATTATTATTTCAAAAACGAGGAATACAAATAGCAAATGTCATACATGCTACGGCAGAAAGCGAGAAAAGAAACCTGATGCAGTTAAAATGGAACAGAAGCATTGAAGTAATTCCCAACTGTGTGGAAGTGAACAAAATCATAATGAAAGAATCTTGGACGAAACGCAAGAACATTCTATTTCTTTCACGCATACACATAAAGAAAGGAATAAATTTCTTGATAGAAGCTACAGCAAATTTAAAAACAGAATTACAAGGATATACAATCAACATTGCAGGAGAAGGTGAAGAAAGCTATATCAATGATTTAAAACAATTAGCCTCTGAATTAGGCGTTGCAGATTTAATTCATTTCATAGGTGGTATATATGGTGATGAAAAATGGGAACTATTTAGAAAAGCAGACCTTTTTGTCTTACCTACACATAGTGAAAACTTTGGTATCGTAGTAGCCGAAGCATTAGCATGTGGTACACCTGTTATCACCACTCAAGGAACTCCATGGCAAGAGCTGGAAAATTATCATTGCGGATGGTGGACAGAGATAGGTACAGAAGCTACCACTAAGGCTCTGAAAGAATTTCTTTCACTCTCTGAACAAGATATAGAGCAAATGGGAGAAAACGGAAGAAGATTAGTGGAAGAAAAATACTCTTCGCAAAAGATGGCAACAGATATGGTTGAGTTATATAAAAAGCTCATATTTTCCACCAATAGCCCCAATGTCTAAATAATAAAATTAAATAATATCCATATTGTTCTTGTAGTTTACATCCATTCCGGATCTCAAAACTAACCACATGGAATTACAAATATGCTATACGGACTATGTGGAACTTCCATTAATAAATATTACAAAACCGCTTTATTATTAACCCCAAATACAACTCTAAATGGGCTACAATATCTTTATGAAAATTATAGCCATTATAATGAGTGACAACAACTTGAACTATATGAACATTCTTTTTCTCATGGGAGAATATCCCAGTTTCGGAGGAGTAGAGATGGTATCTACCGTTTTAGCTAACAAATTTATTTCCAACGGACACAATGTAACAATAGCCTCATTTAAACAATCCCATCCTGAATTTGCAAATAAACATTTATCCAATCAGTGCAAATTGTTATCTCTGTCCTACCCCGTTTTATCCTTAAGGAATTTAAATACTTTAAGAAAATATATTCAGATACATCATATTGACATTCTAATAAATCAATGGGTAGTACCTTTCTATACCACGCTTATTTGGAAATATGCGGTAAAAGGAACTAATTGCAAAGTGTTTTCCGTTCATCACAACAAACCTGACACAAATAAAAGAATACAAGAATTAGATATTATAATTAGTCAAGGAAAAAGATATTTAAAACCACTACGATGGTTAGTAAAAGAAATATCTCGTATCAGCCTCGCTTTTTGTATAAATAGCTCAGATAAATATATTGTACTCTCACCATCATTCATACCTCTTGCTCAAAGGTACACAAATATTTTTAAAGCTGACAAGTTCTTAGCAATAGCAAATCCTGTTACGATACAAATTCCAGTTTCAAATTCTATAATACAAAATAAAGGTAAAGAAGTAATTTATGTAGGAAGAATAGAATATAACCAGAAAAGGACTTTCCGTATTATTGATATCTGGAAAAATATTGAATCAAAATTTCCGGAATGGAATCTTACTATTATAGGAGATGGAAAAGATCGTAATGACTTAGAAAAACGAATCCAAGAAAACAATCTAAAAAATATATCCATTACCGGATTTGTCAACCCTATAACATACTATCAGCGTGCATCCATCTTACTTATGACATCTGAATATGAAGGTTTCCCTTTAGTATTGGCAGAAGGAATGACATACGGAGTAGTTCCTATTGTATATGGAAGTTTTGATGCGGTTTTTGATATAATTATTAATGATTATAATGGATATATTACTAAACAACCATACCACGAACAAGATTTTGTACATTTACTAGAAAGGCTTTTCTTTAACACGAAAACTTTACAGAGATTATCACAAAATGCACAACTATCAGCCCAACAGTTTTCTGTTGATAGTATTATAGAAAAATGGTATAAAACAATCTTATAAAATTCATCATGAAAAAATCGTATTATTTGACACTGCAGAAGCTAGTGATAACTTGGGAGACCAAATAATTATGGATTACTGCGAGCAGCAACCTGATAATATATTTACAACGCCCCATTTTACATATAAAATACCAACACATCTAGAGGTTGGGAAAAGTGCCCGCAAACTGAATGAACAAGCAAAATATAGCATTGTTTGCGGTACAAATATAATCAAGACGTCAATTCTGGTACATAGATTGTGAAAAATATCATTACTTGACGCTTTACAATATAAGAATGTTTGTTTGATGGGATACGGATGGGGGAATTACAATAAATTCTACACTGACCCTTACACCAAATGGGTTTACCGTAGGTTATTCAACAATGGAATGCAGCATGCTGTCCGAGATGAATACACACAAAGAAAACTGACTGAATTAGGCATAACTAATGTGATTTATACAGCTTGTCCTACCATGTGGAATCTTACCCCTGAACATTGCAAAAAAATACCCACAGCTAAAGCCCAATCCGTTATGACAACATTAACAGCCTATCATGCGGATAAAGACAGAGACAAACAAATGATGAATATACTTGTATCATCGTATAATCAAATCTTTTTCTGGCCTCAACAAATAGAAGATATAGACTATCTAAGATTGCTTGATTTTGACAAATCAAAATTAACAATACTCTCTCCTTCTTTAAAAGAGTATGATAAAATTCTTGCCAGTGAAAATATAGATTATGTAGGAACACGCTTACATGGAGGAATACGGGCACTAAACTTTGGACGAAGAACTCTCATCATTAGTATAGACAACAGGGCCACAGAAATAAACAAAACAAGTAATATTCCCATACTTAACAGAACAGACATAGATTATTTAAAAGGAATAATAGATACAAATTTTTCTACAAATGTATTCCTACCACATGAAAATATAACTAAATGGAAACAGCAATTTCATAAATAAGATATGGAACAACTCTCAAAATATCACGAAAACAAGCCTCATAGATTAAAAAGAATTACATGGTATATAGTAAATGCAACTATATTCAGATGTTTACCCGGAATGCCACTACGATATATACGTAATGCTTTATTAAAAGCTTTTGGAGCTGCAATTCCTTGGCGTGTGCCGATTTATTGCAGTGTCAAAATTTATATGCCTTGGAATCTATCAATAGGAAAATATTCCTGTATCGGTCCTCATGTAGAGCTATATAATAAAGCCCCCATTATCATAGGAGATAGCGTTGTCGTTTCACAAGGGGCATATCTTTGTACTGCTTCACACAATATTTCGGCTTCACAAATGGATCTTGTCACAAAACCTATCATACTTAAAGACCGCGCTTGGGTAGCCTCAGATGCTTTTATCGGCATGGGGGTCACAGTTGGCGAAGGTGCCGTAATAGGTGCACGTGCCGCCGTTTTCAAAGATATTGAACCATGGACTGTAGTAGGTGGAAATCCGGCTAAATATATCAAAAAAAGAATTTTGAAAAATGAATAATTCCATCACCGCCATCATCCTCACCTACAACGAAGAGAAACATATATCCCGTTGTATCAACTCGCTTAAAAATATCTGTGAGGAAATATTTGTCATCGATTCTTTCAGTAAAGATCGAACTGTAGAAATAGCTAAAGAATTAGGAGCAAAGATTTATCAACATCCATTCATCAATCAAGCTCAACAATTCAATTGGGCTATCAAAGAATGTCCCATTCTTTCCGAATGGATATGGCGAGTAGATGCTGACGAATACATAGAAGAATCATTAGCCCAAAAAACGAAGCAAATATTAAAAACAATCCCCGATGACGTAAATGGAATCTATGTAAACAAAAAAATTGTTTTTCAAGGTCGCCCATTATTGCATGGAGGTTGGTATCCTGCACAACAAATCAAAATTATCCGTAAAGGACTTGGAGCCAGTGAAAACAAGTGGATGGATGAACATCTAATTATTTTTTCAGGAAAAACGATTTCAATAGACGGGGATCAAACAGATGAAAATTTAAACGATTTGACTTGGTGGACAGATAAACATAACGGATATGCCACTCGGGAAGCGATCAATATGCTGATGATGGAATATAGTATAGAGGATCAAAGCAAAGAAGTACAACCTAAACTTTGGGGTACAGAAGCAGAACGTAAACGATGGCTGAAAATGAAATATATAAAAGCACCGCTATTCTTACGACCATTTATCAATTTCAATATACGCTACATTCTGAAAGGGGGATTCCGAGATGGAAAAGAGGGCTTTATATGGCACTTCTTACAAGGTTTCTGGTATCGTTTCCTGGTAGATGCAAAGATTTACGAGATAAAAAAACGCTTTGGATGGAATGATGAAAAGATCAAAGCATTCATAAAAGAAACGTATCTAAAATAATGGAAGTATACGGAATCCATTCAAGGAAATCCCGCACAAAAAATCAGAATGAGAGAAATCAATCACGATGACTGACACATTCTTTGCATTTACCAATTATTTTCCGCACCTTTGCAAGGAAGCAATGAAAAAATAAAAAACAATACCTCAACATGAGCTATTTTTTAAAGAATATAGCCATCGAAGGATTATGGGACTGTTACAAGATTGTTTGGGACGGCATCTATGAGGACGTGAATATCCTTGTAGGAATAAACGGAAGCGGAAAATCGACCTTGCTAAACATCTTGGAAGCTTATTATACCGGTAATAAGAAACTGCTGAAAAACAGTTTCGGCAATCTGGTCATATCCGGCATGCCGAAACCGGAGGAATGTTATCCCATGAAGTGTATCCGCACTTTTGACATCCCCTCGCCCGACAAGCGAAGTGCCGCCAGCCCTTTGATGCAAGAACTGAACGATGCTGTGTATGACCTGCAAAAAGGACCCAGCTTTTTCGGATATAGAATGAAAATCTTAGACTATCCGGAACGGGAAAAAGAGATACAAGAACACATCAATGTTTTTTTTGAAACAGTAAACACTCTGTTTGCTGATACAAGCAAACAAATCCGTGTGGAAAGAAACCAAATGTTCTTTGAACAAAAGGGAAAACGCATTGAACTGGAAGATCTTTCATCAGGAGAAAAACAGATGCTCCTAGGACTGATAACCGCATTGCTCATGGAAAAGAAACCTGCCATACTCCTGATGGATGAACCGGAAATTTCACTTCATCTCAGTTGGCAACGCCAACTGGTGGATGTGCTACGACGGATGAGCCTAACTGTCAACTGATTATTACAACTCATTCTCCCAGCATATTCAGCAAAGGCTGGGGAGACAAGGCGGTATATATGGAAGAATTGCTAAAGCCCGTAAAAGAATGATAGACCCAATAGAATTGCAAGCGAAATATTTCTCGAATGGAAGCGATCTGAACTTAGTATGAAAATTGAATACAGAGAAAAAGATAACGTTTAACTACACATCAATGAAATAAAAAAGGTTTTGAATGGAATGACAATATTCAGAAAATCCAAGAATAAAAACGTATAAGCCCTTGTCCATATCGGAAAAAAAACATACTTTTACAAGAAATTTTGCAAAAAGGCTGGAGAAAAAACGTTGAAACAATATGAAAATAGAAAATCTTCATATCAAAAATATAGGTCCATTCAAAGAAGCTGTCATTGAATTTGCCACAGAATATAATGAAGCCACCGGCGAACAGCCTGTGACCATTATCACCGGCATGAACGGTGCGGGAAAATCAATTGTCATTGATGCCATCCGGGCCGCATTGAGCGGTCAAGAACTGGAACGGGATATTGTGGCAGACACTAACGATTTCTCTATTGAAATGGATGTGGTATTGAATGGAAGTACAACTCATCTGTCCACCTCCACTTTACAAAACGGACATATAAGAGGAGTTGATTACATAAACATAGGCCAAGCTTTGACATATGGTTACGATATTCCGGGACCTGTCAATCATTGGGTGATTGATTATTGGTCATCCAAATCTCCTTCCGACTCGTTCAAGATTGCCAATATGAAGAACATACAGCACGAAAAAGCCTTAATGGGAGTGATGCTTGGAAAGAAGAGCAATCTTGATTTGATCAACTTTATCTGCCACATAGACTACCTTCGTACCAGCGAAATGCCTGTTGAGAAGGAATTGGGAAATATGATGTACGAAAAGATGAAAGATGTCATAAACCAATGCCTTGACAACGGACTGTTCAAATATGTACGCAGAACAGATCTGACTCCTATTATAGAGCAGAATGGTATAGAACTTTCGTTCGATAAATTGAGTAGCGGTAATCTCTTTTTAATAGAACACCTGTTGCTGCTTATGTGCAAAATGTACTCTATCAGCATATTGAATAAATTGCCTCCCATGCAGATTTTTAATATTCCAGGACTTTTATTGATAGATGAAATTGAAACCCATCTTCATCCCAAATGGCAGAAAAAGATTCTGGGTATCATCCGCAGCCTATTCCCTCATCTTCAGATGATCCTTACGACACACTCACCATTCGTAGTGGCATCCATGGATGGAGCACGCATTTATACATGTGTCCCCCAAACCGGATATAGTGAACTGAGAGATGAAACGGAAAGGTATGGACACATGCCCGTCGAAGAAATCCTTGTATCTGACATCTTTGGAGTACAGCCTTTTAATGAAGACATTACAAATCTGATAACGACCCGCAAACAGTTAATAGAAAACGGGGAAAAAGAGGAAGCACGGAAAGTGGCAGAAAAACTATATGAAATAAATCCCGAGTATTTCTCATACCTTAATATAAAAAATGAATTCAGGAAATGAGACATATAGAAAGACTGCCGGAACCTGCCATCTTAAAACAAAAACACGATGAATGGCAAGATAAATTTGAACAAGCTAAAAAACAGAACCCAAAAGCCAGACCGGATTCTACAAAATATGGAAACCCTGGAATAAGAAAAAACTTGGAGGACTGCTCTTACGGTAAATGTTTTTATTGCGAAAGCAAACTGTCGGGCGCTTCCAAAGAGATTGATCATTTTATAGAAGTGGCTATTGACTCGAAGCAAGCCTACACTTGGACAAACTTATATTTATCATGCAGCAACTGCAATGATAAGGCAGATCATAACACGATACCTGTAAATACAGCCTTGGATCCATGTCGGGACAGCGATGAAGAAATACAAGCTAATATTACATTCGAAGACGAGTGTATCTGCTCTCAACATGGTTCCCAAAAGGGATTGAACACCATAAAAAAATATCATCTCGGAACAGAACTTTTAGATATGAAACGTGGAAAATGGCTGAGACATATCATGAAAGATATCATTGACATCCAAAACAGAATGATTACGGATGAACGCAGCCTGCCTACTAAAGATGAACAACAAAGAATCAAACGGTATATGCAACCCGACCAGCCTTATAGCTTGATGAGCAAAGTATTCCTTGAAAAAAACTTTGACCACCTGCTGGAAGCAGCATATGAAAATCAAAAATAACACAGCCCTGAACAGACTGTAACCCGAAAGAAAGAACAATACCCCCACATATAGTTGTGCATTTGCATTTCCGGAACTTTTCCTAAGTGCCGGAGCATCCTTTATTGCTATAAATTTCAACATTATAATCAAACATCATGAAAGTTTCAATTATCACTTCCTGCTACAACCGGGAAGCCACTATTCGTGGAGCGATAGAAAGTGTACTGGAACAGGATTATCCCTACATTGAATACATCATTGTGGACGGGGCATCGACAGATAACTCGCTGGCTGTCATCAATGAATATAAAAACGGGATAGATACCATCATCTCCGAACCGGACAAAGGTATGTATGAAGCAATCAACAAAGGAATACGTGCGGCTACAGGAGATATTATCGGTCTGATTCACTCCGACGATTTCCTGTTCTCATCTCACACCATCTCTGAAATTGTGAAAACATTCAAGGAGCAAAAGGCAGACATGTATATGGCAACGGAGTCTTTGTGGATTACGATGACACCAACTGGATGATACGGAACTGGGTAAGCGGGCGGTACGAAAAAACAAACGTGAAAAAAGGATGGCTGCCCCTCCACCCTACTGTCTACATTAAGAAAGAATGTATGGACAAATGGGGACTTTATGACGAAAGCTATAAAATAGCCGCCGACTCGGATTTATTGGTGCGCTATCTGTATGAAGCTGATTTAAAGGTGCATTATCTGAACAAATACATCGTGAAAATGAGAATGGGAGGACTCTCTACGGATGCCGGAAAAAGCAAACAGAAATGGGGGAGGATCTGAGGATGTACAAGAGCCACGGGATCAATCCCATCCTGGCACTGAAAGGCAAAATTCTGTCAAAGATCCCGCAGTTTATCGAGGCCAGACTGCCATGGAGCGAAATACCGCCAGCGGAGGAGGAGAGCCTGATACGACCTGCTGCCATAAATAAAAAAGGATGAAAATACGTTTACTGATCATGACTTTGCTGATGGCAGGAATTTGTCATCATGTGCAAGCGCAATATATGCTGGGCACTACCGGCATGATGAATATCCCCACCGCCGACAGGCAGAAACCGGGAACTGTGATGCTGGGGGGAAACTATCTGCCCAAACAGGTGATGCCATCCCGGTTCGATTATAATACGGGCAATTACTTTGTAAGCGTCAGCTTCTTTTCCTTCCTGGAACTGAGCTACAGAGAAACACTGGGGAAAGGTGACTATATGTCCTCCAAACTGAAATACAACCAGCAGGACCGCTCCTACTCCATCCGCCTGTGTGTGTGGAAGGAGGGAAAGTACCTGCCGGGAGTGGCACTGGGAACCAATGATCCGATAGCGGATAAAGGAGCCAATACTTTCCAATCTTACTACGGAGTGATAACGAAGGGATTCCACCTGGGAGGAGCGCATTATCTCTCGGCTTCTTTGGGATACTATCTGGAGGGGAAGAAAAACAGTGATACCAGATGGTTCGGCAATAAATATAAAGGGGTATTCGGAGGGGTGAGCTACACTCCCGCTTTCTGCAAAGAGCTGAAAATGATGGCCGAATATGACTCGGACGGAGTGAATGTGGGGGCGGCACTCAGATTGTGGAAACATTTGTCCATGCATGCCTTTACCCACGATTTTAATTGCGTATCGGGCGGCATACGCTATGAATGTACGCTAATACATTAAGACAATGAACAGATTTTTAATAGCAATCCTCCTTTCGGCAGGAAGCCTCTCACTCCGGGCGCAGGTGGCCGAAAGGTTACAGCAACTGGGTATGGAGAACATACGAACGGTTACAGAAAACGGAAACACGACTATCGCTTTCGAGGACAATGTATATAGAGGTACTTACCGGGGGATAGGTAAGGCCATCATAGCTGCCATGGAAGGATGAGTCAAGGAAACTTGCAAATGGTGGTGCTGGAGAACCGTATCCCCCAACTATGCATCGCACTGTCCGAAAGGGTGGTAACCGAATATAAGGAGAAACGGATGAGCATAGGGGAAGTGTACCGGCAGATGGAAATCAGCCATGACACCGATGAAGCGATGGAGATACTGAAAGGGACTCATCATACTCTCAACTCATCGGCCGGGAAAGTGGATATCGTGGTCTATCCGGAAGTAAAACTGGAGAACTCCAGCTTCGACCGGCTTTATTCTTATTATGTCAACCTGGCTCCCGCCGTAGAGATGGCCTTATGGAAAGGGGCGGAACTGACAGCGCAGGTGGTATTGCCGATAGCGACCAACCTGAACGGACAGTATAAGAAGATACGTCCCGGAGTGATCGCCCTGTCGCAAGAGTTCTACTTCGGCAAAGGGTTTCTGGGACGGGTGACCGCAGGAAACTTCACGAACAACCGCATGGGAGGGCAAGCGGAAATAACATATCGCACAGCGAATGGCAGACTGGAACTGGGAGCCATAGCAGGAGGTACCGTACAGTCTGTTCTAACCGATGACGAGGGATGGTATGTCAGCCGGAAACTGCGGATGAACGCCGCACTGAAGGCATCGGTATACGAACCCCGATTCAACCTGCAATTTGAGGTGCAGGCTGCCCGTTACCTATATGGAGACTATGGAGTGAGAGGCGACTGTACCCGCACTTCGGAGAGTATGCCATCGGCGTGTATGGCATGTACACCGACGGGGAGATAAACGGAGGATTCCATTTCGCCATCCCTCTGCCCGGCAAGAGGTGGAGCCGTAACCGGGGAGTACGCGTCCGGCAGGCGGATTATTTCGCTCTGGAATACAGCATGACCACATGGGGAAAATATACCAATGAAAAGATGGGGGAAACCTACAAGATAAAACCGGACGAAAACCGGAGCAACCGCTTCTTTCAACCGGAATACATACGTTATTTCTTAATAAAGGAAGCAAATAAACAGATTACTAATTTTTAAAACAAGAAAGAATGAAAACAAGTACGTTTTTTAAGATGAGTTTGCTACTATTGGCAGCAGGCCTGGTATTCACAAGTTGTGGAGATGACGACAAAGAACCGGAAATCGTAGTAGATCCGGTAGAAGGAACTGTGGAATACTACATTGCAGGTAAAGTGGTGGCAGAAGAGGCTGCATTAAGCGGAGTAACCGTCACTGTAGGAGAAGTGACCGCAACTACAGACGACCAGGGACAATACTCTGTAACCGTAAAGGACAAGAAGACTTATACCATGATCTTTGCCAAAGAGGGGTATAAGGAAATTAATGATGCCAGCGCCACGGTGGCCGGCAACGCTACCAACAGAAGCATGGTTACGCTGAATGTCTCTATGAGCAAGGAAGGAGTCGCAGCCACCGTAGATCCTGAAAAGGATATCACTGTGACAGAGAAAGGTGAAGGTGACAGCAAAGAAGCAACTGCGGCCGTCGCTATCCCTGCCGGAGCCGTAACAGAAGAAGCTGCCATCACCATAACCCCATACATAGCGCCTGTAAACACAGCCAACGAAAGCGCCGGTACAAAATCGGAAGCTGTCGCCATGACCAACATCGCCGTAAAAGCCGACAAGGATATCGTACTGGAAAAAGATGTGGAACTGGCTATCAACAACAAGGCTTCCGAAACGAGCTTCTTTGACGAAGTGGAAGTCTACAAAAAAGAAGATGCCGGCCGTGCTGCTGATAACTGGAACAAGATGGGTGACGCCACCTTTGACAAAGCAAGCAACAGCTATAAGGTCAACATCAGCAAGGGACAAAAACTGAACGGTGAATATTCTGTAAGAGTAAAAAGTGACAAGACCGTGGGAGCGACCCAGAACAATGAGGTACTGAAAGAGGAAAGTAAAAGCAACACCGGAAACATGAGCGCCATCAATGGTTATACCATTAACTATGAGGTTAAAGCCGGATGGGAAACAACTACCACTCCATCGGGTATAGAAAGCGATATGCTGGCACAGATCCATTCTACTATTGCTGCGCAAGAAGGTACTGCCGGTATTTATACTGTTCCCCAATCCATGGTTACAAACATTAGCGGTGACTATAATCTGTATTTCTGCTGTAAAGCCAAATATGTGGAAAAAAGTTATACTTTCTCCATTAAAGGCGGTCAGAAGGTTACAATCAAGATCAAAGTGTATGTAGGTGTTGATATTATCTATAAGAATGAGAGTTCAAACACACACAGTGGTGGCGGAACTAAATAACGAATGGAAAAGAACAATCTATGATTATAGCAGTTGACTTTGACGGCACAATTGTGGAGCATAAATATCCCGAAATAGGCAAGGAACTACCCTTTGCCATAGAAACGCTGAAAAAACTACAACAGGAACGACACCGCCTTATTCTGTGGAGTGTACGGGAAGGTAACTTGTTGCAGGAGGCCGTGGATTTCTGTCGGGAGCGTGGATTGGAGTTTTATGCCGTAAACAGCAATTATGCCGAAGAAACCTTGGAAAGTGATCATTACTCCAGAAAACTGAAGGCGGATTTGTTTATTGATGACCGTAATCTGGGAGGACTGCCCGAATGGGGGATGATTTACAGAATGATCCATGACAAACGGGGATATGAAGATATTTATCTAAATTCAGAAAAGAAAAAAGAGACGAAAAAGCGAAGCTTTTGGAAAATACTTTTTTCAAAAATGTAAAATCCTCGCTTCCGAATGTAGTGATACAGGGGGGAAGCTCATAAAAAAACTAATGTTAGATCAGAGGTAAGTACTGTTATCAGCGGATAACGGGAACTTACAAAGTAGTGTTGGTGATACCCGCCTGTGAAGGTAGGTATCACTTTTTTTTGATCTATACCATTAGTATTTGAATACTTGCTCTGTTCCGGGTTCTATGGTCATGGCTTTCATTCCTTTCCGGGTTGGAATGTTCAGCACTCCCTTTCCACCGTCGGATTTGATACGGATCACTTTCTTATCCATATAGATATGGATATTGCCGTATGGAGTGGGCACAGTTCCCTCCATCCATTTCAACCCACCCAGACAAGGGGTGACGGAGTATTCCTCGTAACCGGGTTTGGTGGGTTTTACTCCCAGATAGTATTTACCCAACAAATAGATGGGGCTGGCTCCCCATGCATGGCAGAGGCTCTTGCCGTATGGACGTCCGTACATGGCCAGATGCTGGGTACCTGTTTCTTCGGGATTGTATTTCTCCCAAAAGCTGGTAGCTCCTTCTTTCAACATACCGCCCCAATAGGCTTTCATTTCTTTCATGACCGATTCTTGTTCGCCCAAGGCGCACAGTGCTTCCAGTTCATAGAAACGCATATAAGGAGTGGTGATTTTCAAAATACGGTCATTCTGCAATACGGAGTGTTTGATGGCCTGCTGTTTATCGGCATTCAGATAATTGAAGAAGACAGAGAACATATTGGCGTAACGGGTAACGGACTCACTTTGCTTTCCCTGAATACGGTTGTGTACCATCGCCTGTTTCTGCTCATTCCAGAAAGCGGGCTCCAGCTTGGAACGTAAAGCGGAAGCCAGTTTCTCATACTTGGTTTTGTCTGCCGTATTGCCGGCCAGACCGGCACAAAGCGCCATGGTTTCCAAACTCTTGCAGAACAAGACTTGCTCAAAGGAGAGTTCGCCTTTCTTGTCCAGATAGCCGTCGGCCCAGTCTACGAATACCCAGTCACCGGTCATACCTTCCACCATACCGTTGGCATTGGTGCGTCCTAATACATAGTCCATCATGCTTTGCATACGCGGATAGAGCTGGGTGACAAAGTCTTTGTCACCAGAATACATATAGTAATCGTAAACGCTAAGAAACCAATAGAAGGTGTAGTCCATAATAGTATTGCTGTGGCTGGTCACAGGGTCTTTTCCACGAAGCAGCCAGATGGTACGCTTCACGGTTTCATTATCGAAGAACAGATAGTAGTTCATCAGATAACTCTGGATGGCATCGCCGCTCCATACCCAACGGTCGCGCTTAATGCCGTCGATAAAGAATTCACGGGTAGTAAGGTGCATGGTGTATGCTCCTACCTCCCAAATGCGGTTCAGCTCTTCGTCATTACATTTGAATGAGCCCCGGTACTCTTCGGCAGGTATTCGTATTGCATGGAAACGTCCTGCATGGTTACTCCCGGATCGCAAGTGACATAGACATAACGGAAAGCCTTGCTGTTGTCCAAGGTGTATTCATCGTATAGTTTCCGTGTATTCCGAATGGCCAGATCGGTTATTTGCCCCGGCTCTGCCAGCAATTTGTCCAATGTTTCGCAATATTCCGTATCCAAGGCTTCTTCAGGCTTTCACCGTAATAGATATGGATCGTTCCTTTTCCCTTTACCTCTTTCAGAGTGATATAACCAAAGGTTTCTTTTCCGAAGTCGTACAGGACGCCCTCTTTCTGAGGAGTGGAGGAAACGGCTTTCATCGGCTTTCTGACCAATGAGAATCTGGACGGAAGTTGGGTGGCTCCATCGAAGTTCCAACAGCCTGCATCCATGTAGATGGTGGCAGAAGTATCACTGGCTTTTCCGCTTTCATCTATCCATTCTTTATCCTCGTAGGTTACTTTCCAAGTCTTGTCCGTATTTACGGTTTTTCCTTTCACGTAAATAGTGGGGGGAGTGGACTGATTCCACACCTTGATGTTCAGACTGTGTTTTCCTGCGGGGAGTTTCAAGGTGGAGGGCATACCGAATTGCAGTTTGCCGTCCAATTTCACATTGTATTTCCCTTCGGCGGCAATGAAGATCTCTTCAGGTTCCGCCAGATCCAATTTCTTGCTGAATTCCACTACCACATAATGGCTGTCCGTTTTCCAGAAGGGAGGGAAAAAAGCACCGCGTTCCGTACGGCGGTTGTTCATCTGGTTGCCCAGCCATATCTCATAATCACCCGGATACCAGATCCAGGTCTGGGCGGCTGCGGTAGCACTCAATGCAAGTGCTCCGACTAAAGTGGCAAATCTGTTTTTCATAATGGTATTACATTTTATTTTTCCTTCAAATAACTATATTCTTTGGGCAGTCCGGCTTTTGCCTTGATGCTGTCGTTCACCATCGGGCCATTGTTTTCCCATGTATTGCCCGGACCGTTGGCGTTCTTCAGGAACTTCTCTCCTTCCGTCCAGTTGTCCTTGACGGTGATAAATGAAGATCCTTCATCGGTGTAAAGATAGAACCAATGATTGGGATCGTGTGCATAACCGGGTGAAAAAATGTTAGAAACGCAATTTTCCGTAATCCAGCTATGGGGTTGTGAACCTAATGTATAAATACCGGCTACATCATACATGTGCTTGGCATAGTGATGAATCAGGTTGGCATGTACGCGGTTATTACGCATACAGTTGACGGTACGTGTCCATCCCCATCCCAGACTGATGCCTGAATAGGATACATCACTGATTTCATTGTGTTCGATATTGATATCACTCACATAACCGGCGCAAATGCCCAAGGTGCCCCAGTCTTCATTGGTCACATCATTGATGTAGTTGTTGGAAATGGTCAGTCCGGTACAGACCTCACGACGGTCGACAGGATCGTATGGAAGATGAGTTTCGTGAGCGGCAGGACTGAAGCTGCCCGCTACAATACCGTTCCCGGCAATATCACGGAACAGACAGCCGTTTATACGTCCTCCATCGGTGGCCCATTCATAATCAATACCTGTAGAGCCCAAATGCCGGAAACGGCACTTCTCGAAATCAATATCCTGGGCTGCCTTGACTACGACTGCCGATGCCGGACGTCCCAACCAACCTTGATTATCCAGCTTATGATTGTTCTTACGAATCATGGAAGGACGGATTTTATATCCGTCTGTCATGTACATACCTGCCTGAAGAGGAACATGACCTTGCAAAGAGGGACGCATCCAGGTGGTATATTGGAAAGCGATATTGTCAAAACGGATGTGCTTTACCGGACGGTCTATCGTTCCTTCCACCCGTACCAAAGTCTCGATGCCGGGAACTACGGCTTTGCTTATCTTCTCTCCTTTCCGAGGATAATAATATATTTTACGGCTTTCAATGTCATGATACCACTCGCCGGGTTCATCCAGCAATTCCATGGCATTGGTCAGATAGAAAGCCGAGTTGTGGCCATCCTTGGTCACCATAGGACGCGGCCACGGGTGCTCGAACTGGATACGGCTTTCAGGATGATGGAAACGCACGGCGGCACTGTCTCCCTGTATTTCGACCGACTTGATACGGAGATTGGCCACACACCACATTTCATGAAGGACCATTTCGGCATACCGGGCTTTCTGTATTTTCTTTACAGCAGCGGCAGGTACCCACAGTATTTCGTTTTGGGAATCGTTGTTGATGATGCGGTACATCTTTTCAAAGTCTGCCACATCCCTTGCACGAACTGCCTTTTGTCCATTGATCCACAATTGCCGGAAATCCAGCGGACGTCCGTTAAACATAGGGACATCGGCCACCCATAACTTTCCTTGCTTCTTCCAGTTCCTGATTTCCACCCCACCATTCAGAACGGCATTTCCATCCGAAGTGATGACGGTAGGTGACGCTTCCGTCCCGCTGTCTTCGGGACGGATAAAGACGGGTTCGTACAGCTGGTAATCACCTGCCTCCAAATGGATGGTGATGCCACCTTTTACACTTTCATCATTAAGACGACGAAGTTCCCTTGCCTGACGCAATGCGGCTGTCAGGGTGGCTTTCGGAGAGTCTTTGGTACCCGGATTCCGGTCATTACCTCCCGGAGATACGAACAAATCGGCTGCTGACAGTGTACAAGCTATCAGCAGCGCAGTAGTGGTTATGAATATTTTTTTCATTTGTAAATCATTAGGAGTAAGTGGTTAGTGATTAGTCCGTGCCAAAGGCATCCATACCGTCATTTCAGCCTTTCCGCGATTTCCCCATGCATAATAAGGAATCAAACGGATATTGACCGGTTTGTCGGCCTTTCCTACCTCACGGTACAACGTATCTTTCCATGATGCCTCATCAACCAGACGGGCAGTACCATCCAATGCGACAATCGGACTGCCTTCGATGGTTATTTTTTTCGGAGTCAACCGGATATCGGCAGGTATCAGTACATTATCTATCTTATGCCCGCCTTCTATATCCATACTTTCCAGACAATATACCAACGGACCACGTTTCACCACTACTTGGTTACGGATTTCTTCGGCCAACGGATTTGCTTCCAGCAATTTTACAGGCATATCCATCACCCATTCCACACAGTCCCCTTTCTTCCAGATGCGGCTAACCTCGGCGTATGTATTCGCTTTCCAGGTTCCTTGCACCGGTTCGCCATTTACCTTCAAAGTTGCTTTCTCACACCAATCCGGAACACGGAGGAACAAAGAGAACGCTTTCTTCTTTGATGGTTTCGGAGCTTCGGTAACAGTCAGCTTCACAGCGCCTTCCCACGGATACTCCGTTTCTTGCACCAGCCCGATCTTTCCCACTTCCTTCAAAGTTGTAGCCAGTGTATTCGCTCCATACAAATTGCAATATACCGCATTCGGAGTCACTGTATAAGCATAGTTCTGGGCTTGACAAACGGTACGCAACGTATTAGGCGGACAACAGAAGCAACTGATATACTCGGTGCGTTCTTTAGGCCAGCGAAGTGTGTATGGCAAATCCGCACTGATGCGCAACGGGTTGGTATAGAAATATTTCTTTCCATCCAGACTGACACCACTCAGCACACTGTTATAGAGAGCAGTTTCCACAATATCGGCATATTTGGCATCGCCCGTCACTTCCAGCATACGCCAGTTGAAAAGCATATTGCCGATATTGGCACAGGTCTCGTTATGCGCCGTACTATTAGGCAACTGATAAGGACGGCCATAGCTTTGGTGTACTTTCTGAATACTGTCCGGCTCATAGCAGGTACCATCCGGCGAAGTGCCGTCATACAGTGCACCGCACGCTCCTGTAACATACATCTTGCGGGTCACAATGTCTTTCCAGATGCTGGTCAGGTTTTTCATCAGTTGGTCTTCTCCTGTTTCGGCATACACATCGGTCACACCGGCATACAGGTAATTGGAACGCACGGCATGTCCCATCGCATTGTATTGCTGACGGAACGGAATACGGTCCTGATTATCATCGGTACCATTTTCCACCATACCACGGATATCAATCAGATTCTTGGAAAGTTCCAAATAACGGGGATTCCCTGTAGCACGGTACATTTCCACCACGCCCATATAATGGGAAGGACAGATGGCATTTCTTGCCAGTTCCGCAGAAGCAGTTTCATAGAAATGACAGAGGAAATCCGTCGCTTTTACGGCAGCATCGAATAAAGTAGTCTTTCCAGTGGCACGGCGATGAATAATACCTGCCATCATCAAATGACCAAGATTGTAAGTTTCAAAATTCAAGCGGTTGGCAAACGCCCCTTTCTCATCTTCTTTACCCACAGCAGTACCTATGACGGTTTGTTTATGGGCCTCGGAATGCGTGTCAATTCCCTTATTCTTTTCCTCTATGATAACAGGGGTATGGATATATCCGTCCGCACGCTGGGCTTTCACCACATGGGCTATGAAATGATCCATCAGTTTATCCAGTTCCGGGTCTTTGGTAACGGCATACACGGAAGCTACCCCCTCCATCCACTTATACATATCACCATCGTGGAAGGGAGGTCCCCAATGTTCGCCTTCGCAAACACCGGATGCTATTTCAAAGTTACGGAAACCATGCGAAATATCAGGATTGTTCCATGTATCCCACATACTTTGCAAGGAGGTGTGGCTATAGACATTGAAACGGTCGCCCCAAAAGCCATCCGTCCAATGCACAGCACCTAATTCTGTATTAGCCATCTTGGCAAAACGGCTTTGGCTCATATCCGTCAGTCCGCCCGATTGGGCAAAGGCTCCCGTTGTTACTCCGGAAGCCAATAGAAGCAGGAGTCTTATACTCTTCATCTTTTTTCTTATTAAATTAATTTCCTATAAAGGAAAGACGCAGAAAGACATATTTTGTACTCTCTCAACAGAATCAACCAATTATTCCGACAATTTCTTAAAACCTTTTTCTTTCGTTTATGTTGAATTTAGAAGTTAGTAGACCCAACTCTGATTAAATAAATAACATTTAACAAATGAAAGCAATCTGCTGTATATTCCTATTGACGTTCCTGACACTCTTCACTGGCTGTCAGGATGAAGATCTGGGCTCACCTCTTCCGATTGATTTGCAATTTGAAGCACGTGCCATCACCAGTTCAACCGCCCTTGTCCAAAACGCTGACAAGACCTGGACAGCCAGCCAACGAGTCCCCCTAGTAGGAGAAGGACGTATCGTTGACGATATATCCAGTTCGCTCATCGCTGTGCTGAGTGCCAACGGAGGAATCAGCAATATGCTGGATACAGACCTGACTAATGCCGCTTCTTTCGACGGAGCTGCCCTTGCTGATTTAATCGGCAACCAGATAGCCTCCGTCCGTGACATCAATCATGTCTATGCCGGAGGACAGGTTGCAGGGTTTGTTTATAAAATTTCTGACATATCACTGCTCAAGGCAAACATACTGAAAGGTTTCTGGCTGAGAACATTATTAAACGGACAAGTACAGGAAACTTTGGGAGGAAACACCAGTGCCGCTACCCTGGCCTTGAACATTTTGAGCGCAGGAAACAACGAGGGACAGCAAGCTATATCCATATCAACCACTTTAACCAAATCATTCGACGAAGTACAAATAGGCATGACGAGTATCTCGTTAACGGTGCTCAACAGCTTAAACTTATATTATGCCTTTGTGGGAGATAATCCCATAAAACCTGCTGTTACAGGGAGCACTTATTTTCCCAATGCCACCATACACTATAACACTGGTTTAGAGACTGTCTGGACAAGCACCCTCCTCAGTACCCAAGCTGCCAAATTAGTAAACAGCGACTTGACAGACGGAGCCACCTTTGGGACATTAGCAGGTTTATTATCAAACCCGTACATTACTGTCAATCTCGGCACCACCGTATCCGCCGGTTCCGAAATAGGTTTCTTTACTTCCAACGTTGATCTTTTATCCATCAATCTCGCCGGAGGAGTTCAACTGACCACCTTTGATAGCAATAATGTGCAGCAAGAGGAAATAACTGTAAACTCACTATTGGGTATCTCTGCTCTTGCATCAGGAAAAGGAAGCCAGATCAGTATGATTATAAAGAAGCCTTGTTCACAGGTACGCATCAAGTATAACGGAGTGAATATTTCGCTTGGTTCCACTACCGTGAACTATGCTTTTGTGCGCGATCCTATCACAGTAAACATCTCCAGCTATTTCTCCATAGGCAACGCCACAACCAGCAGCAACTATTACCAGCTCACTCCTCCTACGGTGGGTACTGTGACCTGGGCTATTACCAATGCCCCGGCAGGAGCAACCCCCACCGTCACCGGAAATAAAATAACCGGAATGACAGTGAATGGTGACTATACCCTTACCGCAACCTATACCAAAGACGGAGTGACCTCCACACAGTCTGCCACCATCACCCGCAATGCCACGGGCATGAACGGGGCAAACTGTAACGCCTTGATAGGAACAGCCTACAATGCCACTCCTTACCAACCACCGGAGGGGGAGGCATACTGACCATCTATGACAAGGCACAGAACATCGGCAACCTGGTTGATGACAACCCCGACAACTATGCCGCTTTTCTGAATGTAGCCAGCCTGCTTGCCAACACCTCTATTGTAGGTATCCAAACCGGGACTTATATCAACAGCACCGGAGCCGCCATACGCACCGGATTCACCATGCAGACCAGCAATAATCTATTGGGGATCAATGCATTGAAAGCATTTCAAATACGACTTTACGATAACAATACACTGGTGTTCCAAAGTACCACCACCGGAAACAATGCCGTCTCTGCCGGACTGATAGGGAGCAGCGGAAACAAGGTGCGTTTCAGTGTAAATACCACTGCAAAATTCAATAAGATAGAACTATGGAGTGCAGGAGTATTGAACCTCAATCTAGGAGTATTCCGCCTGTACAATGCTTTCTGGGAACCGTTGCATCGGCCTGTCCCAGCAATGCGGCTACAGAAGCCTGCATAGAATTGCTCACCCCCACCAACTACGGGGCAAATATCAATTATGAAAAGACCAAGATAAATACCGTAGCCTCGGTAGGCGGGTCATTCAACAACCTGGGAAACATGATAGACGGAAGCCTGTCCACCTATGCCACCGTAACCTATACCAACGCGATAGGCACCACCACCATAGCCGTAAAATTCAACACCCTGAATGCCAACCGCCCGATAGGTTTCATTATAAGCAACCCGACCTATCTGGCCAACCTGGATCTGCTGGATGCCACCATCCTGAATGTATACAACAATGGAAATCTGGTGGGAAGCACCTCCAGTGGAACTGTTCTGGGACTGGACGTGACAGGTTCCTCCGGAAACATCTACATACAGACCACTCCCACTGCGACTTATAATGAAGTACGCATTACCTTCCCCGCGGTAGCAAGCGCACTGAATACCACTCAGATTTACGGAATCTATACCCGTCAGGATTCGGACGGAAACGGGATTCCCGACTGTGCGGAAGACAATAACACCACCTCCATCACCAATGCCGTGGCCGCGTCCGAACACGTCTGCGCCAATGCCGGCACAGGCACTTATGATGTGGTAATCAATGTCACCGGAGGTACAGTGGGAAAGACTTATACGCTGAACTGTTACAACTATGGCAACAACAACGCACTGACCACCAAGACTGTACCCCTGTCTGCCAGTCAGACAATGACCGTCACTCAAATGCCTCCAGGAGATTATTACATCTCCATTCTGGATGGCGCACAGGTAATATGGAACGGAATCCATGCTGCCGTACACCCCTTGCAAACCACTTGGAAGACCAATGCCGCCACCACCGGCTGGAATACCTGGACCAACTGGGACAACGGAGTTCCCTGGAGCTGTACCAATGTAATCATCCCCGGTAACTGTGTCCGTTATCCGTCTCTGAAACCAACAGAAGCGAATAATTGTAACTATATCCACTTCGCACCGGGCGGAGAAGTGGTGCATACCCAATACCTCACCTACGTCCAGGCATGGGTGGAACTGTCACTGTCTCCAGGAAGATATTACATGCTTTCGGCGCCACTGAAAAATATGGTGTCGGGTGATATGTTCATCCCTGCATCCATGAATGGCAACCAGGGGACTGCGCCCTATTTCACCCAACTGAATGCAGCCAATTCTCCCGAGAACCGTTTCGGTCCGCGCGTTTACCAACGCTTGTGGAATGTGAACGCACCGGGCAAGAAATTTGTGAACAACGTGTTGACCCATGTCAACGTAGCTCCCGATGCCACCAACTGGACGACCCCGTTCAATTCACTCTCGTATGCCTATAAAGCTGGTGAAGGCTTCTCCCTGCTGGCCAATAAAGAGAGTCTGAACGTGAGCACGCTTACTTTCCGTTTCCCAAAAACGCATTCGCAATTTACCTATTTCAATGCTTCGGGCAGTGGTTCGGTGTATAACGAAACAGGAATTGCACGTACCAACAGCGGACGATTCATTTACGAGAATTCAGACGGAAGCATCCCAAGTTCTTTCAGCGTCACACTGACCAACCAGAACTCCAGCAATACCTTCCTGGCTGGAAATATGTTCATGGCTCATATTGACGTGGCCAAATTCCTGGCTCAGAATACCAATGTTACGACAGTGAAGATATACGATGGTAACGCACAGAATCCGATGATAGACCTAACGGTACATTGCTGACCAGTGCCAACGGCTATGCTTATATTGCCCCCATGCAGGCATTCTTTGTGACTTTGAGCAGTGCCACCACCCAAGTCACGCTGATTTATACGGATGATATGCTTACCCAGCAACCGGGAACCACTGTCCGTAGTGCCGCTTCACGAGCCGTAACGGGTGCAGGTGTGATTGACATGAAGCAATATTCAAAAGGATTGTCCACAGGTAGCTATTAAAAAATTCTGCATTAATATAAAGCATAACCCTTAACAAATCATGAATAAGAAAATAAATAGAACGAACTTTCTCCTTCTGACAGCAAGCTGTCTGCTCTTCATGTTTACAGCCTGTCAGAAGGATGACAACTTGTTTGAAAAACCTGCTCCGGGCGAACAGGCAGGAGAAATTTCCCTTCTGTTTAATATTGCCGGTGAACCGGAGACACGCTCAGCAGTGGACGGTACAGGCAATACACAACACGTACAATATGTACAACTATACATCTTCCAGGGAACCGGAGACAATGCCACCTGCATCGCCTCCGAAAATATAGGATGGGTGGAGCATTTCGGCAACATCCCCCCTACCAATAACGCCCAGATGAAATACAAAGTGAAGTATAACAACTTCATCATAGGAAATCCCTATACCTTCCTGGCAGTAGGGTTGGATGACCAGTCGGGAACCACATACGGACTGCCAGCCGCCATCATGGCTTCCGGCACGCCTACCACACTGGGAAATGCGAATGCCACCCTCACCTCGGGAGCCAGTTGGACAGCTATTTCCAAATCGGAGCTCTTCGCAGGATACTCCATCATTACCCCTACCATGTACAGCCTCAACAACGGGCGGATAGATATGTACCGCCGTGTGGCAGGAATCACCGGATGGTTCACCCATGTACCCACCACCGTGGGACTTAAAACAGTATCCAGCATACGAGTCTCCCTATATACACAGCAAAACAAAAGTGTACCCCTCATCAAACGCCAGCAGAAACCTTTGTTTCAGGATTATATTACCAGCCCGGCTACTGCCAATACGGACAGCAAGGTACTGTTTACCATTCCTGCTCCGGGCAATACGGGGACAACAGTTTCCCAAGGCGTATATGTGCTACCCACTCCCACTCCGCCAGCTGCAGACAGCTATAATTACACCATACTGATCGAAGTGGTGGCAACGGACGGAAGCACAGTCAGCTCCAAGCGGGTGAAGCTGACCCAAGGAGATATTCTGGACAGTTCCACCGGACAAGGAACCGGCGTTATCGATCAGGAATCCGATTACCGTTTCCCTATTATCGCCAACCATTTTTATAGTATCGGTACAGCCACCAGTCCTATTGATTTAGGAGGAAACATCTAATAGAATCTATTTTACAAAAAATGAAGTATTCATCGAACTTATTTTTACGCCTGACGTTAACACATCAAGTACTCAAGTAAGTTATAGAACAAACAGAATAATGGCAAGGAAGATTTTATATATAGCATACTTCATGATGCTGTCGGCATTGCCCAGTTCATGTATCGACGACGACGACTGTTCGGTTTCACATACAGTCAACATCGGGATCAAGGACAAGAACTATTTCAATGTCAGCAGTTTCCCTGAAGTGAGTCCGGTTAATGAGCAGTTGCCTTTCCGTAACTTTTCCAACAACATATATTATCTGTTGCGAAATACAGACACTGGCGAGATAACCCGCAAATCCACCCTAACAGATGTGACGGACGACAACAGTTCATATAGTTTACATTTAACGGATATTCCGGAAGGTAATTATAATCTTTCGGTATGGGGAAATATTGTCACAGGCATTCCTCCCGGTACTTTACATCCTAACGGGCAGGAACATACAGATATATTCATGGCAAGCGCATTACTGAAAATTGGTTCATGCCCCAGTTCCCATGCTTTATCTATGGAGCGGACCAAAGGAAAGCTATTGGTATTGTGTACTAATTTTCCAGAAGGCTACACTCATTTGCAGGCAAACATCAAACATGTCAGCCAAACTTCGGACGAGCGTCTTGTTTTTGAGGGAGATACGGAAGTGAATAAAGATCAGCTTCTGAAAAACATCAACGAAATACTGCTGGCACCTACTCCTACAGGCGGTTCCACTTTGGTTAATATATCTTTCTATGCCTCCGAAACCCGAAGTGCGGTTTTACCCCTCATCATTCCGGAAACAAAAATAACGATAAGCCGTAACGAACTGACGGCTGTACGGGTAGACTATAATAACCAGAATAACACATGGGACATCTCAGTCTATGCCGACGGCAGATGGACTTTGATCCACCATCTGGATATATCTTAATTTTCTTTTTATAAATTCATTCACTAAACTTTTCAACTTATGAAAAAACTTGTTTTCCTTATGATGGCGAGCGCACTCTTATTCTCGTGCTCCAACAATGACGACCCTCTTCCTAATGAAGGCAACCAGAAAGGTAGCATAACCTTCGAAGTTTCCGCAGTCAATGATCTGACCAACGGAATGAGTGGTCGTAGTGGTCTATACAGCCAGGAAGCCGTGCAGAACATCACCAATGTAAAAGTACACGCATTCCTGAGTAACGGATCGGGTGACTTCCTGTACAAGAAGACTTACGACATCAGCGACTGGACAGCCGGTACTACCTTCAAACGCTTTGAAGTAGCCGGTTCTGATGATCTGGCAGCAGGAACTTATAAATTTTTAGCAGTAGGACGTGACGCTTCGGATACTTATACCATCACTCCAAATCCTTTGGTTGTTGACAACACCTCGTATGCCAATGTAGAAGCCATGGTGACAGCCAATGGAGGTGAAAGTGAAATCTTTGCGGGATCTGCCGATGCAACCATTACTGACGGAAGCCGTGTAAGCATTCCGATGACCCGCAAAGTAGCCGGCGTATTGGGATACTTCAAGAATGTTCCGCAACAACTGGACAATGGGGTCGGTGCCAATAAGACAGTGAGATACATTCGTCTGACAGCCACCGATGCCAACAAACGTGTTAATCTGAGCACCGGAACCGGTATCAGCACCGAAACGGCTGCCTATCAGATCTTCGAGATTGACATGAACGGACAGACAGTTAATAACGGAGTTTATACCGGTAATGACTTGAGTGGTCAAGGTGTGATTAAAGTTGGCAACTCACAATTGGCAGGTGCTTCATGATACCTGTAGTCAATGTGCAGTTCACATTAGGACTCTATGACACCGATGGCAATGTAGTAAAAACATGGTCCGTGCTGGATGGAACAAACAACGTATTCTCCTTACAGGCTAATCATTTCTACTCACTGGGTATAAAGAAAGCAACAGGAAGCACCGATGGCAGCACTCCGGGTAATCCGGGCCAGCCGGGAGACGAAGACGCTCCTATCGACTTGCTGAACGACCAGAATATTGTTATCACTGTAAGCCCGGCCTGGGAATTAGTACATAATCTGGTCATCCAGTAAACACTCCCATCACAACAGTTTGTCTTTTTAATCAAAAATGAAGAGGGAGTATCCACTTATTGATGATACTTCCCCTTCTAAAAAATGGATGCACGATTTCAAAAATCATACATCCATCTTTTCAAGTTCCTCGGTATCTTCTACCAAGTAACCTCTCTCTATCCACAAATTATATTATTTCAGTTTGCTCAAATCCAACTCTTTATAAGCCACACGCTGACGACGCCAGGTATAAACGGCATGCAGTTTGCCATCCTTACCCTGAATGATGGACGGATAAGAATATTGGCTGATAGGGCTGTCTTCCAACGTCATTACATTCTTCCAGTGAATGCCATCATCCGAAACCGCCACACACAACGGTGTACGCGGCCCTTTCGGAGTACCCGGCAATGTACTGAAATCATTATAAATCAATACATGACGGCCATCTTTCATCGTCACAGCATCTGTACCCGAATTATTATTGGGAACATCAAGCAAGGTAACTTTACTCCATGTTTCACCGTTGTCACTGCTCCATGAAGTAGCAATCTGTGCATTACGTGTACGGCAAAGTACCTGCAAACGCCCATCCTTATGACGCAAAATGCTGGGCTGGATAGCATAAATAGGCTTCTCACCTTCTCCTTTTATGGCTTCACCGCCTTCCTGATCGTCTACATTGGCTGCATTTGCCTTACGCAAGGCAGTAGGCACACTCATTTCCGCCTCTATAGGACCTACCATCTTCCAAGTCTTTCCTTTATCATCCGAAATTTCAAAATGAACGCGCCAGCCTCCGTCTCCTTCCGTACTGGAAGGACAAATGATACGGCCGTCCACATACTCCGGCTTATTCTTAATAGGACCTAAGAAACCTTTTGGCAACGGTTCACGTTGCTCCAAGTTTTTCCACCATCTTTAGAACGTACCAGCCAACCACTCCAATCGGCTACTTTCAATCCTATTTTATAGAACAGGATTAAATCTCCGCCGGGTATTTGGAAAAGCACGGGATTCCAACAAGCCTTGCGGCGTGCCCGGGACTTATCCCCTTTAAACGTAGAAGCCACGGGGCCGGCATCCGCCGGAGTAGATTCAACTGTAATACCTGCTAAAGCAGCCTGCGGATCATTCAAACTGAATACCCCGTCGGCAGCCAGATAGGGTGCACTCCATTCCGTCGCGCCCTTCGGCTTGCGACATACCCAAATACAACAATCCGGATTGCGCTCTTTGGTACCTCCAAAAAAAGAAGCCACCAAGTCTCCGTTCTTCAATTCCACAATCGTAGCGCCATGGCATTCGGGAAAAGAAGCTTGTTCGTATAGAAACTGATCTTCCACGATACCTGCACGGTTTTTGCCTGAAGACGGGTCCATGCTAACCGAAAAATGATAATTTCCCGAAGGAACATGCCATACGGTAGAGTTACCTTCCCGACGTACAAAAGTAACTTCCTTATCTTTTACCGCCTTCTCATCCAAAGTGGGAAGATAAACCAATGCAGTGGTATTACAGGGAACCGTGATATCCCATTCCAGATGCGTAAGGGTTTTCTTCCAGTTACTAATCATCTTGCCATATAAAGTGTTGTGCGAAGCTTTGACATAGCTCAACTCCTGAATGGAAAAGTCCGGTTTAAAAATGATTTGTTTGTAAGCGGGCTGTGCCGGATTAAATCCGGCTAAATCACGGAAATACCAAGTCAATAAATCACCCAATATCATCACATGGTTACAACTGTTCATCCAACGATTGGCGGTATCACCGTTCCACAATTCCCAAATGGCAGTAGCTCCCTTTTCTATCATATAGCCATAACTGGGATAAGTCTTGTTGCTTGCCAACAAGAAAGCGACATCGCCACGCCCCATACGGGTAAGCTCACGCATCATCCAGTTCATACCTATCACCCCACTGCTGATATGACCTTTATTCCGGGTGATAATACCTGTTATTACATTTTTTTCCACTTCTTCCCTATAGGCCTCAGGCACCATATCGAAAGCCAGCGGCAGGATATTGGCCGTCACAGTATTGTTACCATAGAATATGCTGTCGGGGTAAAGAACATGCGGCGTTTGTACCGGAGAAGTTCCCTTCTTAACCGTAAGGAAACGGGCGTTGAAGCAGTCCTTGATTTTTGCTGCATCCTTCTCGAATTCCTTCGCCTCATCTTCCAGACCTTGCAAACGGGCGAACTTGGCCAGCATTTGCGATACCTTATAATAGTAGGCTGTAGCAATCAGCGCTCCATCCGTCTTGCGGGCAGGGTCCTGACTGTGAATCAATTCCGGTGATTCGGGAGGCATACACCAGTCACCGTATTTATCAGCGTTAATCACTCCATCCTTCGTTGTAAATTCGCTGCGTATATGGTGCATCCATTTCTTGATAGCGGCATAATTCTTACGAATAGGTTCGATATTGCCGAACTGCTCATAAATCATATCACAGATTACCGGAAATGTGGATGACCACGTCATTTCCGATGTATAATAATTGTAATAAGCCGGACAAATATCAGGAATACAACCATCTTCACGTTGCGCTTCACGGATATCATCCGCCCATTTGGCATAGGTGTTTCCATTATTGAATAGGAAACTTTCCCCCACGTTCCCATAGCATGGTCGCCAAGCCAAGGCTGTCGCTCGTCACGCTGCGGACAATCCAAAGGCACTCCTTTATAATTACTGGAAATCCCCCACCAGGCATTCCGATAAACCCGGTTCATGATATCATTGGAACATTCGAAAGTACCGTTATCTTCCAAGTCATCATAGACTACTTCAGCAACCAAATCTTCCGCTTTCAGATTTTTATAACCTGTTACTTCTGCATATTGGAATCCATGATAAGAAAAACGAGAACTCCAGGAAGTGTTGTTTTCTTTACCGTTGCAGATATAATAATCCGTACTCTGGCTATGGCGGAGATTTTCCACATCCAGTTCCGTACCGTCGTTCTTTACCCGTTCGGCATAACGTATGCAAATCGTATCTCCCGCAGCGGCTTTCACAATGTTCATACGCACCCATCCTGCCATATTCTGACCGAAATCAATCATATAACGGTCACCATATTGCTTGAAGACAGCCGGTTTCAGCGTTTTCATCACTTTCATGTTAGGAGCGGTATTGCCGCGAAGTGTGCCATACGGCAATGAAACACGTTGCGCTTTCAGCCATTTGGAATCATCATAACCGGGCTGTGTCCAGTTTCCCAATTCCATACGGGCATCGTAAATCTCACCATCGTATTCATTATTGCTACGTATAGGCCCTTGAGCCGTCAAACGCCATTTCTCATCACTGTTGATACGCTGGATACTGCCGTCGGTATATTCAATAATCAGATTCAGACGTAACTTGGGGTAACCAAAAGTAGGAATCTTATAAGGTTTGTAATTTTGACGCATAGTGTAGAAACGCCCGTTGCCCAGAGTCACTCCGATGGCATTGTCGGCGTTTCCCCCGGCAACCTGTTTGGTGACATCAAAAGAATTGTAAAGCACAGTACGACGATAATCACTTGGAGCCGGTGCCAATACCTGATCACCTATCCGCTGGCCGTTAATGAACAGTTCGTACATGCCCAAACCACACAAATGAAGGGTAGCATACTTTATTTTCTTGGCTTGCGTTTTAAATTCCGTGCGTAAATAACGAGAGCTCAAACGGCTGTGTGAATCTTCCCGATCCCATGCGAACGCAGCGTCCCAACCTATCCATCGTCCTCCCCAATGAATCTCACCTAAAGGTCCCATCCCCCATCGGGCAGGCCCACTCCATTCTGTCTCACCGCGATTGGTATAGCTTCTCACTTTCCAGTAAACACGCTGATTGCTTTTCAAACGCTTCCCTTGATAGGGAATCCATACGGACGCATCGGATTCCACTTTTCCGGAATCCCACAAATCCCCTTTGTCCTGTGCCAAAAGTTCAGAAGAAGACGCAACCAAGATCCGGTAAGCGGTCTGCATCACATTTCTTTGAGAAGACTCCAACCGCCAGCTCATACGGGGAGACGCAGTATCCAACCCCATGGGATCTACCATCTGTTCGGTACGTAGACCGGTAACCGAAACATCCGCTGCTTTCAACCACAACGGAAGTGCCAGAAGAATGATTAATAATACTTGTTTTTTCATGATATGCATATTTCTTACTTATTCCATTTCTGCATGGCATCCGGCAAGGCTGTCCAAGCTTTCTGCACATAATCCTTCGCTGAATCCACAACAATCAGGACCTGGTCATTACCGCTCAGATAACCGCTATCATGCTGGAAAGAAGTGATTTTACTGTCAAACTCACCGATATATTCCAACTTACCGTCCTTCGCGCTATACCACCATGCATTCTTTTTCGCACCGCTGATCTTACCCAAGTCGATCTGCATAGGACGTCCCGAGTAATTGTAAACCAACAAATAGTCATCTCCACGGGTAGCGATGGCACGGTCATAGCGTTCGCCGTTAGTTCCAGCAATGACACTCTGATCGGGCACACGTTCAAAGAAAGGAAAAGTCAACATCAAGTTCTTCAGATGTTTCATCTGATTGAAGCCGGGATCTTCCAAAGCATCCCACCATGCCTTTTTGCGTCCGTCGGCACCGAAAGAGGCTCCATATCCCGGACGGATAAACTGCATGATATCATTATGGCCGTAGGAATGTCCGAATGATCCGGCAAATACCGACCAATAGGCATAGCGACGTACATCATGTTGGTTCCAACGAGTTTCATTGGGATCATGCAATCCTTGCGGAATATCTTCATAAATAGGTTCATCATCAATCACCGGTTTCAACGGAGTCTTTGCCTGGCTGGCTTGCACAAAACGCCAGTTATCCTCTTCCGTATTCTCTTCGATGGGATAGTCACCATCACCGTTACGCTGTCCGTAACGACGGTGTCCGCTTTGAAACATATTGAAATCCAACCATTCGCGGTCATTAAACCAAGTAGCCGACGTGGTACGTCCACGCGGATGGAAAGTCATCAGATGACCTTTGTCTATGCCGCGGATACTGTTTGCCAACGCATCCCATACCTCCGTCTTATTATCACCACGGATATCCCCTCCTATCATCCAAATAATATTCGGTTCATCCTTGTAGCGTTCCGCAAGAAACTTACCGTATGCCACGGCTTCTTTTTCATTCATCAGCTTGTTCCACGGGAGTTCCCCAAATACATACCATCCTATATAGATGCCCCGTGAGGCAGCACTTTTAATAATGTAGTCCATGTGGTCCCAATACCCATAAACCCCTTTGCGGTTGATATCTTTGAAATTAAAACCGTCTATCATGGAATACTGACCGTAAATATTCATGGAAGGCACACCGTTCAATACCTGCACCTGCACCATGTTATATCCGGCATCCTTGCACTTGTTCAGATAATAAGAGACCTCGTCACGATTCAAGCGTTGCGGCATCAGCCATCCTGTCTCACCCAACCAGAAGAAAGGTACTCCATTTTCATGCTTCAGGTAGCGTCCTTCCTCGGACACCACCAGTTTGCCGTTTTTCCAGGGAATATACGTTTTCGCTTTCTGCGCCGGCAACGAAGTGGAGCAGCATAGCAATAAAGCCAATAAGGAAAGTAATGTGTGTCTGTTCATCATTGTATTTTCAAATTCGTTTATTAATTAATTGACAGTTCTCAAACACAAAGTTTTTGTCCAAAACAGCAAGATGTTTTTAAAAAAGGCCTTTATGTTTTTTAAAAAGATGAAGACCTTTTTTTTAAAACGTCTTCATCTTTTTCAGATCATTCCGGTTATTTCATTTTCTCATATTCAATAGCAGCCAGAATAAAGGAGCCTACTGATTTCGGATCATTCTCTATCACCGGCTCACCAATATAATAAGCAAAACTGCCATCCCGGTTCCCTTTACCACCTAATCCGGCAACTGCACAACAGTTGGTTATAGTATATGAACCATCAGGCTCTTCTTTTATGAACTGTTTTATCAAACCGTTGAATCCATGCTCCGCAGCCGCCTTGTACTCCACGGGGATATATCCTTTATTCACCGCTTTACACAAGAAATAGACAAAAAGCGATGAAGCGGAGGATTCCAGATAATTTCCTTTACGGTTATTCTGGTCAGTCACCTGCCACCATACCCCTGTTTCAGGCTCCTGGTATTTTACAATGCCTTCGGCCAACGTATTTATGATTGTCATAATGCTGTCGCGTCCTTCGAACTGTGCCGGCATATAGTCCAACACATCCACTACAGCAGCGGCATACCAGCCTATACTGCGACTCCAGAAGTTGGGAGAACAACCCGTTTCCTTATTTGCCCAATTTTGTTTCTTGCTTTCATCCCAACCATGATAATACAAACCGGTTTTGGGATCATACGTTTTACGGGCAATCAGTGTTATTTGATTTACAATATCGGCATTGACCGTAGTATCCTTGAACACCTTACCATATTGAGCCAAATAAGGAGAAGCCATGAATATACCATCCAGCCACATCTGGTGCGGATATATCAGTTTGTGCCAGAAACCACCTTCACTGGTACGGGGTTGTTCGGTCAGTTGTTTGCGGAGAGTATCCATCGCCACCTTATAACGCCCGTCTCCCGTCTTTTCATAAAAATCGAATAAAATCTTTCCGGCATTGATATTGTCAATATTAAAAGAAAGATATTTCATGGTCTTTATCCTGCCTTCAGTATCTATCAGACTGTCAGCATATATTTTCGCATAATTATAATAGGCAGTGTCTCCGGTATGTTTCCATTCCTCCAACATGGATTTCACCACCAGTCCGTGCGTATATCCCCAACGGGGCTTTTTAGCTTTCTCTATCATCCAAGGCTCAGGAAAACGTTGCATTTCCGACTGAGCCATACGTTCACTCCATTTAATCTCTTCCGCCTGCTTGGAAGTGGCCGTACATGCACACATTCCACCTGCCAGCAGCAATGAGCAAATAATGTTAAATCCTGTTTTTTTCATATTTCTTCTTTTTACTATTTTTCATTCTTATCATCAGCGAAAGAATCCTCACTTACCTGAAAAGATATATTCTTCGCCTGCTTTGGTTTTCAAGTCATAAAGATAAGTTTTTTTCAACTCAACTTTATTCAATTTCGCTTCTTTATTTATAATCGGCTGTAAAATTCCGGATATGGCATACAACTGATTCGGGTTCTCTCCCTTTGCCTTTCTCAGCCCTTTGCCTGCCAGCGGATTCAAAGAACGCAAACGGCAGTTCCCCCCATTACGGATTTCACCACCAACCGGCTCACCTTACCATTCTTCCAACTCAGATCCAGTTCAAAACCTCCACGAGCGATAATCCCGCTTACGCTTCCCTCCTTCCATTGCTCAGGCAATGCAGGAAGTAAATAAATAAAACCATCATGCTCTGCATCAGCATCTCTACGATGCCTGCCGTACAACCAAAGTTTCCATCAATCTGAAAAGGTGGATGAGCATCAAACAAATTAGGATAGGTTCCTCCTTTCTTCTTCTCGTTACGCACAAGAGTCAACTGATCGGTTATCAGTTTATAAGCATGATCACCATCCAACAGACGGGCCCACAAACATACCTTCCATCCCATACTCCATCCGGTAGACGGATCTCCACGGTGAATCAGCGAAGTGCGTGCCGCATCAAACAACTCAGGGGTGCGGTACGGAGAAATCTGATTGCCGGGAAACAAGCCATAAAGGTGTGACACGTGACGGTGTACATCCTTCGGATCGTCCCAATCCATCATCCACTCCTGCAACTGCCCCCAACGGCCTACCTGCATGGGTGCCATCTCCTTCAAACGCTGTTCCAAATGGGTGGCAAATTCAGCATCCGTACCCAACAGACGAGCGGTCGTGATTATCTGATTCCACAAATCGAATATCAGCTGGTTGTCCAAAGTACACCCGGCAGCCGTAGTCGCTTTTCCATTACTGCCCGCATGAGTATTCTCGGGAGAATTACTCGGACATACCACCAACCAGTTATGCAACGGTTCCTTCACCATTATTTCATCAAAAAACTTACCGGCTTCTTTCATGATAGGGTAAGCCGAACGGAGAAATTCCATATCACCCGTGTAAAGATAGCGTTCCCACAAATGACGGCAAAGCCATGCTCCTCCTGTAGGCCATAATCCGGACGGAGCCTTGTCTATAGCTCCGGTAACACGCCATATATCCGTATTGTGGTGCAATACCCAGCCATCTGCCCCATACATAATCTTTGCCGACTCACGTCCTGTTTCACTCACCTCACGAATCAGTTGTATCAAAGGTTCGTGCAATTCGCTGAGATTCGTCACCTCGGCCGGCCAATAATTCATTTCGGCATTGATATTACAAGTATATTTACTATCCCAGGAAGGAAACAATTTATCATTCCAAATACCTTGCAGATTAGCAGGCTGACCACCCGGCTGTGAAGAGCAAATCAACAGATAACGGCCGAAACGGAAATAAGTGGCCACCAGAAAATCATCCTTCGTTTCCTTGAAGTTCTGCACACGCATATCAGTGGTTACATCCGCATATTTGTCCGTGCCCAAATTCAAAGAGACGCGATCCATGTATTGCTTGAAAAAATCAACGTGCGCCCGACGTGACGTAATATAATCCTTACCCACAGCCCGGTGCAGATAGTTCTTCGCACGCTCCACCTGGTTGCCTGTTATATCCTTATAATTAATAAAGTTGGTAGCGATGGAGACATAAATCACAGCCTCATCCGCCCCTTCTATACTCAGACTCCGTCACGACAAGAGCGGATTCCCCCTTGAGTACGTGCAGCCATGCGGCCCTGGAACTCGACTTTCCCTTTTAGCCCCTCATGCCAGGAAGATACGCCCGAAAGGGTAACTTCCTCCCCTTCCGTCGCGACCATCACATCCTGATGCGGAGTCGTAAGACTGGCGTTACAAGTAATCTTTCCGGGTTGGCTGGCAGTGAGACGCACCATAACTACCTGATCGGCAAACGAAGTCAGAGTCTCACGCTGATAAGTCACCCCGTCCACCTTATAACGCACGATGGTACGCGCTGAGTCCAGGCTCAGTTCCCTATAGTAATCGGAATAACGTGTATGTCCCGGAAAAGAAATATGCAGATCGCCGAACGATTGATAAGGCATACCGCTATTGGTCTTCGCCATTACTTTCTCGGTGGCCAACGTTTGTGCTTCAAGATATTTCCCCTCGAACACCAACTGACGCACCTTAGGAATATATTCCAACGCATTGGGATTAGCATTATTATTGGGACGTCCTGCCCAAATAGTCTCTTCATTCAACTGGATATGCTCCACACCGGGATTACCGAACACCATCGCTCCCAACCGCCCGTTACCCAGCGGAAGTGCTTCAGTCCAAACCTGGGCGGGTTCATCATACCACAGTTTATATTCTTGTGCGGCAGCCTGCAAGTAAAAACTTGCCCATAACAGCCCCCCCACTATCCATCTCATTTTCATATTGACCTCCAGCTTTTATTAAAGGGAGACGAAAAAAGAAGACGGATGTACTCTGTGAAAAGAAATAAAAAAAGTAAATACCCTGAAAATACTTTCTCCATCACTCAACAAATCCTTCTTCTCCATTGTTATTAAAATAAAACCATCTAAATATATAAAAAGAAGTATATGAAAATAGCAGAGATTAAAGGAAGAGAGATTCTGGACTCACGTGGTAATCCCACCGTGGAGGTAGATGTCATATTGGAATCAGGAGTCATGGGCCGCGCTTCTGTCCCTTCGGGTGCCTCAACCGGTGAACATGAGGCTTTGGAACTACGTGACGGCGACAAAACCCGTTACGGAGGAAAAGGCGTACTAAAAGCTGTAGAAAATATAAATACCCTTATCGCTCCGGCATTGAAAGGAATGGACTCTCTGGACCAACGCGGCATAGACATGGCCATGCTTGCCCTGGATGGGACTCCCACTAAATCAAAACTGGGTGCAAACGCTATTCTAGGTGTCTCTCTGGCCGTGGCAAAAGCTGCCGCCAATTATTTGGATATCCCTCTTTACAGATACATAGGCGGAACAAACACCTACATCATGCCTGTACCGATGATGAATATCATTAATGGAGGTTCGCACAGTGATGCTCCCATCGCTTTTCAAGAATTCATGATTCGTCCCGTCGGTGCCCAGACATTCCATGAGGCCTTACGGATGGGTGCCGAAGTATTCCATGCCTTGAAAGTGGTATTGAAAAAACGCGGACTGAGCACAGCAGTAGGTGATGAAGGCGGTTTCGCCCCTGCACTGGATGGCACGGAAGATGCATTGAACTGTATCCTTGCCGCTATCGAGGCTGCCGGATATGAGCCGTTTAAACATATCACCATCGGTCTGGATTGTGCTTCCTCCGAATTTTATCATGACGGCATCTATGACTATACCAAGTTTGAAGGTCCCAAAGGGGAAAAGCGAAGCGCTGCCGAACAGGTTGCTTATCTGGAAAAATTGAGTTGGGACTATCCTATTGATTCGATAGAGGATGGTATGGCAGAAAACGACTGGGAAGGATGGCGCATGCTGACCGAGCGTCTGGGCAACCGCTGCCAGCTGGTAGGCGATGACTTGTTTGTCACCAATGTGAAGTTCCTGGAGAAAGGAATCAGTGAAGGTTGTGCGAACTCCATTCTGGTAAAAGTGAACCAGATCGGCTCACTGACCGAAACATTGGATGCTATTGAAATGGCTCAACGCAACGGCTATACCACTGTGACCAGCCACCGTTCCGGTGAAACGGAAGATGCTACCATTGCGGACATCGCCGTAGCCACCAATAGCGGACAGATTAAAACCGGTTCACTGAGCCGTAGCGACCGTATGGCGAAATACAACCAGTTGCTCCGCATTGAAGAAGAGTTGGGCAACCGTGCCGTATATGGATATAAAAAAATAACACGCAATTTTAAAGCGTAAGCGGTTTATATCCCAAATTCCATAAATGAAGAATGCCCTGAAACGGAAATCGGTATGGTTTCGGTTTCGGGGCATCAGCTGTAAAGGTTATTATGGGACAGGAGGATAATCCCTATGCAACATGACCATTATCACATCTTGGAAAAGCTTCTTGACATCCTCGATGTTACTGGTCACCGTTCCGCCACAATGAGAGATAACAGTATTCCTATCCTTTTTTATATTCAGAAACAATTTACAAAGAGAAGCATCAAAACCATAATAATAGTGTAGTGCAGCCACTTGGATAGTATCTTTAGACTTCTCATTATCAGTTGGAGCGAACTTCCATCCAGCTGATTCTAAAGTCAATTTATCTTCAAACTTGACATCTATTTTATTACTTTTAGCCCCACTGTTGTCAAATTTAAAGAACATTTTCTTATTGAAATTGCAAATACCACCGTTCGGTTCCAAAAGGTTCCCAGCACTATCAATCGCAAATTTCTGAACATTTGAAATATAATTCTCTATAAAGACATGCAGAGACAATAACAATGCCTTTAGCACCTTATTCTTTCCCTCATCCGAATCGAAGGAAAGAAGAGACACAAACTCCATCAAATCCCCTTTGGGACATTGCGTAGAAAGCTTTTCTAGTTCTTTTTGATAGTCTCTGATATAATGCTGACAAGCCGCCTTCCTTATGGCACTGAGAAATTTCTTGAAATTTTGTATTGTTTCAGCACGAGCGAAATTAAACTCCGGAGACTCTTTAATTATGTAATCTGATACATGATAATCGGACATTACCTGTTTCATATTCCAGACTTTATTAGAAGCCGTAAACACAACGACCTGTGTATTCTGGCGTTTCCCAAACAGATGCTTCACCACCTGATGTCCCGTCATCAGAGCCGGATCTCCCTCAAAATCCTCCTCATGCAAACGTAAATCAATCAAAAAGCAATGTGCGTCAGCTTGAGCATCCAAAAAGTCATTGATATGCTTCACCAATTCATCTCTTTTCCAAGCTTCATTGAAATCTTTATAACAAACCAACTTCGCCCTGGAATTTTCAACTATTATCTTCAATAAGTTTTCCCAGCCCTTGTTATATTCGTCATCTACATATACTATCGTTTTATTTTCTATGCCGTTAACCAAAGGCTTCACCGGATTCTTCTTCTTGAATCTATTAGAAAACACCTCATGCTTTGTAGCCAGGTTCGCATATAAATATTTGTAAAATAGCATATTAAAAACATCTTCACCAGGCAAGGCGGGAGGATTATTATCCCAAGAAAGCATCTCCGCCCATCTGCGAACAGCCCATTCATTAGCCAATGAATGGTGCGTTTGATAATTAGAAGGACGAGACACTTGCACTTTCTCCAAAAAATTCCTGTATTGCATATCTGTCATTTCCACCTTCTTCATACAATCATCCATGAGCGATATCAATGAATCTTTTGACAGTGAATTTGTATGATAGACTAGAGAAGTAAGAAACAAACTTCCCATCGAAGAAAGTTTTTCCACCTGTTCTATTGCATCCGGACCGACAAATAATATGGGCTTACGTGTATGTCCCCATAACTGAGTCAGCCGAATATGCACAGCCGTCCTGATACCTGTAAATGACATATAATTCTGCGCATCAAAAGTATATGGCAAAACAATCAAATCATACGGCTTTCTCTGAAATATCGGATTCAACAAAGCGCATATTTCAGCATCAAAATCCATGACATCTTCCGATATCCGGATTGTAACATTCTCAATATCAAATTTTCCCGCCAATTCCTGTTCATAGAAAACACCCGGCAGATTATCGTTATGCAACATCAGTATTCTAGCCATATCAGATATTTTGAATTAGTTCCGTTATTCGCTTTTCAAAATCTCCCTCGTACGCTTTTTGCAAACTCTGAAGTTCTGCTTTTTCCTGCCGTTGAAGCGTACCGTCTTTCTCTTTCCATTTCAAGAATCGGAATCGAAGCAGCAATGGAAGTTCCCATTCATTGCCATATAAGAATCGGTATAAAGGAAAATCCTGACTGTCATCATAAGTCTCCAGAAAAGTAACAATGGATTGGTAAAAGACCGTTGCTTCAACAGCTAAAGTATTACCCCCATTTGTGACTAACTGCTGCGTAATACTTCCACTGAATATGATAGAATTTTTCTTTTTATTCTTTGCATAATCCATAAACTCATTGATTAAATTGGTCTTTGCCAATAAGGTACGATGAACAGCAACTATATCATAATCATCAAATGCAGAAAAATCATATTCTTTTCCCTCTTCATAGCCGGGGAGTTCAGAATCGACAGCGGCCAATTGACACAACCTCTCCCATTGCTCCTCCGTCAGCTGTTTCTGCTGGCGTTCTACCCTGTCTTCTATAATGATACAATGTTTCATAATGTACTGTTATAAGTAAAATTTTAATATATATTTAAAGCCCTCTGCAGGTGCGTCAAGCTTAGTTACACGAGGTTCTGCATTTACTTCTTCGCTATACAGATAATCTATTCTATAGTCACCCATTTCATCACCTTTTCTGAATCTACTTTCAACAGAAAAATCGCAAAGGCTGACCAACTTCTGCTTGACAGCACTCAGTTGCCCTTTATTTCCCTTCAATTGCAATTTGTCGTCATCCAAAGATTTATTGGAAAAGGACTCTACATGCAGAATTTCCAATGATACATATTTTTGATCTCCATCCTTGCCTCTTATAGCCTGTACCTTTAAATGCCGATGTTGAGGACGGACAATAATATTGTCTGCAATTATTTTCAAAGCCTCCCTTACGAGTATCGTATCGGTATAAAACGTTATTCCCGACAATGTATCTAATACGCTGTCATCCAAAGAAAAATCCGTCAATTTAAAGATATCCGATACATCCCAATAGAGATTATCATCCCGATACTCGATGGCGTTCTTAAATATATCAATCACATCCCGAAAATCCACCAGTGTCTGTCCCTGCACACGTTGCTTAGGTCTATAACTTTCCGGAAAGACAGAAAGAGGTATCTCCATAGGCTGTTTGTCCGGATTTTCTTTCATCCAATTTTGAATAACTCCTTCCGGAGTGCAATATGACAACTTAAGTCCATAGTCTGTTTGCCAGGGATACTCTTCTTTGGATGGTGGAAGCAGGAAATTCCTGACCAGATTATAGAGATGTATATTGCAATTATAAATATCGAAGATTGGTATACCGGACCCTGTTTTATCTTTCAGTTCAGATTCATACGAATGAAAAAATTGATCAAAATCAGTCCATTTATACTTTCCGTCTATCATTCGTTCCCAAGTATGGGTGGTATATTTCAGATTCTCTGTGGAAGTGAACTGCTTTAAAAAAGCAACTACCAATTTAGGACGATGAATTTTTTCCTCCTCTCCATCTATCTTTCTTGTTCGAGGCTGTCCATTCATCGCATCATTGATATCCCTCAACATATACCATTGCAGTTCAGCCCTTTTCTTGATATTGTTGACAAGAGACGCAGATAAATAAGCCATAAGGGATGCAGCTACTTTCTTCACAATAAGAGGAGATACAGAACGTTTACACTCATTAAGCAGCGTTCCTGTTATCGAAAAAATATCCCTGTTTTTCCACTGAGCCACAACTCCCTCCACAGACATGGAAGATTGATGCAACATAGATTCGACATCAGACATGGATTGCTCCTCTCCGTTATCCTTGTTATGATAAATATACTGTAACAGTTCAAACTTCGAATATAGATTTAAGTATACAGGATTGTCTCCCCCTTTGACCATTTTCAGATATTGTAGCTTACCTTCAATCACATTAACCATATTAGGCATACAAGTGCTACTTGCTGGCTTATCATCCAAATAATAATAAACAAATTTTTCATTTGCCGCGTCATACCCGTATTTCTCCCATATATAAAGAAGGGAACGGAGATTTCTCACATACGTTCTCGATACATTCACCCTATCACTGACTATTAATCCGGTCACTTCATGACGATCTCCTTTTTTCTGAAGCCGCGTTTTCGCCTCATTGATAGTGAAATTCTGCCCTTCCACGATGCGCTTTAATTCTTTTCTGAAAGCTCCATTCTCACTATATACGTAATGCAAGCTACTAAAAGTTATATCATCTGCATAGCGTGAAAAATTCAAACCAAACCTTGCAGCCAAACCCGATAATCTACGGTCAAGCGTATCACAGATCATATTGGTAATGACAGGAGATGTCGGGGCCCCTTGTGGAAGCACATATTTAGTCCGGACTTGTCCTTGTTCATCTTGAACGATCATTTCAATACAACACAATCCTGCTATCACATTGGCAATCTCCTGAGGGAAGGAGAAAGGAGGAAGTTGCAGTCTTTTCCATACACGCGCCTGAGGAATACTGGAAAAAAAATCTTTGAGGTCAATATTAAATACGTAATTCTGATTCAGATGTCGCGAAGCATTAGTTATAACGGAACGTCCTTTGACAAATCCCATAACATGGGATGAAGGAGTATATAAAGAACCAAGAATAACATTAAGATAAGTCTGAAGCATTTTCAGCCCATTACTTGGTGCCGCGATGTTTCTAATACCTCCTGATTTTTTCAGGATAGCAAAAGTGACAAATCGTCCCTTCGTATTTTTCGGATTACAATAGTAATTAATTTGCCGCAGGACAAAAGGATACCCTTTCTCCCCCAAATCGTCAGCCTTTATCTCATTGAGCAAAGCAAGAAGATCAGTCTTCGTTTGCAATATTCGAGCTTTCTTTGCTATTTCTCCTTTGTCCATTTATTCAGAGCAAACGATCTTGTCCAGCAATAATAAAATTCATTTTCTTTGTATATGCCCACGCCCCCGGAGCACGCAAAACGTTCAAGGTACACGGAGCACGCGGAGAATGACAAATAAACCTTGTTTTCCCTACCAAGGTGGGGACATCCGGACAAATACGCCGGACTAATTCAAAATTTCTATTTCATATTGCCGAACCAAGACCGCTGATATTTCTATTTTGTACAAAAATAGATATTTTCCACTATACTACAAAACAAAAGGATGGAAAATAAAGAAAAACAAACAGGATTTGATTACAATATCTTTTCCTCCCATTCCTCCACGGTCATAGTTACCGATGAGAAACTGATTCCAATTCTCGTGACTTTGCGCATATCTGTCAGATAAGGTGTAGCATTTGATCAAAACTCTGTATACCAATGGGATATTTCATCATTCTCTTTTTCTTAAATGGATTATTAATGCTAAGATAAGTCATTATCTTAGCATTAACAATAAAAGTTGGAAAACAAATTCATTTCAAGTGAATTTTAAAGACAAGTCCACCCGAGAAGTATTTCCCATTATTCAGTTCGGCTACAAGATTTACATAGTCTTCCCAGAAACTGTACTCAAAACCTACATTGCAAGTTCTTGCATCATACTCCGCCATCAGGTTCAAGCCATTTATCATTTTTACAGCCCAAGATTCTTGCACAGGCAATCCCAACCGGAAATTCACCCCTATAGCCGGACGGTTATGATGCTCCCAAGTAGCCGGCCGGTCCAGCACCCAGGCAAGATGCACTCCCAACATTCCCAGATTATCAACCCCAACATGCTTCGTTGCGGCAATATAGTAACGGGTGAAAAAGCAATTACCACCATTCTGGTCACGACTTGATATGCCTCCTCCACCGTAACTGTCATGAGTACCCGGATCGTCCACCCCTATCACGATCTGCGGAGTCCACGTTTTCCACCATCCTTCTTTCCAGACACGAAGACGGAAATTGAAAGACCTGTCCTGATTGGTGTATTTCCCCCACGACTGCTCCGGGAAATATGTAGAACCCTTATTGGCGTAATTCAACGTACAGGTATATCCCACTTCCAGCCAGGGAAAAACCGTAATGTTGAGATAATAATTGAAAGTGTATCTCACATCAAAATCATAATAATGCAACGGGGTTATGTCCAGCACATTACCTCCAAGCATAAACGTTTTGTCCCGCTGCATATCGGCCGTCGGCGCATGAAGCAGTCCGGTCGTACCTCTCAACGCCTGTCCACAGACGGAAAAACTGATTGACAGAAATACCAAGACAGCCGTAAGTACCCTGTATAATCTCTTCTTATTTGATATAAATCCCATCTTTTTTCAGCGTTTCTGTGCCAGTAACCATTCAAAGTACTTTTCATGCTCATCCACCAAATGTTCCCACGAATACGCTGTACGGATCTCCTCTAAATTTGCCGCGATAAATTTTTCCTTATCACGCACTACATATGCAGCCATATCATTCAACAACCCGGTTACTTCCGCCGGAGTACTATAATACTCCGCATGATGCTTCAACACCGCCCGGTTGAACAGATTGTCATTGGCTAATATGAAACAACCGGACGCCATAGCTTCCAGTAATGAAGGGTTCGTTCCGCCTACCGAATGCCCATGAAAATAGGCCAAAGAGTATTTTCGTAGGGAATTCAGTTTTTTGAAATCATAAATGCCACCGATGAAACGTACCGGCCGCTCTTTACCATACCGGACCACCAGCTCCTTGCCATGAGGGGTATTGGTTTTTCCCACAATGACCAACGGCCTGCGCCCGTTCTCTTCGGATGCCAGATAACCGTCGATTGCCATTGCTATATTGTTTTCGGGTTCCAAACGAGCCACCAGCAAATAATAACCATTCTCCTCCAGCCCGAATTCTTTCAGATACTCCGGATTGTAATCCTCATGGATATCAGCCCCGTACGCCAGAAACTTGCTCTCCTTGCCATACTTCTCTTTGTAATAGTCATGAATGCCCATGTTGTCGGCTATCAAGTAATGGCTATGCTTCACCGTCATCCGTTCTTCCCAAAAGACGAACTTCCGTACCCATCTGTTGAATTTCGTACGCTTGTATTCCAGCCCGTCCATGTTCGTGGTGAACACGGGATATTTGATGTTCTTTACATTAAACCAAATATATGCCGGCACAATGGAGGTGTATCCCGCCTCATAAATGATGTCAAACCGCTCCCGTTTCAACGCATCACGCAGTGAAGCAAAATCATAGAAGAAACTCCCCACGGAACTTCCCATCCATGTCTCCGGACTATAGATGTGCTTGATGCGGACTCCTTTGTAACTGTTTTCCTTATAAGGATGAAAATGAGGGGAATAAACGGTCACCTCATGACCTCTGTTTGCCAGACCTACAGATATGTATTCGGCAAATTGCTCGAAGCCCCCGTAATCATTAGGAATGCCACGGGTGCTGATAAAAGCGATTCTCATTGAAAATTAAGTGTATGAAGTTTAGCCCGGCCGCAGAAAGCGACCGGGAATATTAAAAGAAATAAAACATTCGTTTTTTTGTGGGAATGCGGCTGTTTCAGCCCCCCAATCCTGTTTCAAGTTCGTGTTTCAAAGGTGAACACACATATTGGGAACTTTGGCTATAGAAACCTGGTCTTTGTTAAATCTCAGATATCAACCAACAAATCAGTCAAGAATTCATCCAAGCCTACCACTCTTATTTTGGGAAAAGGGAAAGTGGCCAGTATACGAAAATGAGCATCTTCAGACACTATGTACTCTGCATTTGCAACAATAGCACAATCTGCAAATTTATTATCATCCGGATCCGCCTCTATCAAATTGAATTTAAAAGAGGCCTCTTTATAAAGCGTATAAGGACTATGCACTATAGCACTTATAACATTCCGAGCTACACTGGCCGAAGAATACCGTTCTATAATCTCTTCGTATTCATTCAGTATTTCATTAGATACGCACAGCATAAACTTCCCTTGCAGAAAATCTTCCCATATCTTATGGTACGGACTTTTTGCAGGAAGCGACTGCACCAAACAATTCGTGTCCAGAACCACCAATCGTTTCATGACCGATAAGGAGTTCTGAGATGTTGTTCTCTCAATTCATCCAATTTTTTCTGATCCAACACACCGGAGTCCCACAATTCGTCCAGTTCCTTTTGTGCCTTATCAGCAAAGAAATGAGAAAGAGCCAGTTTCAACTCATTCAGTTCACTTTCTGTACGAATATTCTTTATAGCATAAAGCAACTCCATCTGGGCTGCATCCGAATACGAGATTCTCATACCTTAATACATTTAATCGTTTTTACAAAAATAATACTTTTCTAATTATCCGCATCACATTATGCCATTCTTTTCCGATTAAAATGAAGATTTAACTTTTCAGAAAAGTTTCCTTTTAATCATTCTAAAAGGAACAAACATGACATTCATCCATGCTGTCCAATAGGCATATTTAGGGAAATACCGCTTGATGTTCTCTCTGTATCCGGTCGCATCAAAAGTTTCAATGCGCACAATGTATTTATTAAAAAGCAAAGTAGGAAGATATTGAGTACAGATATCTTTCAAAATCGAATCCTTACAATTCAATGAGATATGACCTTTCATATAACTGCCCACAATCAATGACGGATAATCTATGGTAAAAGCCTTGAACTTGTTATGCCCACCTCTTTTTGCAATGCGTTGTACATGATATATGGGGGTATCGTCTATCAGAAAAACCTTGGCGGCATATTGCGTTAAGAAAACTGAAGTATGCGGAAACAACGCATTCAATTCTATTTTCTCCATTGCATCAAAGTCTTCTTTCCAAATGCTAAACCCTCCACTCCATGAAGACCAAAACGATAGCGCATTCATAAAATCATTGAAATTTCCATATTTACAAATAACTTTTTTACCTAAAAATCCATTCGTATGAAACATCAAAGTTTTATTCATTTTTTCTTGTAGTACTTCTTCAATCAAATGTTGCAGTGCTCCTTTCTGAAACAGGTTCTGGCTATTATGAAGTTTCAATAGTTTGCCCTTAGCATAGGTTAACACATGATATGAATTGAGAAATCCTTCACAACCAGTATGATAATAAAACAAATTTATTTTATCCGAAAATTCATCCATCAATGTTTTTACTTCCATTTCCGGATCGTTATCTGAAAGAATGACCTCATAATCATTCATAGAGATCTCTGAGTTCGCTTCATAAATACTGTTCAACGTATTTCGAACTTGATTTATGCGTTTATAACAAGGAATACAGATGGAAAGCAACAACATTGTAATAGCATTTTAAGACTCTATACAAGTCTGTTTTATGTTAGTTATTGTAGCATTTAATTTCTGAGAACAAATTTCAAAACTGTAATTCCGCTTGATATGTTCCATTAAACAAGGTTGATAGTCATTGTTATTCATCGCATGTACAACAGCAGTCCCTATTTCATCCACATCATAAGGATTAACCAAATAAACATGATTATCATAGTATTCTTTCGGACCTCCATTTTTTGTCAAAACAATGTTACATCCACAAGCAGCCGCCTCCAAAGCCACCATGCCTACTCCTTCATAGGTACTAGGCAATGCAAACACTTTGGCTCTTAAATAATACACAAGTAATTCATCCTCTGACAGAAATCCAACATATTTTATATTTTCATGATTGCGAATCCAGCTGAGCAACAAGTGTTCTTCCTCTTTATTCCGCAATGTTCCTGCGAGTACTAATTTAAAATCATACTTCACAGCAGCCTCTATTAACCTTTTTACATTTTTCCCCGGATTAACTAAAAGACTGACATGAAAGCAGAACGATTCTTTAGGAGGCATTTTTACCGGAACTTTTATCCGACAAGACAATGGAAGCACAATTATTTTATTGTCACTAATACCCAAACCATCCGTCAAATACTTCATCTCATACGCTGAACGGGCATAAAATAATCTTATTTTATTTCGCACTTCATATAAATCATTATAAACACTATGCAATCTAAGGGTGGAACACTTCAAGTATTTAGCAGCCATACGAAATAACGATACAGAATAATTTGTATCAATAATAGGAGCCAAAACAATATTATCTGTTATTTTCGATAATGCTTCCACAATGGTCTTTAGATTCCCTCCATAGCCGAAAATAAAAAACAGATCAAAATCTGTCCATACGTAACCTTTCCAACTATCAATCAGAGTGACTTGATGACCAAACTTCTCCAAACCCTGTTTCCACATCAAAGCCTGCAACTTAATTCCTCCGGCAGGAGCGATATAAAAAGTAGGAGTAATAAAAGCTATATTCATATCATTTATTGTTTAACAGTTACTATTTTTCAAAAGATGACTTATCAGGAAAAACACATTCAAATGCATTATTTATCAAGTCTTTACTTTGAACAAAATTTGTTTTCTCCGTATCATTTATTACAATAATGCTTTTTTTCCGGTGAACAATACAATCAACAGCCTCATGCAGATTGGAATCCTCCAAATGAAAACAAGTACTGTCTTCAAATAAATCAATATTAGCATAACGACCCGTCGCAAGTTGCCAATATCTCATTAAATACTGAGTTATATTCGTCCTTTGCCTAAAAGGAGATTTTAATGACTCCCTGATTGCTATACCCTCTTTCTCCCACACTTCCTTAAAGACGGATTTTAAAAAAGGTTGAGGTAAATGCGGATCTAAAAAACCGACAAAATAGGGCCACCACATAAGAAGCAAAGTACGAAACAAATTCACCCCATTATGCACAGAGAACCATTTCCAAAAGTATTTCCTCAAGCTTTCATTCTTTGATATATTGCGATTAAGCAATTCAAGATTACACATATTATTGGTTGACAATCCATATCCTGGATAAACATCAAAAGCTGAAATATCACAAGGAAGCCCGTTACGGAAAAACCGTTCAGAAGACAATTTGTTTATAATAAAGAAATCGTCATTAAACAATACAAAACGCTCACTCAAATCCGGAATCCTATGCAGAAACATTTCAATCGTATTCGAAGAAAAAGTCGGCAAAAACTCATGAGGAATATATTCATCGTGAAAGACTATTTTCAATTTTGGATGATGAACATTCATCCAGTCCGGAATTTGCCTGTCCGTTATAAAAAAAACATGTTCCACCCAGTCCGCATACTTTTCTATTCCCCGAAACCAATATTTTAAATTGTCCCAATCACGAAATCGACAAGTATTTTTTATACCCTTTTCTTTGACAGAGTATTGCTGGTATCGGGCCAGCCATTCGGGATCTTTATTATTGACCCACAACAAGACAAAATCCATTTTTACAATCTATTTTTTTTATATTAGGGTTATGTGAATTGATTCTTCTAACAATACATACCGGAAGGGCCGCCAGCAACATCCTTTTCATTTTTCCTATTATACTTTCTTTGTAAAAGACAAAAACAGAACGATGAGGCAGGCCTAATATCCTTTCTTCTTCCAACATTTGGCGATGCTTATTTCGGGTTGAGAATCCGGTGCTCTCCACTAACGCAACAGGCTTGGCAACATACTTGAAAGCAATTCCCATTGTGTATAGAGAATGAATCATTTTATAATCGGCAGCAACTTTAAACTGTAGGTCAAATGGAGATCCCTTTATTAAATCTGTTCTTACAAACACGCATTGATGATTGATCCCCATTCCTGTACCACCAACCTTATAAAAAGGTCTTGCGGCTATCTGGTATATGCCATCTTTCAACAACAAAGCTTTATCACCAAATATAACTCCCACATCGTTATGATTACTTTGGACGATTTCCTCCAAAACTCCAGAGTGTACAAATACATCACCCGCATTCATAAAATTTATCCACAATCCATTTGCCACAGCTATTCCTTTATTCATAGCATCAAATATGCCCAAATCAGGCTCCGATATCACATAATCGAGCTTGTCTCTATACTTTTCTATGACACTCAATGTATTATCTGTACTTTTACCATCAATCACGATATACTCTATATTAGTATAAGACTGATTGATAACACTTTCTATTGTCCTGGCTATCCTCTTTTCACAGTTGTAAGTCACTGTCACGACAGACACTAAAGGCCGTTTATGATTCTCCATATTTTGTTTTTTGAGTGGTTCCAATCAACGACAAGATCAAAAAAGGAAATGCCATAAAAGTGGTATATGAAATAGACGATCCTGCTACAGAGGTCATAACATAAGCCATTACATACAGCATTCCACACAACACTATCGGATCTTCCTTTCTGCTTTTCCACATTTTTCTGATAATTATCCCCCAGAATATGATATAAAATACAATGCCTATCATTCCGAATCGAGACAAAATATTCCCCCATGCAATGTCTGGAGTTCCCAATTGATGCGGATAGCCAGTATCTTTATTGGTCAATCCCAACTTAAAATCATACATTTTTAACGCTTTGGCTGATTTCCTGATATGAGTCCCAATCCCCATAACAGTTCTCCATTATTTTGCTGCCGCAAATAGACATAGCGTTCATATACCCAAGCAAAACGATAGGTTAAAGTCGCCCCTTCTTTAGTGAAGTCCCCCATATTCATATCAGCCAAATCTCCACTAAACAGAAAAGCAAAATCACTTTGCGTCTTGCCATTTGACACAAATCTATCACGAACCAATCCTATAAAAGGCAAAACGAATAGGCAGATAACACAAAGAGTTTTCAAATTTATAGTCAATCTGCCCGACAGTAACAAACCGATTATCAATAATAATACAACCGATGCGATTCCGGATCTTCCCAAAGTACAAAAAAGAGCCATTAAACAAACTCCTCTGACATATTTTGCTTTTTGCTTATAAAACGACGGATATAAAAATGACACAAAAAGAAAGAAATACAACAATATCGGATAATTATACAAGCGGATCAATCCTGTCGTTTCATCCACCTCTATCTTGTCCACATTTTCATAAGGCAATAAAGGTGCATGAACCACCAAAACTTGCGCTATATATATAATAGACACACATAAAGTTAAACATGAAAGAATTTTCAGAATAGAAGAAACTTGCCTCAAAGGTAACCTCACAAGAAAGTAATAGCACAATATAACATAATACTCCCTACTGGCCTGAAATATTTGATACAAGGAGAATCCATAATGAAAATATGAAAAAAGAGAACAGCATAACAACATCAACAAAAACAAGTTTATATACCTGCTTATCACAGTCCTCCTAAAATAGCCTGGTGTACATATAGCATGATAAACAGTGACTACAACAACGTATATAAAAGCATAATCTGATGATTTTCCTCCTAATACCGACAAAGTCAGAACTTGGAAACCATCAAGACAAAACGACATAAAAATAAGCAATGAGCCAACTGTCTTTCTACAAAAATACAAGCATAAAGCAACGATCAACAGAAAAAGTCCAACCATATCACAACAAAAAGTCCATGATAAACATTTGTTTTTTACCCAATAATTTTAAACATTTCCAGCGTTATGGAACCACCGTACCGCATCTGTATTCTTCTGACCTGTGGAGGATATGAAGGGTATATTTACAACATTTATAATACTAAGAATTATAGTACTTACCTTTAAAGGAAAAAAT